>CABZHQ010000017.1 GCA_902525585.1 uncultured Prochlorococcus sp. | reverse complement strand
AGTACATAAAAAAAGCCATTAGAAATGAGACCAATGCTATTGATAAATTTGAACGAAGAACATTTTCAAAAAAAGAAGGGATAAATATTTTTATACTCCCACCAAGCAAAACAATAGGTATAGTACCTATCAAAATAGACCTTAATAATCTTTCATGTAAGAGATATTCAAGAAATTTTTTGGAAGATTGACTTCTGAAATTAAAAATATCATTCCTAAAATACCAAGCTATGGCAAGAACACTTCCAAGTTGAATAGTAGCGGACAAAGATGCTCCGGGATCATCAATCCCTAAAAAAAGAGATATAACTTTTAAATGAGCTGTACTACTTACAGGGATAAATTCAGTCAACCCTTGAATTAATCCATATAAAACAAATTTTAAATATTCCAAAAATTATTAAATTACATAATTAATTAATAGCAATTTACATTTAAAAATTAAAAGCTAGTATAAAAAAATGAAAAAAAAATCTATTTTAATATTATTTTTTCTTTTTTCATTAATCTTTTCTGGTTCTGCGAAAGCTAAGTATTGGTTAATAATTGGAACTTATAGACAAGGGCCTGCAGGAAGGCCAGAGGTTAGTGGAATAACGAGTCCTTCCCTACATTCTATTCCCATGAAAGATTTAGATACTTGTAATAATGCAGGAGAAAAAATTACTAATGAAATATACAAACCAGTTTGGCAATTTGATAGTAGATGGACCTGTGTATTTAGAGGAGATTAGTAGCAAAGTTATCTTTTAACATCGTGGGCACAACCATCACCTTTATAGTTTTCACTCTCGTAAAAATCATTTTTTGTCCCAAAATAAACTGTTAATAAAACGAAAGGTAAGCTCAATATAAATAAAATAGTTGTTAAATCCATAGTGTTAACTTATTCAAGAAGGTTATGAAAAATTTCAATGTTTTTTATTAACTCATGTTTAATAATCTGTAGGTCCTTTAATACCAAGATAAAAGAAGGCTACTAAACCAACTAAAAGTAAAACTCCAGCGACAGCTGCAGAAGGAACGAAACCTCCTATTGCAAATGAAGAAAAATAATACATTTATAAAACTTAAAAACTAGTTTGATAATATCAATAAAAACAAGGTATTTGTAAAAAATTTTGACTCGAAGACAATTAGATAATATCTGTTCTAAGCCACTAAAGTCGAATCTTCGTTCTCAGCAGAAATTCTTATTCTCTCTTCCAACTTAGGGCCATATAATTCATTTCCCCAGATTTCAACTCTTGAATCGTTTGGGGCCATAAAAGTAAGAATGTCGGTTGGAAATAAAACTCTTTCTAAGAAAAAATTTGATGGACCAATACATCTCAAGACAACCATCCTACAGCCTTCATTTTTGTAAGAAAACTCAACCATCCTTAAGAAACAAAATATCTTTAATTAAACACTATTGAGAGCTTAAAAAAATGTATAAAAAATTACTGAAAAAAAAATTTTAAAAAATGCTACAAATTTAATCCAGCTTCAACTAAATTTCTTTCTTGATCAATTAATAAAAGCGCGTAGGATTTTAAAAGATCAAAGCTTTTATGAGGAATTGAGACATTAAGCATTCTCAAGAAATTAGATAATTTTTCATCTAAAAGGGCGTTACCTTTCTGTAAAAACATTTCTTTTTCCTGATTTGCTTTCCATATATTCATGTATTCAATCTTCAATGGCTTTAAATGCCAAATATTGTCTATTAAATTCCAAATATCTAAATATTCGTTAAGGTTTTTTTGAATTTTTAATACATAAGATGATTCATAAAAACTCAAATTTGTTGTATTTGCGGGTTGATCATTTATGTCAATAGAATAAGGTTTTATTCCCAAAAACCATCCCTCAAGAATTAATAAATCTGGATTATCTAATCTCCAATGAGATCTATCTCCTAAACCATTTCTTAAGGATTTATCGAAAACTGGCACATTTAATTCTCCATTTATCTTCCAATTTAATAACTTTTCGTGCATTAATCTTACTGAGTGACTTCCAGGAAAACCTCTTGAAACATTCCAAGGGTTATTCTTAATTGCTAATTTCATTTCATTTGACGGGAGATAAAAGTCGTCAATTGAAATAACCGCAATTTTGAAGTTTAATTTTATCGATATAGCTTCGAGCCATTTACCTAGTGTTGTTTTACCTGTGCCAGGCAGAGCTGAAATTCCAATAATTTTTCTATCAGAAAAATTATTTTGAAATTTATAAGCCTGAGATAAAATAGGTAAAGCCAAACCCCAAATCCAATCATCATTTACTTTATTGTCCCAATATTGATCAATTGAAAGAATGTCTCTTTTACTATTCCAAAAATTGAACCAATCATCCAAGGATTCCCAACCAATATCAATAATTAATTTTTCAAATTTATCAAGAGGAAAATTAATATCTAAATCTTTCATCTTTCTAACTTAGTTCTCGCTTATTTATTAATTTATTAATTTCATTTTTCCAACCATATCCATTTGGTTCAGAAGCCAAAGTAAATTCCAAATCTTTTAATTGATCTAGTAAATTTAAGTTAGGCCCATCTATTCCAGGGATAACTATTTTAATATCTGAGTTTAAAAGTAGAGGCAAATCATTTGGAGAATCGCCTAAACCTATAATTTCAATATTATGAATATTTGAATATTCTTTAAGAGCATTTATAGCTTTACCTTTATTCGATTTTGTAGATAATAAGTGACTCATTCTATTGCCCTTAAAAATATCAACATTAAATTTTTTACAACAGATATTAATTTTCTCTTCTAAATAACTTGGCGGATTTAAAAAAGGCATGCTCCAGTGTCTATCACGCATTAAGTTCAATGAGTTGCCTACTAAACCTGTAAGCTGAGTGGCCTCTTGATCAGTGAGATTATTAAGAGGAGTAAGTTTGTAATCAATTTCTTTAGAAATAAAATTTAAGATTTCTTCAAGAGATTCGTATTTTATTCCAAGAATAATTTCTCCATTTACTCTTTTAAGAGATTCACCATATATTGCAGCACCATTCTCAACAATATAAGGATCCGTCAAGTTAAGTTCCTTTCTAATAACTTTTACTTCAGAAGCAGTTTTGCTTGTACAGAGAATTACGGGTATGGATAATTTTTGTAGTTTTTTTATAGTTTCTTTAGCTGGTGATAAATCATATGAGTGATCCATTAAAGTACCATCTACATCACTTACTACCCAAATAGAAGAATTTTCTATCATCTTTATAAAGCACTAAGCCAAATTACTTGAAAAGGATCGAGACTAATATTTTTGCAATTGTATTTAGAGGATGTTAAAAAATCATGGGTATTGAAATCATTCTCAATTATTTTTGGTAGATCATTATCATTCAATTGATAATTAATTTTATTTTCAGTCATATTATGGATTGCGAAAACAGACTCAGGACCTTTACCTCTTTTGATTACAACAATATCACTTCTACCTTTAGACAAACATTTCATGTGTGAACAAGGGTGAAATTGCTTTAATTCTGATCGGACATCCATAGCATTACGAAGATATTTTAAGTTTTTATTAGCATTTGACTCAGGATTATTCAAAACAGCAGAAAGATTTTCTGATTTAAACTTTTCTCTGTTTAGATCTCTTCTTTGACCTGTCATAGAAAAACTTTTTATATCATTTTCCGAAGCTAGTAATGCTGGTAAATAAAATGCAGGGACCCCTTTCAGAGCCATTACTAATAGTTGACTCAAAATAAATCTCTCATATTGAAATCTTTTAGCATCTCTACTGGAGTCTTCCATTGCACTCCACCAACTAATATTCAATTCGTAAGGTTTATCTTCACCATTTGATAAACGTCTGTGACTTACTAATCCTCCTCTTTTCTCACAATTAATTAATAAATCCTTAATTCTCTGCTCATTCATTAAACCCTCAAGCGCTCTTAAGCCAACACCATCGTGCGATGCAGTGAAATTAAATAAAGTAGTATCTTCAGGTAATATGGGCCAATCAAAAATCCATGAGTTTAGAATATCAGCTCTTGAAGTAATAATTGCCTCTAAGAGAAGAGGAGGCAATGGGAAATTATATGCCATGTGGGCTTCATCATCAGGAATGAGATAAGATAGATTCTCCTTCTGAGGAACATTGGTTTCTGTTATTAAAACGCCATCATCAAGAAGATTATTTAAGAGAACTCTTAAGAGTTTCACAATTGAATGTGCTTTAGGTAAATGTAAGCATGTAGTCCCTGATTCCTTCCAAATAAAACCTACAGCATCAAGCCTTAACCATTTAATTCCATTAGACAAATACGTAGTAATTAAATTTAAGAACTCAAGATTCATTTTAGGATTATGCCAATTCAAATCAATTTGATCTGGCCCAAAAGTTGTCCAAACTTGTTTAGGACCATCATCAGTATTTATTTGAGAAAACAAAGAGGAACTTCTAGGCCTGACTACATTTGACCAGTCAAGATTTTGTTTCGGTGAAAAAACATTTGATATACCCGGTTCTTGGGATTTAATAAATTGTTGAACCCATGGGTGAGATGATGAAACATGGTTTAGTACTAAATCAGCCATCAAATCATGATTTTTAGAAATACTTTTGAGATCATCCCAACCACCAAATTTTTCTTCTAGGGAATCATAACTTGAGACAGCGAAACCTCCATCGCTTGTGGATTTCAGAAAAGGAAGAATATGTACAACTTTAGAAAGACTTCCAAAATGTTTACTTAACAACTTCCCAAGAGTTATTAATGTTGCCTCGCCATTTTTATAAATACTATCTGCATAAGTTATCAAAACTGAATGAGATTCATTCCACCTTTCTTTATCTCTTATTTCTTCATAAGCAGATTTCTCTGAGAAATCATCTAAAATCTGTAATAATTGGTTTGAAATAAAATTAATTTCTTCTGTAGTATGATTTGAATAAATTGTTTTTAACAATTTATCAATTTTTAATCTATCTAATTTTTTCTCTGAATCAATTTGCTTCACTTTGAAAAAATCATCGAAGTATTAATACCATTCTGCACATCAATTAGAAAATGGACTTTCAACAAGGTTTAATCACCACAATACATGAATATGGAGTTACAGGAAATTTACTTAAAGAATTAAACAAAAGCCTTAAAAGAAGATCAACTAGTATTTTAATACCTTGCTTATATGAAGAGTTTGAGCGTCCAGCATTAAAAGATATAAGAGAAGTTTTAAAAAACCTTACTGGCTTAAATGAATTAGTAATTGCTCTCTCTGCAAAAACTGTTGAGCAAGTTAAGGCCGCAAAAGCATTTTTTGACTCAATGCCATTCCCAGTTCACGTTCAATGGACTAATTCTCCCTCTGTAATTGAGTTATTAAAAAGCCAAGAAAAAAATGGATTAGAACTTTTAGGAACTCCAGGTAAAGGATGGGCTGTATGGCAAGGCATAGGAGTTGCCACAAGAAAATCAGAAGTTGTAGCTCTCTTTGATGCTGATATAAGAACTTTTAGTCCTTTATATCCTTCAAGAATGATACTTCCACTTCTGGATGAATCATATGGAATATCATATGTAAAAGCTTTTTACAGTAGGTTATCTCTAGAAACAAATCAATTACAAGGTAGAGCAACAAGATTATTTGTGGGTCCTTTATTAGCAAGTCTTGAGCAGTTAGTTGGTAAGGGTCCTTTTTTACAATATCTTCAATCATTTAGATATCCATTGGCAGGTGAGTTTGCTTTTACTAAAGACCTTGCTATGAATTTAAGAATACCTTGTGACTGGGGTTTAGAAATAGGTTTATTATCTGAGGTTTATAGAAACGTAAGGACCTCCAAAATAGCCCAGGTTGACCTTGGTTTATTTGATCATAAACATAAGAATATTGGAGATTCTTCTAAAGAAGGATTGCAAAAAATGTGTACTGAAATACTTTCGAGTGTTTTAAGAGGTCTCATGGAGCATCAAGCCGAGACCTTAACTAGCACGCAACTAGCAACTCTAGAAGTTCTCTACAAAAGAGTTGGAGAAGATCGGGTAAAACAATTTGGATTAGATTCAGCAGTTAATCAACTTCCATACGATAGGCACGAAGAAGAATTATCAGTACAAAAGTTTGCGAAACTATTAAGACCTGCTACTGAAGATTATCTGGCTTGTCCTACGACACTTCAATTACCAAGTTGGTCAAGAGTTCTATCTTGTGAGAACAAACTGCAAGAAGATTTAGCTATTGCGGGTTCAAAAGACATAAAGATAAGTGAAAAAGAATTGATTAAAAACTTTTAAAGCAAAAAATACCTCTGAGCCATTGGGACTTCATCAAGTGGTTCACAAGTAAGAAGTTCTCCATCAGAAAAAACTTCATAAGTTTGAGGATCAACTGAAATATTTGGGAGTTTACTATTAAGTTTTAAGTTTAATTTATTGATATTTCTAGTATTTTCTACAGCAATACACTTCTTTTGTAAGCCTAATTTATTTGGAATATTTTGTTCAATTGAATTTTTACTTAAAAAAGTAAAAGAACTCTTAATTAGAGATTGGCCGAAACTTGCAAACATAGGTCGACCATGTACAGGACCTGGAGTAGGAATTGAAGCATTTGCATCACCCATTTGGGACCAAACTATAGATCCTCCCTTAACAACTAATTCAGGCTTTACCGCAAAAAAGGAAGGTTTCCACAATGCCAAATCCGCAATTTTACCCTTTTCTATAGACCCAACATGTTTATCAATACCATGAGCTATTGCGGGATTAATTGTGACTTTAGAAATATATCTCTTTACTCTATAATTATCGTTTCTATCAGAATCCTGCGTTAGCGGCCCTCTTTGGACTTTCATTTTATGTGCGGTTTGAAAAGTTCTTGTTATTACTTCGCCAACTCTTCCCATAGCTTGAGAATCACTAGCAATAATTGAAAAGGCACCTACATCATGCAAGATATCCTCAGCTGCAATAGTCTCTCTTCTGATCCTTGATTCAGCAAATGCAATGTCTTCTGGGATTTTAGAATCTAAATGATGACAAACCATTAACATGTCAAGATGTTCTTCTAATGTGTTCCTTGTATAAGGTCTTGTTGGATTTGTACTACTAGGAAGAACATTTTTTTCTCCACAAATTTTTATAATGTCTGGAGCATGACCTCCACCTGCCCCTTCGGTATGAAAAGTATGAATAGTTCTTCCTGCAATAGCCTTGATGGTATCTTCAACAAAGCCTGCCTCATTTAAAGTATCAGTATGAATACATACTTGTACGTCAAGCTTATCTGCAACATTTAGACAAGAATTTATTGTAGAAGGAGTGGTTCCCCAATCCTCATGAAGCTTCAATCCACATGCACCAGCCTCAACCTGATCAATAAGATTGCGCTCGTTTGTTGAGTTTCCTTTTCCGAAAAAACCTAAATTCATGGGGAATGCTTCTGCAGATTGAAGCATTCTTGAAATATGAAAAGAACCCGGAGTACAAGTAGTAGCATTTGTACCAGTTGCAGGTCCAGTTCCTCCTCCCAACATAGTTGTAATTCCAGAGGCTAATGCTGTCTCAATTTGTTGGGGACAGATAAAGTGAATATGGGTATCTATTGAACCTGCAGTAAGAATATGCCCCTCTCCAGCTATTACTTCTGTTGATGCACCAATAACAATATCAACATTATCCTGGATATCAGGATTACCAGCCTTACCAATTTCAAAAATCATTCCATCTTTTATACCCACATCAGCCTTAATTATTCCCCACCAATCTACAATCAAAGCATTAGTTATTACAGTATCTACAGCTCCATCAGCTCTTCTTACTTGAGACTGTCCCATCCCATCTCTAATAACTTTACCTCCACCAAATTTAACTTCGTCTCCGTATGTAGTTAAATCCTTTTCTACTTCTATAAAAAGTTCGGTATCAGCGAGCCTTACTCTATCTCCGGTAGTGGGTCCGTAAGTTTGAGCATAAGTTTTTCTATCGATTTTATAAGACATAATTCTAACTATTTAAAGAACCATTAACTAATGAATTAAAACCATATGCATTTCTTAAACCTGAAAATGGTACTAATTTGACATCTGTTGTATCACCCGGTTCAAATCTAATTGCTGTTCCTGCAGGAATGTCAAGACGCATACCATGTGTTATTTCTCTATCAAAAATTAAAGCCTTGTTTGCTTCATAAAAATGATAATGAGATCCAACTTGCACAGGCCTATCTCCAGCATTAGAAACCGTTACTGTTTTAACTTGCTTACTTAGATTTAGTTCAATTTCACCTTGTTCAGGAATTATTTCGCCAGGAATTAAATTACTCATAACTAATTAATCGGATTGTGAATAGTAACTAATTTAGTGCCATCAGGGAAAACCGCTTCTATTTGAACTTCATCAACCATTTCAGGAATGCCCTCCATAACTTGTGATTTTGAAAGCCAGGTAGTTCCCTCTGACATTAATTGACTTACACTTTTACCATCTCGTGCTCCTTCAAGTACTTGAAAACTTAAAAAAGCAATTGTTTCAGGATAATTAAGCTTAAGACCTCGACAAAGTCTTCTTTCAGCTAAGAGGGCAGCAGAAAAAATCAATAATTTATCCTTTTCTTGAGGTGAAAGATGCATAATAAAAAATTAATCTATAAATTCTTAAAAAAGGTTCTTTCTGAACATAATTAGTAATTCATAGAATCTTGTAAAGGCCATACACCTTGATATTTTGGCTCACAAAATCCACAAACAGACCTAATTTGTTTCCAAATACAAAAAAAACATTTTCTAGCATCCTGAGAAGAACTTCCTAGGAATCTTACAGAGATTCCATTTTCAAGGATTCCAATAGATAAATTATTATTAGTTTCATTGAAAATTTTTTTTATATTTCCTACAAGATTATTTATTTTTGACTTGGAAAAATCTTTTTCGCAAATCCAAATTAAGGATCCAAAAATGGGCATATAATCCATGCCTGACTTGGCCACAAAACTTGCCTTAGATAATTCAATCTGATCAACATATTCCCAATCATCAAGTAAATCATTATTTCTCATAATTTCTAATTTAGACCTAAAAACTCCACTCTCAATAGATTCTCCGGAAGAAGATCTTCCAAGTCTTATTAAATCAGTAAATAAAAAACTTGAAGTTTCTGAAATAGATACTTTAAAAACTTGCTCATATAAACCATTTGCAAAGATGATTGTTTCTTGTGGTAGATACTCTAAATGAGAATTGTCAAGAATGTTTATGAGATTCTTTTGCTTTGAAAAACTTCCTTTTGGATTGATTTTAGACCTTCCAACTGATCCATATACTTTCTGAGCTGAAGAAGTCGTCAACAAAACCTTAGAGTTTTTTTCAAGATTTACCTCAAAATCGAGTAAATCACCTCCAACCAATCCCCCTGCAGTATGTAGAACAGGCAAAATGCATCTGCCCTCTTGATCATGAGTAGACTTTAGTAACTTGTAAGGAGAAGTTGATTTAGATTTAAAGATTGTTTTATCAACATTTCCTAAACTTGTTTTATTATTGAAAAAATTTAAGAAACAATTACCTTCCCATGAAGTTTTAATCATAAATTGTTTTCTTTAATTACTAAATTAAAGTAACCAAAAATTTTGATTATGAGAATGAATAAACAAATTGTTGTAACTGATTGGATTAAGGAAAAACCGACATTAGGTTTATTTTTAAAACTTACCTTAAGTTCAGATGAAAGAAGAATCTTAAGAGGTAAAAGATTAACTGATTGTGATCAAGAAATAATCTTACAATTACCTAGAGAGGGCAAATTAAATGATGGAGATATTCTCTCAACTAATAAGTCCAATTTTTATGTAGAAATAATTGCCAAAACAGAAGATTTAATTGAAATAAGTTCAAATTCTAAAATTGAGCTGATTAAAACTGCTTATCATCTTGGAAATAGACACGTGGAAGTAGAAATAGAAGAAGGCATTCTTCTAACAAAAGGTGATTATGTTATTAAAAATATGCTTCTTAATTTTAAAGTTGATGTAAAAAATACGAAAAAAAAGTTTTTTCCGGAAAAAGGTGCCCATAGTCATGATTAAAAGTCACTTATTAAAATATTTATTAATAAGTCCTAACTTACCAGTTGGAGGATTTTGTTATTCGGAGGGAATGGAGAGTTATCTTCATAATAAAAATTTAACAGATTCAAATTCGGTAAAAGACTTAATAATAAGTGAACTAAAAATTGGTCAGATAAGGCTAGATGCAAAACTTTTACTAGATTTTTTTGATATTTTCAATGAGATAAACGACCGCAAGAATTTAAAAGTTAATTTGCAAAAGCTAATGAGTTTGGATAAATGGATTCTCTCATCAAAGGACTCTCTCGAAATTAGAGAACAACAAATTCAAATGGCTAAATCTCTCTTTGATTTAACCAAAGAATTTGGATTTGAATTTCTATATGAAAATAATAAAAAAAGCTCCTGGTCATTAGCGTGGAGTTGGGCTTGTTATTGTTTTGAAATTAACAAGTTAGAAATGGTTGAGAATTTTTTCTATGCTTGGAGTGCAAACCAACTTAGTGCTGCATTAAGAATTATTCCTATTGGGTCAACAAAAGCCCAACTAATTCAGAGAGACTTATTAGCAATAATTTCAAAAGTTTCTAAAGAAATTATGGACAAAGAAATTGATGACATCTATTTTGGCAATGTAGGTTTAGCTATGGCACAACAAAATCATAATGACCTTTATACAAAACTTTTTAGAAATTAATTTATGAGCAGCAAATTGAGAGTAGGGGTTGCTGGGCCTGTAGGATCAGGGAAAACTGCATTAGTAGAGACTCTATGCTTAAGCATGAAAAAAAATTATGAGATAGCAGTTGTCACCAATGATATTTACACCAAAGAAGATGCTAACTTTCTAATAAATAAGAAGGTTTTAGAGGAAGGAAGGATTATTGGTGTAGAAACAGGAGGTTGTCCTCATACCGCGATAAGAGAGGATTGTTCATTAAATAAAAATGCTGTACTAGATTTAGAAAATAAATATAATCCTTTAGATTTTGTTTTTGTAGAAAGTGGAGGTGATAATTTAGCATCTAGTTTTAGTCCAGAACTCGTAGATTTATCAATATATGTAATTGATGTATCTGCCGGAGACAAAATCCCTAGAAAAGGGGGGCCAGGCATAACAAGGTCGGATTTATTATTAATAAACAAAATTGACTTAGCAGATAAAGTTGGTGCGGATTTAAATATTATGAAAAGTGATACTGAATTCATGAGAAAAGGGAAACCTTGGTTTTTTACCAACCTAAGTAGCGGCAGAGGAGTTGAAGAAATAACTCAATTTTTAGAATCACATATACCCAACAATCGAAACTAGAAAATGTTCATTAATAATATATTGGATTCAACAAAAAGTTACGACTGATACAAAACGAATCCTCACTCGTTAATAACTTTTACATTATCCCCTTAATGAGGGTCAATTACTTAATTTATCCTAATTCATGAGAATTTCAAGGCGTATTTTGGCAGGATTAGCTACTGCCTCACTAGCTGTCACAGCGACTTCATGCGGTGGAGGTGGAACCTCCGGAAGTTTCGACGACACAGTAACAGTCGGTATTTTGCATTCGTTATCTGGAACAATGGCAATTTCTGAATCAACCCTTGTTGATACTGAAAAAATGGCTATTGAAGAGATAAATGCTGCTGGTGGTGTAAAAGTTGGCGGTAAAAGCTACAAAATAGAATACATAGTAGAAGATGGTGCATCTGACTGGCCTACTTTTGCTGAAAAATCTAAGAAGCTTATAGATCAAGACGGAGTTCCTGTCGTATTTGGTGGTTGGACGTCCGCTAGTAGAAAGGCAATGTTACCAGTCTACGAATCAAAGGATGCTTTCCTTTACTACCCAATTCAATATGAAGCCCAAGAATGTTCAAACAACATTTTCTATACAGGAGCTACACCAAACCAACAGTCAGAACCCGCTACAGATTTCATGTATAAGCGTTCTCCCGCAGCTGGTGGCGATTTCTTCCTTGTAGGTTCTGATTATGTTTTCCCAAGAACTTCCAATACAATCACAAAAGCTCAGGTAAAACAGTTAGGAGGTAAAGTTGTTGGAGAAGATTACCTTCCATTAGGAAATACTGAAGTTGCACCTATTATCTCAAAAATCAAAAAGGCGCTTCCTGAAGGTGGAATAATCATTAATACACTTAATGGTGACCAAAACGTTGCATTCTTCAAACAGATTCAAGACGCTGGTATCACGCCTTCAAGTGGCTATTACGTAATGAACTACTCAATTGCTGAAGAAGAGATTAGTACAATTGGTCCAGAGTTCCTTGAAGGTCACTATGGTGCCTGGAACTACATGATGTCAATTGACACTCCTGCATCTAAGAAATTTGCTGCAAGTTTCAAGAAAAGATGGGGAGCAGATCGTGTTGTAGCTGATCCTCAAGAATCTGCCTATAACATGGTTTATTTATGGAAACAGGCAGTGGAAGATGCTGGAACATTCGACGACAACGCAGTAAGGGAAGCTCTTGTTGGACAAAAGTTTGATGCCCCACAAGGTCCTGTTGAAGTTATGCCTAATCACCACTTATCTCAAACAGTAAGAATTGGAGAGATTAATGCAGAGGGTGGATTTACAATCCTTGAAGAAACAGGAGTTGTTCTTCCTCAAGCATGGAACCAAAAGCATCCAAGTTCGAAAGGATTTGCATGCGACTGGACAGATCCTTCAAAAGGAGAAAAGTATAAGCTTTAATCTTATTAAAACCTATACTTCAAAATAAAAGGAGGTTAACACCTCCTTTTATTTTATATAATCAAATATTTTCTTTTTCTAAATTGGAGTTACTTCTAGATAGTCTTTTTAATGGTGTTGCAATCGGATCTGTACTACTTGTTGCTGCATTAGGACTAGCAATTGTTTTTGGTCTTATGGGTGTAATAAATCTTGCCCATGGAGAACTCATGATGCTTGGGGCTTACACAACATATGTAACACAACTAATTTTCAAATTACCTATATTAAAACCTTTCTACAATTCGTACATAATAGTCTCTATCTTCCTTGCTTTTATTGTTAGTGGAGTAGTAGGCATTCTGTTGGAAAAAACTATAATAAGAAAACTTTATGGAAGTCCACTAGAAACACTTCTCGCAACTTGGGGCGTAAGCTTAATTCTTCAACAATTTGTCAGAAGTGTACCTTTAGCTTATGGTACCGGTCTGGTTATAAGTCTGTTAATTGGTTTATTCTTACCAACAACATTCCCTTCAAAAATAAAAGAATCAATAAATTTTAAATATTTTAAATTTAGTTCTTGGATATTTGCTGTTTTAACTGGGGTTCTGACAGGTAGTGTAATCTCATCCTCTGTCAGCAAACTTAGTAGAGCAAGCGCTCGAAATGTTGATGTAACAGCACCCTCATGGATGAGAGGTCAAGTAGAGATTATTGGCACTGCATTTCCTAAAACAAGATTAATGATAATTGTCATTACTCTAATCTCTGTAATAGCAATAACTTTATTTCTTAATCAAAGTGCTTGGGGGATGCGTATAAGAGCAGTTACTCAGAACCGACAAATGAGTGATTGCCTTGGTATATCTACTGAAAAAGTGGATATAATTACTTTCGGAATTGGATCTGGGTTAGCAGGAGTTGCAGGGGTAGCAGTATCTCTTTTAGGTTCTGTAGGACCAAATGTAGGCGGAAACTATATAGTTGGTTGTTTTATGGTTGTAGTACTGGGAGGAGTAGGCAATTTATTAGGAACAGTACTTGCTTCATTTGGAATAGGAATAATGACTGATTTAATTGGAGCTGGAAGGCTTTTATCAATATGGCCAGATATGCCTTTACCTTTATCAAACACAATTAACTTTTTTGCGACCACAAGTATGGCAAGAGTAATGATATTTGCACTAATTGTTATATTCTTACAATTTAAACCTACAGGTTTATTTCCTCAAAAAGGAAGGATGGTTGAAAACTAATGTCCTTTAGTAAAATTAAATTTGATAAAAAAATAGTATTATCATTTTGGATAATATTAATAGCCTTAATTATTGCAGCACCAACTTTACTCCCTGTATTTAGGTTAAACCTTCTAGGTAGATACTTATCCTTATCCATAGTTGCACTTGGTGTTGATCTTATCTGGGGATTTACAGGTTTACTAAGTCTTGGACAAGGTATATTTTTTGCACTAGGAGGGTATTGTGCAGCAATGTATTTGCAAATAACCAGCTCCTCTGAATTTCCAAATAATATTCCTGAATTTTTTGCTTTATATGGTGTTGAAAAATTGCCTTTTTTCTGGGAACCGTTTAGATCGCCTGTTTTTACCTTCTTCGCTATCTGGATAATTCCAGCATTGATTGCTGGTTTAATTGGTTTTCTTGTTTTCAGGAATAGAATCAAAGGGGTTTATTTTTCTATACTTACTCAAGCTTCTCTTCTTGTATTCTTTAATTTCTTTAATGGACAACAAAAACTTATAAATGGAACAAACGGATTAAAAACAGATGTAACACAACTATTTGGTCAGATGGTAGGTTCTGAGCCCATGCAAAGATTATTCTTTTGGATAACAGCAGCATTAGTAATAGCCTCATGGTTTTTTGCAAAGTGGGTCGTTAAAGGAAGATTTGGAAATATCCTTATAGGAATACGAGATGATGAACCAAGAGTTAGATTTACAGGATACAACCCGGTTATATTCAAGACGATAATATTTTCTATTGCTGGTGGTCTCGCAGGAATTTCTGGAGCTTTATATACCGTTCAGTCTGGAATTGTATCACCTCAATTTATGACGGTTCCCTTTTCTATAGAAATGGTTATATGGGTTGCGGTTGGAGGAAGAGGAACTTTATTGGGAGCGATACTAGGAGCAGTTTTCATCAACTATGCAAAAAGTCTAGTAAGTGAAGCTCTACCTGCTAGCTGGATGTTTATTCAAGGAGGGTTATTTATCTTAGTTGTAACAGCTCTACCAGAAGGAGTTTTAGGATGGCTTCAAGGAGATGGTCCTAGAAATCTTCTTCAAAGATTTGGTTTGAAAAGGAAGATTGAAACCTATCCAAGCTTAGAAGTTAACAATAAGGAGGGGAATAATGAATAATAAAGATCTTCTAAATTTAATTGATATTACTGTTAGTTTCGAGGGTTTTTTGGCTCTCAACAAACTTAATTTAAATTTAAAGAAAGGAGAATTAAGAGCTGTAATAGGACCCAACGGCGCAGGTAAAACAACATTTCTCGATGTAATAACTGGAAAGGTTAAGCCAACAAAAGGGGAAGTAATTTTTAAAGGAAAATCTTTAGTAGGTAGAAAGGAGCATAAAATAGCCAGACTTGGAGTTGGAAGAAAGTTCCAAAGTCCAAGAATCTTTGAAAATCTAACAGTTAAAGAAAATCTTGAAATATCGGTGACAACTCCTAAAAGTCCCTTAAACCTTATAAACAAAAGTATTAAGGATGAACAGCTTAATGAGATTGATCGTCTTATGAAGATTGTTAATTTAGCTCAAAAAGTTGATTCTAAAGCTGGATCTTTATCACATGGCCAAAAACAATGGCTAGAGATAGCCATGTTAGTAGGACAGAAGCCAGATTTAATGTTAGTAGATGAACCCGTTGCAGGTTTAACTGATGAAGAAACTGACCTTACAGCTGATTTATTAAAATCATTATCAGGCGAAAATACAGTAGTGGTAATAGATCACGATATGGAATTTATAAGAAGACTTGATAGTAATGTTTCAGTATTAAATCAGGGCACAGTATTATGTGAAGGAACGATGGAGACCATACAAAAAGACAAAAAAGTTATTGATGTTTATTTAGGAAGACCTGAGGACTAGTTATGGAAAATTTACTCGAAATAAAATCGTTAAATACTTATTATGGCGAAAGTCATATTCTTAGAGATGTAGATTTAAACGTTAAATCAGGAGAAATGGTTTGTTTGATTGGAAGAAATGGAGTTGGCAAAACAACTTTATTGAAATCACTTATTGGTTTGTTAAAACAAAAAAAAGGCGATATTTATTTGGTTGGTGAAAATATCAATAGAAAAGCACCTCATCAGAGGGCGAGGAAAGGAATGGCTTACGTCCCTCAGGGGAGAGAAATTATTCCATATTTATCAGTTGAAGAGAATCTTATGTTGGGAATGGAGTCTCTACCTGGTGGATTATCTAAGAACAAGAAAATAGATCCATTTATTTACGATCTCTTCCCAATCCTAAAAGATTTTCTTCAAAGGAAAGGAGGAGATCTTAGTGGAGGACAACAACAGCAATTAGCTATTGCAAGAGCATTACTAGGCAAACCTCAACTTCTATTACTTGACGAACCAACTGAAGGTATTCAGCCAAATATAGTTTTAGACATAGAAAATGCAATCAATCAGATAATTAAAGATACAGGAATTGGTGTTTTATTAGTAGAACAACACTTGCATTTTGTAAGACAAGCCAATAGATATTATGCGATGCAACGAGGAGGTATTGTTGCTAGCGGAAATACTAGTGAGTTAAGTCAAGCAGTTATAGATAAGTTCTTAAGTGTTTAAATAAATTTTTCTAGATTTCTAAAAACTTTTATTCATTTTTCGCATCTTATTAGGTCAATACTGTTTGGATGTTCATTTATAAACTTATTAAATTCCATTGCTAGTGTTCTAGCCTCGTAAGCGTCAGAAGCATAAAAACAATTTTCTAATCTTATATTTTGAAAATCACGGTAATGCACTGTATATGGCTTCAACATATTATTTTTGTTCATTTTAATTTGCTAAAAAGCAATCAAGATATATCTCAACCATGCATATGTTCTTAAAATTAAAGCACTACTTTTGTTGTTATCAAAATATATTCACATAGATTATGTATTTAAAAATACTTAATTAAGAAAAGAAGTAATTAATCTACTTTTTTTTAGAGTCCTGCTTCTTACCTTCTATTAAAAAAACAAATTTAGATAAAATATAACCAAAAACTGGAACCCAAAACTTTTCATAAAAAAATTTCATAAAAATTAAGCAGCTAATGATTCGTCATCTATAGTTTCATTTTTATTTATAAGCTTCAAATCTATAGAATTAAATAAATGTTGCATAAGAAGAAAATCAAGTTCCCCTTTTAACAAATTAACATCGGATGAAAGTAGATCATCAACAAAATCATCAAAAGTATCTGAAAGAAAATTCACAATAAAGATTAATTTTTGCCATTATCATCGCATTAACAATAAAAGTCAACCAAATTTGAATATTAATTTTTGAACTTTTTGTAAATTAATTAATAAAGACTAAAAAATTAAATAATAAATATAAATAAGCAAAATAACAGGTTTAATATCAAGCTTAAGGTTTTTGAATTAAATTTCATTTATTTCGCTTTTCTTAATTTAATATCACTACTGATTTGCATTATCAAAAAGATAATACACATATTTGCTAAAAAGAAATTTAAAGAATGCGTCATCAAACCTTTTAATATATTTATAGCAAGACTATTGATGTGCCAATTAGGAAAGAATCACTAAAAAATTTTTTAAACTTAATAAATTTTTATAGCAATCAAATTTGATATTAATAGCTAATTTAAAATATTATTTTTTAATTAGCTCGAAGTAACCATTTTTATTTAATAAGTACTTATCAAACCAAAGGCTTAATAGATTGTCTAATCCTATTCCATTCATTTTATTTATTTGCGAAGTCTTATAGTCTGAGAGTGCAAGCAATAAATACGGAAAAATCATATCAGAAACCCCTTTTGGGAGCTTTTCTAAAGGTACTCCATGCGCTCTATCCCATAAAATTTGCATATCCTGAGAGAACAAAGAACTCCAATAACTAAAATTACAATATAACTTATCTGGTGGGAGGAGATTTACAGATAAACCTGGGAGAGATGAATTCATAGGAATAAATATTTTATAGATTAATTGAATTTAGGTTTTTGAAATGATGAAAAATAATCTTAATATGCGATTCTCCTATATATACAAATTAAATCTAACGTACAGTGTATCACTTAGCAACACCTTATTAGGTGCTATATTTATCCATCATTTCCTGAAATTTTAGAAATGATAAAAACTTTTTATAAGTTTGCAAGTCAAAAGCCTCCTGATTCTCTTTATTTAAATGGGTTGATTTATTAGAAATAAAATGATTTCCTAAGATAGAATCATTTGAGAGTTTTGCATTATCATTAAAGTCACCAGAATTATCAAATAAGTTTTTTGAATTATCGTCAATTGATTGATATGATTGAGTTACTTTACCATTTTTTTTATTAAATAGACCTCTCATAGAAAGTGCTTCTTCTACCAAAATACTTATTATTTTTGAATTACTTAAATTGTTCTCTGAGCTCAACTTTTCAATTATTCTCATAACATCTTCTCTAGGAATAAAACCAACTCTTTTTTTCTTTGTAGGCATTTAAAAATTAATTAAAGTTCAGCACTTGACTGTAATAAGTGTTGCACTATATTCATTATAAGTCAATTTAATGCTAATGATTTTACCAACAACATTACTCTTAGGAGCTATTGGATATCTTTTCTATACTTCAAAAAAAGAACTTTCACTAGATCACCATGAACTTAAAGAAAACCAAAAAGACAATGATGATTTGTATAAAGATTTGGAAGACCTATTTATTTAAAATCACTTTATATGCATTAAAGAACTTTGTTTCTTGACTAAAGATATACAAAACCTTAAACATAATTAGAATTAAAGTAATAAAGCTAAAAAATTCAATGACTGTCCATCAAGATTACGAAATAAAAATCAATCTAAATGAATTGATCGAGAAGAGAATCCCATGTTGTGATCTACTTCATCCAGATCATTGTCTAACAGAAAAACAAGTCTCTGAAATTGCCCATGATATTCGTATGGATTTAAATTTGCATGATCTTTACAAGCAAGTGGATCAACATATTATGAATTACGTAAATGCAGCAGGAATTGATAACAAAGATCATTGGGTTGAACCTCATCTTCCAGATTTGGAAAGAAATTTAAAAGAAGAAGTTGGAATAGAATTTGATTAATCTTTTTTCTTGCAAAAAAAATCAATATATGTATTTTTTTTCCAAATCATCTATTAATTTATAAATACTTTTAGCTGATCTCTTTCTTTTTTTTAATATTCTAAATACTATAAATCCCATCAATAATGCAAAAATAGATGTAAAAATAATAATTTCATGATTCATAACCATCAAACAGAAGACTATTATTTAAATTATTAAAATTTCTTCATCAATTAAATAAGTACTTTATACAAATATCCTTCGCTATAAATAATTAAGATATTTCATAAAAAAGTGAATGGATACAAATTTTTTTATAAATTATGTAGAAATAAATTTTAATTCCATAAATATAATGAATAATTATTTTGCTTTAACAGTTACTGAGATGGGAATAGGCAAAATAGAGTTAGCCGTTATTGGCGCAGTAATTTTAATATTTCCAATTTTATTTGTTTATGCTTCTAAAAACCTTGATGCCAAGGGGGTTTTCGAATGGATGATGGAGAAACCAAATGATTGGATAGGTAAAAAATAAGACCTATACAATATACATTTTCTAGTTAAGCTTCAAATTTTCTAAATTACCAATATCAAAATCATAAACCTGGCAATTATTTTCTAAATCATTAACTATTAAATTTTTTAGTAGAGAATAATCTAACAACTTATTGAGTTTATTATTTTTAAATTCCTTATTAGTTTCTCCAATAGCAAATGCCAAAGCTCCTTCATAAGAAATACCGAAGTTGGTAGTGTTGCAGTAAGTTCTAGTGAACTTGCTAGAAATCTTTTTAGTATACTTTTCAAGAGTTTTTGAAGAAGTATCTAATGAGTAAACTGGACTACTAAATAGAAAAAGCAAAGTTAAAGTGAATATCGCAAAAACCCTTTTGATCATAAAATTTCAAAAATTGCAAATTTAATATAGTTTAAAATTTAACTCTGCCGACTATGTTTTATTAAAAATTATAGAAATTAAAAATTTATTAACCAGAACAGATATTTCATATTTTAGATGATAAAAACTCTCTAAATGAGTATTTTATAGTTTGAATTTTTTTTGGTAATTTTTTTAAAAAACGCCTAAATGCTTTTGGCATAATAAAAAATCCATATCAATAATTAATAGATAACAAATAATACATGGGTATTCAATAAATAATTATATAAAAATAAGTAAATTAATTATTAAATATATTGATGGAGCTATGGAAATGAATTTAAACATGAATTATTGTTTGATTAAGTATTAAATACAAAATTAATATGGCACTACCAGAACTTATTTATGCTCCTATAGATGGCGGAACAATACATAGATATGAAATTAGTGGTGGCAAGAGAAAATTTTTAAGATTTATAGGTTGTTACTTGGGCCAATGTAATTTCCACAAAAATATTGATGATGCTATTGATTACATAAAAAATTTGAAAGAATCACAAAAGATACAAAAAACATGAAATAAAGATACAAGGATACGATAGAAACTCAATATTTTTCGATAACTACAAAATTATTGCTACAAATAATAGAGAATTTTCTTTTTATAAGAAATTGATTATTTACTTGGGTTATAGTTCCGAAAGATAAACAGTCATTTAAAAAAAGAAATTAATTTATGGAAAACAGACAAATTAATTTTTTTAAATCAAAAGACTTTAATACCGTTCTTAAGCCATTTAAAAAAGGAACGGTAGTAAAAATTGACTCGTTTGATATTAGAGAAACTCAAAAAGATTTAAATATAGGTTTATTTGGTTGGTATGCAATCTGTCCCTCTAAAGAACTAAAAAAAAATAAGCTATATTATTTTTCACTCTATGATGAGCCTCTTGTTCTTTATAGAGATGAAAATAAAAACGTTAGATGCATTAAAAATATTTGTCCACATAGAGGGGCGTCCTTTTTTGGAGGGACATTATCAGATGGAGTAATAACTTGCCCTTATCATGGAGCTAAGTTTTCATCTGGCGGAAGTTGCCAAAATCTCGACAGAATAACATGTCGCCATATAGTTGATAATAACTATGATAACTACGCCAAAAGGATTCATTTATCTCAATACAAAACTTCAGAAAAAAATGGATATATTTTCGTACATTTTTCTAAAAAATCTGAGACTGATTTAAATAATATAAGTGAAGATACACCTATAAGTAACTACGAATTATATGAAAATGGTTTTTCTCATAAGGATTATGTCTTTGAGGAGGTATTAGTCGACTTCAAATGTGATTGGTCAAGGATTATTGAAAATCACCTAGATATCCTTCATATCTTTTGGGTTCATGGCGATACAATCCCAGATAAAGATGTGAATAAAAACGTATTAGTTAGTTTTAACCAGAAAATTAATATTAATCCCTCATACATTGAAAGTATTTATTATTACAAGAATGACCCTACAAAAGAATTTATTCGGATTAAGTACATACCTCCAGGAAGGATATTAATTTACAAAGGAGATCCTTCCTCATCAAGATATTTACAAGTTTTAGATCATATCCCTCTAGGAAACAACAAAGCAAGAGTTATAGTAAGACACTACAGAAAATTTCTACAAAATAAACTACTTAATAATCTATTATTATTTAAAGAGACTCAAAGAAAGATTTTTTATAAGATATTCGATGAGGATTATATGATTTTAAAAACACAAACATATAATCACGATATGGGATTTATAAGTAAGGATGAAATAAAATTATTGGGAGAGGATAGGATAATAAATTATTTTTGGAAGTGGTACAAGAAGTCTGAAGATAAAGATGAACCATGGAAAAATATTAACAAAACCCATAATCTTGATGTATATGACAAAGTTATAATGAAATATCCTCCCGAAATAAAGAAGTTAGAAATTGCAAATAATATAGATATTATTAGAAAAACATTTGTAAGATTTGCTGCTCCGCTAATATTTTTTATGTTAATAATATAACCCATGAAGAAAGTAGATAGACCTTCATGGTTGAATTGGCTTTATCTCTTTATATTTATTTTAAGCTCGATTCAATTGATTATATTTTGGAGTAATGAGTTTTAGTGTTTAAAAAATTTTGGTTTGAGGCAAAAAATATTAATTGTTTTAAAAATGGCTTTAGAGTAATTAAAGATTTAAATTTAAAGATATCTTATTCAGAAAATGTAATATTAATTGGACCAAATGGTTCCGGTAAATCATCTCTAATTGAAATAATTAATAGAAGCTTATACCCAGTTGTAGCTAATGAATCAAAACTAAAGATATTTGACAAAGAACTTGTAAATTTATGGGAATTAAGAAATAAAATAAGTACCGTCAATAATGATATAAAAAATAGAATAAATCCAAATTTACAAGTTTTTGATTTAATTTTAAGTGGACTATATGGAAGATATTGTTACGTACAAAAAAAATCTGAAAAAGATTCTTATAAGGTGGAAACAATCATAAAGAAAATGAATATTTCTAATTTATCTAAAAAGAATTTTTCCTATTTATCAGATGGAGAAAAACAAATTTCTCTCATTGCAAGGGCATTAATCAAAAAACCTGAAATTTTAATCCTAGATGAACCAATTGCAAATTTAGATTATAAATCAAAGTTTTTTGTAATTGATAAGGTTAATGAATTATCAAAATTAAATACGAAAATTTTATGCGTCACTCATGATATTTCAACGATTACAAAAATTTATGATCGGGTCATAATGCTAAAAGATGGCAAAATAATCGCTGATGGAGATCAAAATAAAGTTATGAATAGTGAAAACTTTAATAATTTATTTGGTATTCAAGTAGAGGTAACTAATAATAATGGACTTTGGAATATAAACAGATTATCTAAATAATAATTATAAAAATAGCTATCGCAATAGCAAGAAATACTAATTTTTTACTTTTTAAAAATGAAGAGGATTTATTTCTAAATGAAGAAGATCCACATTTAGAGCAGACAATCTTACCTCCTAAAGATCGGTCTGAGACAAATGAGGAACTTCCACAATTAAAGCAAACTCTATTCACGCTCATTTAAAATAAATTATTTAGAAATTCTACCTAAATTATATTCATAACTACTTTGTAAAGAAAAACTTCAGAAATGTGATGATAATGAGAATCTATTGCAATAAGTAATTTTATAGTGCATAATTGATAATAATTCTCATTATCATATTTAAATAAATGAATTTCCATGGTTATGGAGAATCTCCCTCAAAATCAGTAAGAATAATAACTGGACAATCAGTATTAATAGATCCCTCATCAAGACCAAAGGGTACATGCTTAGAAGTTGAAAGTGGAATTGCTAGAGTTTATTGCCCTTGTGAAGAAACTGAAGGAATGACACTCGCATTTTTACAATCAGGAGATCAATTAAGAACGGACCTTTTATGTAGCGAAGGTGTCTGTGTTGAAGCACTAACAGATTTGTCATTTCACAGCAATGTGAATATTGATGAGAATATTGGTTTCGATGCAGTAAATGAATGGACTTTGCAACTCCTTAGGATTAGACACTTAGGAAATGCAGAACAGCGATTACAAGCATTGTTTTCAATACTAGTAAATCGTCTAGGTAGAAGATGTGGTCAATGGTGTGAGTTACCTTTTAGGTTAACTCACGAAAGGATTGGCGAATTAATCGGTTCTACACGAGTAACATCAACAAGATTAATTTCTAAATTAAGATCATCTGAGTTATTAATAGCTCCTATTGGGACCCAAACAGTCAGTGTTGCACCTTCTTTTATTGAAACATCGCCGCTATAAAAATATGAAGGAATCACAATCACTTACTAACAACTTGTTAATGGAAGTTGAAGTTTTATCGAATAGACTCAGAAATATCAAGCAATCCTATAAATCTACAGAAAATAAAGCATTAAAGGGAAGGTTATTTTCTGAAAACAAAAATCTTTTTAAAAGAGTTAATGAGATTTATAAAATAGCTGAGCTCTTAAATAAAAACAATACTGATAAATTTAACTTTTCTAATTTACTTGTTGAAATAACGAAAAGAACATTGAATGAAAATAAATTTGAAAGTAATCTATTTTTTCATTAAATCAGTATCTATCAACAAGATTGCAGAAGGTTGATTTGACGCAAACTTAACTTTACCAAGTATGTTTGCAATCTCATCTTCAGATTTTGTTTGAGCCTCAACAATTGGGTCTAAAAACACGTTGGTTCTGGTATCTGAACTTCTTTCTGAAATGGCATAGAGTTGTTGTAAAGATGATGTTAAATCAGCTTCCATATTGAAAGAGTAAGAAATTAAATGTTCTATTGAATCCCAATTCTGAATTGGTGCAGGAATTTCACTTAGTTTCACAGTCTGACCTCTTGCAATTAGATAATCTGCAAATTTTTGAGCGTGTTCCATTTCACCTTGCGATTCTCTTAGGAAATAAGAAGCAAATCCGTTTAAATCTCTCTCTTGAAACCAAAGGTATATGGAAAAATATTGAACGTTGGCAAATCTTTCCATTGTTAGATGTTCAAAAATATTGTCTAACAAACTATTGTCCATTGGCTGGGCAATGGCTCTACCAGATGGACCGAAATTAATTAATTTCTTTGTTTTTAAATTATTTTCATCCATGATTCCAAAGGTTTACTATAAAAATAATACAACATTTTGTATAAATTAGTAATTAATTAATTCTTTAATTTAAATAAGGCAATATGATAATGAATATCAATAGCAATATCATAAATGATTCTCGAATACGGTTTTCCTGAACTGCTATTAACTAATAAAATATACTTTAGTAAAAAAAAGAAATGTAAAAAGAAAAAATGCTCAAAATGGAAGGGAGGGAAGTGTAATTGCTTATAAAAAAAACTTAAATATTTATCTTTTGTGCCCCAGGATATAAAAAATAATAACCATTTTTATTAATAGAAAGAGAACATTTATCACCATTATTTAGTTGATTATTAATATTAGTTCTTACCCTTAATATCTCCTCATTAATAGATACTTTATATATAAGAAAATCGCCAAGAAATTCTTTTGACATGACAATGGCATTTCCAGATTCAGATCTTTTTATAGAAATAAATTTAGGCGATATTGACATACTTTTAATATTTGAATTATTTAACAAGTCTGAACTATTTATTTCACCTAAACAAGAAATATATGTATTACCATTTTTTTGGAGATTAAGAATATTATTTCCCAAAATAAAACTACTAACGAATATAGTTTTGGGATTATTTAGTAAATTAATTGGTGTATCAATTTGATGTATTTCACCTTTATTCATAACTGCAACTTTATTACAAATTGACATTGCCTCTTCAGGATCATGGGTAACCATCAGTCCACTTGCATTACACCCTCTAAGAATATTTGGAAGTTCGCTTCTCAATTTAAGTTTGACGTGCATATCAAGACTACAGAAGGGTTCGTCTAATAAAATAAAATTTGTGCCTGGAGCAAGAGCCCTTGCAATTGCGAGTCTTTGTTTTTGACCTCCAGACAATTCGTGTGGGTATCTTCCAACAAAACTATTAAGACCTACAACATTTAATAAATAATCAACCCTAGATCTATCTTTTTTGTTTTTTAATCCAAACATTACATTTTCCAAAACTGTTAAGTGAGGGAAAAGTGCATAATCTTGAAAAACCATACCGATATTTCTTTTCTCGGGGCTTAGTATTCTATTACTTCTTGAGATTTCCTTATCATTTAAAGAAATCCTTCCTTTGGAAGGATATTCGAACCCCGCGATCAATCGCAAAAGTGTAGTCTTTCCGCATCCAGAAGGACCAAGTAAACCTAATAATTCTCCACTTTCAATTTTTAGGTTAATTTCATTTAATATCCAATTAGAATTTCCTCGCTTATCATATTTATGATGTAAATCATCAATTATTAACGCACCTTTATTCACTAAATTCTTCTTATTTAAATATTTTAAACTAGCAGAAAATATTCACCTAAAATATCTCTTGTATAATTTTATACACCATTAAATTTATTAAATTCAATGAGAAAATCAGAAAGAGCAGAAATAATAACCAAGGAACTTAAAAAGCTATATCCATCGCCTCCAATCCCTCTTGATCATACAAATGCATATACACTCCTCGTAGCAGTAGTTCTAAGTGCTCAATCAACAGATAAAAAAGTTAATGAATTAACAAAAAGCTTATTTAAGGTTGCAGATAATCCAGAAAAGATGGTAACGCTTGGTATTAAAGGCATTTATGAATACATAAAATTTTTAGGTTTATCTAATCAAAAATCAAAGAACATATATAACCTATCTAAACTCTTGATTGAGAAGCATAAAAGTATAGTCCCTAATACTTTTGAGGAGCTTGAATCTCTTCCTGGAGTTGGTCATAAAACAGCGTCAGTTGTAATGTCACAAGTATTTAAAATCCCCTCTTTCCCAGTCGATACTCACATACACAGGTTGTCACAAAGATGGGGTTTATCAAATGGAGATAGCGTAGTTCAAACAGAAAAAGACTTAAAAAAAATATTTCCTGTTAATGATTGGAATACCTTACATTTGCAAATAATCTTTTATGGCAGAGAATACTGTACAGCAAGAGGCTGTGATGGTACAAAATGTTATTTATGTCGCACTCTTTATCCCAAAAGAAAAAAGAAATTTATATGTAAAAAGCCTTAAGAAATTTATATAATATTTAAATTAGTTTTTAATCATGAAAATAGCAATTACTGGTGCATCGGGGAAAACAGGTTATAGAATTTCCGAAGAAGCAGTTAAGAAAGGATATAAAGTAAGGCAAATCATCAGAAAGAATTCAAAAGTCTCAGCAGGACTAGAGCGTTTAGAAACAATTAGGGTTTCATTAGACAAAAAAGGTGAACTTGATGAAGCTTTAAAAGAAATTGATGCTTTGATAATTGCTACTGGAGCGAGAGCATCATTAGATTTAACTGGTCCTGCAAAAGTTGATGCATTAGGTGTATACAGGCAATTAGAGAGTTGCAAAAGAGTTGGTATTAAAAGAGTTATTTTAGTTAGTTCCCTTTGTACTGGTAAATTATTTCACCCATTAAACTTATTTGGTTTAATTCTTATTTGGAAGAAATTAGGTGAAAACTTTCTACGCAATTCAAATTTTGAATGGACTATTATTAGACCTGGAGGATTAAAGGAAAATGAAGATATTAAATCAGAAAATATAAATTATTCAAAAGAAGATACTCAAATTAATGGATCAATCCCAAGAAGATTAGTTGCGCAATGTTGTATAGATTCTTTAAAAAACAAAGAGTCCATAAATAAATTAATAGAAGTTACAAGTTCGAATGATAATAAAAAGATATCTTTTAAAAAAGCTATGCAAATGATTTAAAAGATGTAAATATATATATTAAAACTATGAAAATAAATCCCAAAATTGACGCATTACAATTAATGCTTACTGATTTAAGAACTAGAAATGAGCCAATAAGACATAAAGCTGCATTTAAAGGCTGTCAACCAGAATTTCAAAGTCTTGTATCAAGATTAATAAAGCAGTTAGAGGACGAATTAGTTGCTGAAAAGCTTACTAATCGTGATAGTTAAAAAATTAGATTACTTAAATGAAATTAAGCTATCCAATTTTGCTTGTTCTGAAAGTTCATCATATCCTCCAAAAAATTTATTATCCAAAAATATTTGAGGGAAAGTATTATGGCTACTTTGAGCCATAATTTTTTGAAAGCTCTCATCATTGTCTATTAGCGTAACTTCATGATGGATAGATAAAGAATTAAGCAACCTAATTGCTCTTTTAGACCAAGGACAATCCTTCAAGATATATGCTTTTACACGTGATTCATTAGTAATTAAATCATGATTTGAGATATTAATAATTTTCTGTTCAAAAGAAAGTAATAATATATCAGTACCTTTTTTTACAATACATCCCTCCTCAAGATGCCCGCCAAACACATTACATCCCTCATCTGCAAAACTCAAATGTAAATGAACATCTCCTTTATTAAAATGTCCGTTTAAAGAAACTATCTCTAGATTTCCTTCAAATTTATTTATCTCTTGATTACCTGGGCATTGAATACAAACTGTTCTAAGATTACCAACCACTCCAGAAACATACCCGTATAAATTATTCGATAAAGAATATTCTTTAATTGAATTTATCAAATCAGATTCTGGAGATAGCTTTAGGCTATGGGGCTGCATTAGATATAAGGAATAATTTTGTAATATAAAACATCATCATTCATAAAGAGAAGTTGAGTTTATAATCTTTAGGATTCAGATTTAAATTAAATTTTATAATCTAGCATCAAAACCCACTTAAAATTTTTACTAAAAATTTAAGCTTGTTGAGAGTGTAATATATTTTTTATATACAAAAACTAATTTGTTACTAAGAAAAAATCTTAAAAATTTGGGATTGAATATTCCCAATTTATTATCGATATCTCGCCTTTTCCTTGTATTTCCATTAATACTTTTTTTGGAAATTAACAGACCTTTTTATGTCTTTATATTAATTATTGTTGGAGGTTTAACTGATTATTTTGACGGGTTAATTGCAAGGAAATTCAATCTTAAAACCAGATTAGGAGCTATCCTTGATCCATTAAGCGATAAAATATTCTATTTAATTCCTTTGACCTTCCTTTGTAAAAATAATTTTATACCCTTCTGGTCTATTTCATTAATTTTATTTAGAGAATTAATCATCTCTAGCCTAAGGAACTCTACAAAAGACGGTTTACCCGCATCAATGTTAGGAAAATATAAAACATTTTTCTTTTTTATTTCAGTAATTACCTTCTTTACACCATTCAAAATTAGCTTATTAAATAATTTGGCTTTAATTTTTTATTGGTTAGGATTCATCCTGACTTTTGTGACTTTATTAGGCTATTTAAGAATTAAAAAGAATATTATCTGAATTTTCATCAAACTCCTCACTCCTTTTATTATTAAAATCATTCACAAAACTATCCTTTAGACCATTAAGTAAATCAAAAGTTGGCGCCCACTCTAAATCACGTTTTATCTTAGAGATATCAGTCTGATAATGATTTAATCTAATTGGGAAACCCTTTCGAGACTTAGGATCTAATTTTTGATAATCAAATGTTCTTAAAGAAATCTCATTTTGGTTTAATCCAAGAACATTCGCACAGAAATAAATTAAACCCTTGATTGTTACTCCTTTTTCACCTGAACAATTGTAAATATTATTTTTAGAATTTTCAAAATTTATGCACCTAATCATTACATCAGTTAGATCCGAAACATGGCCTAGCTGAGTAATTAAAGAACCGTCACCAGGAATTGGTATAGATTTTTTAGTAAATAACCTTTCAAAAAACCAATTTTCAATTTTATTATAATTTCCTGGTCCATAAATATAAGTAGGTCTAAAACTCGTAAAAGGAATTTTTTGGTTTTTCAACCAATTTTCTGTCTCAAACTTTCCTTTATGCCTACTTTCTGGATCAATTGGATCAACTTCGGATAAGGGTAGTTCACAATTATCTTTATAAACACCTGCAGAGCTTACATATATATATCTCTGAAAAGAGTTATCTAAATTTTCTATAAGAAGTTTGGTTTGTTCTAACTCTCGTCCAGAAATATCAAAAACAACATCATACTTTTCATTTCTTAGCTTGAGGATATCTTCTGAATTATTTCTATCACCTTTAATTAAATTAGTTTTTTCAGGATTACTTTTATTACCTCTCGTGAAAATATCAATATCATAATTTTTACTTATTAACTTTCCAACCAAAGACTTACCGACAAATCTAGTGCCACCCATTACAAGAATTTTCATATTCAAAAAATATTTAACTGAAGTAGTAATCTTAAATAGAATTACATATTGAATAGTACTACTAATAAGTAATTAATGAAAAGGATGATTCTATGGACCTAATACCAGCAATTGATCTAATGAATGGTAAGTGTGTAAGGCTTTTTAAAGGCGACTTTAATAAAAGAAAAGACTTCACAAAAGAGCCTCATGAGCAAGCTAAATTTTGGGAGAGCGAAGGAGCAAAATATATACATATAGTTGATTTGGATGCTGCAAAAACTGGATCCCCAACAAACGATAAATCAATAAAAAAGATTGCTAAAACAGTTAATATACCTATTCAAATAGGTGGGGGGATAAGGTCTCAAGAAAGGATAGAACAATTATTTTCCTATGGTATTGAGAAAGTTATCATGGGAACCTCTGCAATAGAAAATAAGGAACTAGTTAAAGACTTATCAAATAAATTCCCTGGAAGGATAATTGTTGGGATAGATGCAAAAGATGGAAAAGTTAGTACAAGGGGTTGGCTTGAGCAATCTAATATTTTTGCCACTGATCTAGTAAAGGAGTTTTCTTCATTTAAAATTGCTAGTTTTATTGTTACAGATATAAATACAGATGGGACTCTAGAAGGAACAAATGAAGAGTTCATAAAAAGCATACTTGAAATTACAGATATTCCAGTAATAGCCTCAGGAGGTGTTGGTTCAATTTCTGATTTATTATCATTAGTAAAATTTGAAAATTCTGGACTCTTTGGAGTAATTGTAGGTAAAGCTCTATATGAAAATAAATTCACAATAAACGAAGCGAATAATGTATTGTCATCGGAAAGATTAAATGACTTTGATCTAAACAGAAATTACTACGCTTAAAAGAGTATAAAAATTGATTTAAGGCTGGTATTTGCAGTAATTGTTAGTTAATTTTGTATAAGAGATAAGAAATCTAATCTTGGAATTAATTTCAAAAAAATCGATATTGATTATTGCTCCAAGCTTAATAGCAGAATCTTTATCGCTTAAGTTAACATCACTAGACCGAAATTTAGATATTAATTTTAATAATGGAACAGGTGATAAAACTCCCGATTTAGTTATATGGAATGTTCTTAATTTCCAATCAGAAGATCTTATAAGATTAGAATTATTAAAATTGAGAGAAAGATATGATGAGTCAAAGTTCCTTATAATTCTTTCTGGCGAATTTGTTTATGAAGCAAATACCACTCCATCATTAAATTCCGAAGGATTTCTTTTAAATCCCAGTGCAGAAAAAGTTCTTGAATCTATTGATACCATTTTAAATGGAGGAAGGGTATTTGATATTGAAAATAATTCCCGAGTTCAATTAAACAAAAACAAGCCTCTCACTTTTAGTCAAAAAATTCTAACTTCAGGTCTTAAACAAATAGATTCTGAAATCAATTATATATTCAAATATGTTAACTCTGATTCAACACCAGAATTTTATAAATTCATTTTAAAAGGAAGATTAAGGGAACTTATTACAGCAAAATCTTTTCTAATTTTCTTATGGGGTAATTCACTAGAACTTTATACAGAGGCAGTTTACACTGAAAATAAAATTAATCTTGAAAATAAGAACACTGTATTCATTAAAGATAAAAACACTACAGAAATATGGAATTTAATATTAGATAGACTAAAAGAAAGGTATAGCTCAACTAACTTGCAGGTTGAATTTAATAATTCATCAATAATCCTCTCTGGGATAAAGAAAGAATTTATTTCACGACTAATTTGCAAAATGTTAGATGAGTTAGATAGTTTAGTAAAAAATATTAAAGAAAACTATAATGAGAAAGATTTTAAAGATGATTTAAATTCTCTTATAAAAGAACTTAAAGTTAATACAATTTCAAATATCACAGACAGCTATTTTCGATTAAAAAAAGGAAGCGAATCTATCTCAATAAATGATTTTATCTATAGTGAGGTAAGTTGCGAAGAGATAGATAGAGAATCACATGAATCAATAATGTTTATTGAGCCAATAATTAAAAATGAAGCTCTTGAATATGATGGAAAATTACTCCCTCTTTATGAAACAGAATCATTTTTGATTCTTGAAAATATTATTTCAAATTGGACAATAAGGAACTGTAATTTATTAGCTTCAGAAATCTTTAATATTTGTTCTTCTTGGCCTGAATTAAGAACTGTACTTATAAATCCCGAATTACAATCGACAAGAAATTTTGAAAGATTTAGAAATAATATTAATAACTTTAATCGCTGGCATGACAATATTTATATGCCTATCTACTTGTATGAGAGTAAACGAGAATATATTGATATTATCGATAAAAAATTTACCCGATACTTCAAAAATGAAAATAGGGAGAAAGAATTAGAGAATCTAGAATGGCTACAAAAACAAGTTACATTGTTAGTTGAGATAAGAGATGCCGTAGCACCTCAGTTAGAAGTTGCTGTAAAATATATCGGTAATCTTTTCGTAAATTTCCTTACAAAGGTCGTTGGCAAAGCTATCGGTTTAGTTGGGAAAGGAATCCTTCAAGGATTAGGAAGATCAAGTTCAAAGTAAGTTTTTAAACTTTAATGAAAATAGTTCAATGGATCCTAATAGCATTAATTTTCTTAAGTCCATATAAAGCAAATGCCTCTAGAGATTCTGATAGTTACGATGGCAACATTTTTCCTATATATGCGGGTAATGGGGCTATAGTTCCTCCCCAGACAACTCTTCAGGAATCATTAAAAAATAAAAGAGTCGCAGTTTTATTTTTTTATCTTGACGACAGCTCAGATAGTAAATATATGGCTCCGATAATATCCGGTTTAGATTTGATATGGAGAAATAATATAGATATCATTGCTCTAACTACTGATGAATTACAGGACAAAAAAAAGTCTGATCTTAGAAATGAACCTAATTATTATTGGAACGGATTAATTCCACAAACCATTATTTTAAATAGTGATGGAGAAGTCCAATATGATAAAAATGGAATGATTAATATAGATGAATTAAACAAAGTTATAGGAGAACTAAAGGGAATTGATATAGAAGATACGACATTTTCTGTAGAAAGTTTTAATGAATACAACAGTATCATTTCTGAAAAAAAAGATAACAACAAAAATTAATTTTAAAAAATGATATTAATAAATATCCTCTTAGTCCTTTTAATTTTTTTAATTATTTCAGATTTATATATTAAAAACTCACCCAAATCTAAGTTAAATCTAGTACCTATAAATTACAAAATCAAAAAAAAGGATGGTTTAAACGAATTAATTATTGATTTTAAAATAACTAATAAAAGTAAAACCAAAGAGACGATGGTATCTAATATAAATTTTGAATTAGATTTTTTTAAAAGTAAAGGTAACGAATATTGCCAAAATTTTAATTATCAGGAAGATATTTATATAAATGAAAATAATAAAATTAAGAATTTAAATAATTACTGGCCAACAACAATTATAAAGTCAAATTCAGAATTATTTGTAAGAATCATATATAAATTTAGCAATAATAACTTTAGAAAAAAAATAAAATATCTATGGTTAAAAATATATTGGGAGAACTATGGACATTTTGGTATTTCAAATAATAAGGATTGTTTCTTAATTAATTTAGATGGTCAAAAACAAAGGCCGAAAGAAGTTTTTGAAATTCCTTTAAGTAATAAATATAAAGCTTTTGCTATTAAAACTGATTTACTTGGTTGCTTTGATAACCCAGTAAATACTGTGATTGAATACTGTAAGGGAATTGTAGAAAAAAATGATATTTTAACGATCGGTGAGAGTCCACTAGCGATTATGCAAAATAGATATATTTCCCCTCAAAATTTAGAATATAGTTTATTTTCGAAAGCATTATGTTATTTTTTTCACCCTACAAGCAGTCTCGCAACAGCTTGCGGCATGCAATTATTAATAAATAAAATCGGAGTCACAAGAATAACCTTTGCACTATTTGTTGGATTTCTCTTCAAATTAGTTGGTATTAAGGGTATGTTTTATAGGTTAACTGGTTCGGAATCATCCCTCATTGATGATATAAGTGGTACAGTTAAACCCTACGATAAGAGTATAGTTATGGGTCCTCTCAATGCGGATTTATTTTGTAAGGAGGTCTCAAACTATCTAAATGTAGATGTAGCTGTAGTCGATGTTAATGATCTTGGAGGTGTGAAAGTCTTAGCTAGTTCAAATAAAACAGTAAATAAAATACTCAAAAGAAACTTAATATCTAATCCAGCTGGCAATGGAGATGAAAAAACCCCTATAGTATTAATAAGAGAAAAAAAGTAAATGAAAAAAGATACCTCTTATTCTTTTCAATCTAAAAAAGGAATGGAAGTAACTTTTGAAGAGCTCCATATAAGGCACATTAACCTTTTAATAGATATTAAAAATAAGGAATTGAATAATTGGTTTTTAAAGATGGCTATTATAAACACCTTTGATGATTTAAAAATTTTTTTAAATAATCTTAAGAAAAATAAAAATAAATGCATAATTGCTATATACGGAAACGAAATTATTGGTTATTTGAATATTTTTCCTTTAAACAAAAAAGAGACTTGTTTAAAAATATCTAAGCCCAAGTTGATTATCAACAAGTGTTCTTTAACAGATAAACAATTAACTTTAGGATTGATAAAAAAATCTATTTCAAGAAAAGAAATCAAAACTTCAAGTTGGATAATTAATTCAGATATAAATAATGTTGACCTCATATCAAACTCAAGAGAATTAGGCTTTCAACCGTTAGGAGAGATAATCCTTTGGGATGGTTCTGATCTAAATAAATCTACAAATCAAAATACCAATGCCTATACATTAATTAATGAATTCCAAAACATTAATAAACAAAATATATTAAAAATAGTTAATTTCATAAGATCAAATCAATCTCCCCTAATAAGAAATACTTTAGATTTTGATCAAGACGACATTCTTAAAAGAAATAACTCTAAGAGTGGTGCCTTAATACATGAAAATTCAGTTTTATGTACAATTTTAAAAGATATTAATTATCAAAATGAGGAAATTTATACTTTAACTTTAAGTAGATATTGGGACAAGAGATTTAATTCTATTTTAAAAGAATTTATAAAAAGATTTTTTGAAAAATCACCTATTTCATATTTAAAAACCTATAAAGAAAATTCTCAATTAAATGTTTTTCTCGAAGAGTGCAATATCAAAGAAAAGAATCAAGAAATAATTCTTATTAGGAACACAATAATTAAGAATGAAGCCAAACAAGTAAATATAATAAATCAATCTTTGGAATCAATCTTTGAAAAATTAAGTCCGCAAGGTAATCCATATCCATCTCCTTTTCCATTAAGAACAAAGTGAAATTTTGCAAACCCAAACCCAAGTCAATTTTGAGTTTGGATATAGGTACCAAAAGAATAGGATTAGCTTATTGTGATCCTCTCTGCATAACATCAAATATACTTCCAGCAGTAAAACGATTTGAAAATAATCAAGAGATTAAAATCATTAGAAACTATATAAATGAATTTAATTTGACTGGTTTTATTGTGGGTATTCCGCTAGATGAGGAAGGTCAAATGACCACTCAAGCTATTGACTGTAAAAATTACGGTAAATTACTTTCAAATGAATTAAAGCTTCCATTTTCTTATGTCAATGAACATAGTTCAACTTGGGAATCTTCAGAAAGATTTGGAATAAAAAAAGATAAATCAGGATTGATTGATAGTTTGTCAGCAAAAATAATACTTGAACAATGGATCAAAGAGGGTCCTGAATTAGAAGAAATAGCTGGTAAACGTCAGATAAAATATTAGTATTAAAAAGGATAGATAATTTTTAAATGAAAGAAGCCAATTCAAATGATAATTATGATGCACAGACTCTTTTATTAAATGATTCAAATGGAAACGAGCTATTTTGTTATCTTGAACAATTAGTAAGTGTTGAAGGCCAAGAATATGCTTTATTAACGCCAGTTGATACTCCAGTAAGTCTTTTTAAGATAAATGAAAAAGATGAACCTGAATTAATTGAGAAAATAGATAAAAATGAACAAATACTAAAAAATGCTGAAGCAGTTCTTCAAGAACATGATTTAAGACTTATCAGATCAGCAGTTACATTAACAGTATCAGGAGAACTTGAAGAACCAATTTACGATGAATTAGAAGAAGATTACGTCGATGATGATAGTGAGAGTTATGAATTGCTTGTTAACTTTAATCTTTTTGAACAAGAATATGGTTTATATATACCACTAGATCCTTTTTTTATCGTAGGTAAATTAAAAGACAAAGGTGCTTTTTTAGTTGAAGATGATGAGTTTGATAGAATTCAACCTTTGATTGAAACTGAGCTTGCAAGAAGTAGTTCTTAAAATCAATGAGATCTATCCTAAAAGTCAATTGGGATTCAAACGCACCAATATATAATATTTCTCAATCTGAATTGCAAAAAAAAGGAATTAATTCTTTATTGCTAGATGTGGATGGGACTCTAGTAAATAGAAAATCTAATAAGATCCCAAAAGCTGTAAAAAATTGGATCATAGAATCTAAAAAACTTTTCTCCTTATATCTAATAAGTAATAATCCATCAAAAAAAAGAATCGCAAAAATAGCGAAAGAATTAAATTTAAGGTATAAATACAATGCATCAAAACCAAGAAAAAAAGTAACTTTGTCTGCTATCAAAGAAATTGGCAGAGAGCCAAAAAATATAGCCATTATTGGCGACAGAATTTTTACAGATATTATTGTTGGAAATAGATGTGATATAAAAACAATATTAGTTAAGCGATTAAATAGAGATGGCTTGCCTATAAAATTTAATTTAACTTTGATGATAGAAAAATTAATTTCTCATTTTATAAAATGAAAACTTGGGTTATAAAAATTGGTACTAGTATTTTAAGAGGAACAGAGGAAGCATCTACAGAAGAAGTTATTGAAAACCTTTCTAGATCCTTTAAAAGTTTTCTTTCAAAAGGAAACAAATTAATTTTAGTAACAAGTGGAGCCGTTGGATTAGGTTGCCAAAAATTAAATATTAAAACGAGACCAAATGATTTAAGTACACTTCAAGCTACTGCTGCAGTAGGTCAAGTTAACTTAATGTCCTTATACGATAAAGTATTTAATAAATTAGGTCATAATATTGCTCAAATTTTAATAACTAAAGCTGATTTCAATTCACGAGAATCCTTTAATAACGCTTCTAAAACTTTAAAAAAATTAATCGATTTAAATGTTATTCCAATAGTAAATGAAAATGATACAGTAGCAAATGAAGAGCTTAAATATGGAGATAATGATACCCTCTCTGCTTTAGTTGCATTGGCTATAAATGCTAACAAGCTTATTTTATTAACCGATATTGAAAATCTATACTCAAAAGATCCACGTAATAATAAAGATGCGCAACCTATTAAAGAAGTTCATAATAGTGAATTAAAGGAAATTAAAGATAAAAATATTCAAAACTCTAATAATGAATGGGGAACAGGAGGGATTTCTACAAAATTAATTTCTGCAGAAATAGCTACAAAAGGAGGAGTCGAAGTCCAACTAGTTGATGGAACTAATAAAAAAAACTTAATTGAAATTTTTAATGATAATAAAATTGGAACTTTATTTTATCCAGTAGAAAAACCTATAGGAAACAAAAAAAGTTGGCTTTCACATGCAATTCAAACAGTAGGGAAAATTACTTTAGATGATGGCGCTTCTTTTGCCATTAAAAAAAAAGGTGCCTCACTTTTAGCGGTTGGTGTTAAGAATGTAGAAGGAAATTTTACGATTAATCAGGCAGTTAAAATCGTAAATACAAATGATAAAGAGGTTGCAAAAGGTTTAGTATCAATAAGTAGCGACAAATTAAGAAGTATCTTAAATAATAAAGAAAATAACAACTCCTCGATAATTGTCGTACACAGAGATGTTCTTGCTCTCTCTTAGAAAAAAATTAAAACTGAAAAATGCTTTTAAGTGATTTAGTTGATCTAGTAAAAAAAGGAAATTCAAATTTTATTAGTGCCAATATTTTTGAAGATTTATATATAGATGATGCTGCATCATTAGATTCTGCAGTTAAACATCAAATATCTTTTTTAGAAGAAAATAATATCCTTAAAGAAAAATTAGATCAAACTAAAGCATCAGCAATAATAACTACTAATAACGATGAAATCGTTAGTTCCCTAAAGAAACTAAATATATCAAACATAATCGTTAAAAACCCAAGAATTGCATTTGCAGAAGTATTGGATTGTTTATATAAAACTATCAATTTCAAACCAGGAATTCACGCTTCAGCGGTTATAGATAAAACAGCAATAATTGGAGCAGATTGTCATATTGGACCTAATGTTTATATTGGAGAAAATACTGTAATTGGTGACAATAATCATATTCTTTCTGGAGCATCAATTTTAGGCAATGTTCGAATAGGAAATAATAATAAAATTCATCCAAATTGTGTAATTTACGAAAATACCACTCTAAAAAATAATTGTGTTATTAATTCAAATTCTGTTATTGGATCAGAGGGTTTTGGTTTTATTCCTAAAAATGGCAAATGGGTAAAGATGCCTCAAAAAGGTGGTGTAAAAATAATGAGTTTTGTAGAAATTGGAACTAATTGTTGTATTGATAGGCCCGCAGTTGGATTTACTTTTATTGATGAGGGAACAAAATTGGATAATTTAATACAAATAGGTCATGGAGTTAAAATTGGGAAGAATTGTGCATTTGCTTCACAAGTTGGTATAGCTGGAGGAGCAAAAATTGGAGATGGTGTTATTTTGGCAGGGCAAGTAGGAGTTAATAATAGAGTAAAAGTTGGGAATAATGTCATTGCGAGTTCAAAATGCGGAATCCATTGTGATATAGAGGATGGTAAGGTAATTAGTGGTTTCCCCGCGATGGAAAATAAATCATGGCTAAGGAGTTCAAGTATTTTTAAAAAATTACCAGAATTAGCAAAAAAACTTAGACAATTAGACAAGCAATAATTTATTGTTCTTTGTAAATAAAAATTCAAATGAAGAAATATAAGATAGTTTTATTGTCAGGAGACGGAATTGGACCAGAGATTTCAGAAGTTTCAAAAAAAGTTTTAATAAAGCTTTCAACAAATCATAATTTCGATATTGAGATTATTGAAGAATTATTTGGAGGGATAGCTTATGAAAAATATGGGGCTCCTGCTCCAGATAAGACAATTGATCAATGCAAAAATAGTGATGCTGTACTTTTAGCATGTGTAGGAGATATTAAATATGACTCTCTTGCAAGAGAATTAAGGCCAGAAAGTGGATTACTAAAGTTAAGATCTGCCCTAAACCTTTTCGCAAATATCAGGCCTGTCAAAATAAGAAAATCTCTATTAGATGCAAGTACATTAAAAAAAGAAATCGTTGAGCATGTAGATCTTATTGTTGTAAGAGAATTAATAGGGGGAATTTATTTTGGAAAACCAAGAGGACACATAACAAATACAAAAATCCCAAAAGCTTTCAATACGATGGTTTATGATTCGGCCGAAATAGAAAGAATAACAGAAATAGCAATAAAAATTGCTAACCAAAGAAATAAAAAAATATGTTCAGTTGATAAATCAAACGTTCTTGAGGTTAGTCAATTGTGGAGAGATACAGTTTTAAATATCATCTCAAAGGATAAAAATATATCTCTAAGCAATATGTACGTTGATAATGCAGCAATGCAATTAGTTAGAGATCCTGGTCAATTTGATGTAATTTTAACGAGTAATTTATTTGGGGATATTTTAAGTGACTTAGCCGCAATGTTAACTGGTTCTATTGGTATGCTTCCTTCAGCTTCTCTAAACAATGATGGCCCAGGAGTTTTTGAACCGGTTCATGGTTCGGCTCCTGATATAGCTGGTAAAAACATAGCGAATCCAATTGCAATGCTTTTATCTGCTTCCATGATGTTAAAAATTGGATTAAATGAAGTAGAAGCTGCAGAAAATTTAGAAACTGCCATTGATAAAGTTTTATCAAAAGGATTTAGAACAGCCGATTTAGCTGATGGCTCTTCCGAAGTATTATCTTGCAGTGAAATAGGAGATAAAATAATGGATGAAATTTAAAAAAAAATTAATAAATAAAAAAATATTTTTAAGTAAAACATAAAGTTGGCATATGACCTGTCAGAATCATTAGATATTGTTTTTAAAAAATGTCAAAACGTCATCCAGTAGTCGCTGTAACAGGATCTTCAGGAGCAGGAACAAGCACAGTAAAAAGAGCCTTTGAGCATATTTTTGCCAGAGAAGATATTGTTCCCGCAGTTGTAGAAGGTGATAGTTACCACAGATTTGAAAGAATGCCTATGAAAAAAGCTATGGCAGACGCTCTTGCAAAAGGTGAAAATTTCTCTCATTTTGGTCCAGAGGCTAATCTTTTTGACAAGTTAGAAGAACTTTTTAAAATCTATGGTGAAACTGGAGGAGGAAAGAAAAGATATTATCTACATAGTCTTGAAGAAGCAGAAGAACATAATACAAGACTTGGTACATCCCTAGAACCTGGGCAATTTACTCCATGGGAAGATATTCCTGAGGGAACAGACGTACTTTTTTATGAAGGTCTGCATGGTGGGGTAGAAGGGGATGGATACAATGTGGCATCTTATGCTGATTTACTTGTTGGCGTTGTTCCAATAACAAATTTAGAGTGGATTCAAAAAATCCATAGAGATAACGCAGAAAGAGGTTACTCAGCAGAAACCATTGTGGATACGATATTGAGAAGAATGCCTGATTATATAAATCACATCTGCCCACAATTCAGCAAAACCGATATTAATTTCCAAAGAATTCCCACAATTGACACTTCAAATCCTTTCATATGCAGAAATATCCCAACTCCTGATGAGAGCTTTGTGATCATACATTTCAGAAAAGGGGCAAGAGAGAAATGGGGTATTGATTTTCAA
>CABZHQ010000016.1 GCA_902525585.1 uncultured Prochlorococcus sp. | reverse complement strand
ACCAGGATTAGAGGGTGTCCCAGTTACTAATTCATCCATATGTGATATTGACGGCAACAAAGGTAAATTATTGTACAGAGGCTATTCCATTGAGGAACTATCCAAAAAAAGCAGTTTTTTGGAAACCGCTTACCTATTGATTTGGGGTGAATTGCCCACAGCTATTCAACTAAGAGATTTCGAACAAGAAGTTCAGATGCATCGAAGGTTAAGTTTTAGAGTTAGAGATATGATGAAATGTTTCCCTGCAACTGGTCATCCTATGGATGCTCTTCAATCTAGCGCAGCTTCTTTGGGGCTCTTCTATTCGCGTAGAGCAATAGATGATCCTAATTACATCTACAACGCAGTCATAAGACTAATAGCAAAAATACCCACAATGATTGCAGCGTTCCAACTTATTAGAAAAGGACAAGACCCAATTCAACCTAGAGATGATCTAACTTACTCATCAAATTTTCTCTACATGTTGACTGAAAAAGAACAAGATCCTATAGCCGCAAAAGTTTTTGATAGGTGTTTAATTCTACATGCCGAACATAGTTTAAACGCAAGTACATTTAGCGCTAGAGTGACTGCAAGTACTCTTACAGATCCATATGCTGTCATCGCCTCTGCAGTAGGAACCTTAGCTGGCCCATTGCATGGAGGAGCAAACGAGGATGTGATTGCGATGTTAGAAGAGATTAAAACCCCAGAAAATGCTGGGTCTTTTTTAGATAATGCAATAAAAAATAAAAGTAAGATAATGGGCTTTGGCCACAGAGAATATAAAGTCAAAGATCCCAGAGCAATAATTCTTCAAAAACTTGCAGAAGAACTTTTTATAAGATTTGGAGCAGATGAAATGTATGAAGTTGCTAAATCACTTGAGGCAGAGGCAATATCAAGACTTGGACCTAAGGGTATATTCCCTAACGTGGATTTTTATTCTGGCCTTGTTTATAGAAAACTTGGTATTCCTCGCGATTTATTTACTCCAATTTTTGCCATATCTAGAGTGGCTGGTTGGTTAGCTCATTGGAGAGAGCAACTTGGAGCAAATAGAATTTTCAGACCATCGCAAATCTATACAGGTTCAGCACCAAGAGATTGGATCAGCTTAGAAAGTAGAGAATAATATTTGCAGCTTTTCATAAAAAACACACATATTGTTTGTGAAGAGTTAATCTATTAAGTAAATAACATAAAAATTTTGGAATACGGATTAGATCTCGAATATAGTTTTAATGAATTCTTAAAAGGTTTTGGCCTTTCAGGCGAAATCGCTCATATAATATGGCTCCCTCTTCCTATGCTTTTGGTTTTGGTAGCGGCAGTTGTTGGCGTTTTAGTAACAGTTTGGCTTGAAAGAAAAATATCTGCTGCTGCTCAACAAAGAATAGGTCCAGAATATGCTGGAGCGCTCGGCGTCCTCCAACCAATTGCAGATGGTCTTAAGTTACTTGTCAAAGAAGATATTATTCCTGCCAAAGCGGATGGGATTCTCTTCACTGCAGGACCTATATTAGTTCTTGTCCCAGTGATTCTGTCCTGGCTAATTGTTCCTTTTGGACAAAACCTTTTAATAAGTAACGTTGGCATTGGCATTTTCCTATGGATTGCTTTAAGCAGTATTCAGCCAATTGGCCTTCTTATGAGCGGATACGCATCAAATAATAAGTATTCTTTATTAGGAGGTTTAAGAGCAGCGGCTCAATCAATAAGTTATGAAATTCCATTAGCTTTATCTGTACTGGCTATCGTACTAATGACAAATTCTTTAAGTACTGTTGACATTGTCAACCAACAAAGTGGTGCTGGAATCCTAAGTTGGAATATATGGAGACAACCAGTTGGTTTTATAGTCTTTTGGATTTGTGCTCTTGCAGAATGTGAGAGACTTCCGTTTGACTTACCCGAAGCTGAAGAAGAATTAGTTGCGGGATATCAAACTGAATATGCAGGGATGAAATTCGCATTGTTCTACCTGGGTAGTTACATTAATTTAATTCTTTCCGCTTTATTAGTATCAATACTTTATTTGGGAGGATGGGGTTTTCCTATTCCAGTTGAATTAATAGCTAAGTTTCTTAATTTACCTATTAATGCCCCCTTTATACAGGTTTTCACTGCATCAATTGGAATTGTAATGACTGTACTGAAAGCATATCTTTTAGTTTTTATTGCAATATTATTACGTTGGACAACTCCTAGAGTAAGAATTGATCAACTCTTAGATCTAGGATGGAAGTTTCTTCTGCCAATTTCTCTTGCTAATCTTTTGATAACAGCAGGATTAAAACTTGCTTTTCCGCAATTCTTTGGTGGTTAAATTTAAGTAAAAATACTTAAATTCAAAATTATTCCACTAAAATAAAATAACTAAGTAAATTCTTCGAAATGAACAATTTCCTTCAACAAATAAATACCTATATCAAAGAAGCATTTAATGCTGGCAAATATTTATACAATGGTATATCGGTAACTTTTGATCATCTTCGAAGAAGACCAGTTACTGTTCAATATCCATATGAAAAATTAATACCTTCTGAAAGATATAGAGGAAGGATACATTATGAATTTGATAAATGTATTGCTTGTGAAGTTTGTGTGAGAGTATGTCCCATAAATCTCCCAGTAGTTGATTGGGTAATGAATAAAGAAACCAAAAAAAAGGAACTTAGAAATTATTCAATAGATTTTGGAGTTTGTATTTTTTGCGGAAATTGTGTTGAATATTGCCCAACTAATTGTCTGTCAATGACCGAAGAATATGAATTAGCTACTTTTGACAGACACAATTTAAATTTCGATAATGTCGCACTTGGCAGACTACCCACAAATGTTACAACAGATCCTTCAGTTAAACCTCTAAGAGAACTTGCCTATCTTCCTAAAGGTGTCATGGACCCTCATGAAACACCAGCTTCAGATGCAAGAGTTGGTAAATTACCGGAAGAAGTTTATGATTGGATGAGGCCTGAACCCAATGAAAATAAAGATAAAGTTTCTACTCCAAACAATTAATTTAGATTAATTTATGTCCATTGCCATAACAACACAATTTATTTGTTTTACAGTTTTATCTTTAGTTGTCATTATTGGAGCACTTGGTGTTGTGTTGCTCGAAAGTATTGTTTATTCAGCATTTCTGCTTGGTGGAGTTTTCATGAGTGTTGCAGGATTATATCTTCTATTAAATGCAAGTTTTGTTGCTGCAGCTCAAGTTTTAGTTTATGTGGGTGCAGTGAATGTATTAATAATTTTTGCAATAATGTTAGTCAATAAAAAAGAAGATTTAAAGCCTATTAATGACATTAAATCGAGAAGAGTTATATCAACATTGATATGTTTAACCCTTCTAAGCCTCTTAATAAGAGTTGACTTGACAAATGTATGGAGCTTATCAAGTCCTCAAAACTCTATTGGAGAAGAATCAACTATTAGGATTGGTGAACATCTTTTTAGTGATTATTTACTCCCATTTGAAGTAGCTTCAGTCTTACTTTTAATTGCAATGATTGGGGCTATTGTTTTAGCTAGAAGAGATGTAATGAGCAAAGATATTTCGACAGGACTACCTGTTGATCAAGAGTTAATTGAAAAATCATCAGAACCATTACTTACAAATAAAAATTAATCTTTCACCTTTCTTATTATGAATTTAGAATCAATTCCTCTTCAAGCTTTTTTAATAGTTTCTTCAGCACTATTTTGCATTGGTATTTGGGGATTATTAAATAGCAGAAATGCAGTCAGAGTTCTTATGAGCATTGAATTAATGCTCAATGCGGTAAATATAAACTTGATGGCGTTTTCTTCCTATATTGATAATAATTTAATTCAGGGACAAGTTTTTACAATTTTTGTGATTACTGTTGCTGCCGCAGAAGCAGCAGTTGGATTAGCTATATTGTTATCTCTTTACAGGAATAGGGTGACTGTCGATATGGAAAGTTTTAATTTATTAAAATGGTAAAAGCATTAAATGAAACTTTCATTAGTGCTTATTGTATATCGTTCAGATAGTTCTATAGCTCAAGAGGCTTCAAAATTCTGTGAAGAAGTTCTTAAAGCAAAAAATATCAAATCAAACAGGATTGAAAGTAATTTTCATAAAGATGAAATTGAAAAATATTTTACTAATTCAGAATCACAACCAAATATTGGCATAGTTCTTGGTGGAGATGGAACCTTCCTAAAATGTGCAAATGCTTTAGCTGATTATGATATTCCTTTGTTGAGCATTAATATTGGTGGTAATCTGGGTTTCCTTACTCAAGAAAAAGATTTTTTATTTGACAAATCTTTTATTGAAATCCTTGAAAACGAAGAATATAAAATTGACTTTCGTAATAGATTAAATTGTAATGTTTGTATTGAGGGGACAAGTACTGAGAAAAAAATCATAAAAAGCTATAACGCCTTAAATGATTTTTATTTTAAATCCGTTGAAGAAGATATTTCTCCGACCAACCAAATACAAATTGAAATAGATAATGAGAAGGTAAATGAATATAAAGGTGATGGATTGATTGTATCTACAACCACGGGTTCAACAGCCTACTCAATGGCTGCAGGAGGTCCAATAGTACACCCTAGTATAGATGGAATGATAATTAACCCTATATGCCCAATGAGTTTGGCTAGTAGACCAATCGTCATACCTAATACAAGTAAGGTAATCATTAAGCCAGTAAAAAAAAGTAAAGGGGAAATTAAATTATGGACTGACGGTTCAAAATGTATGACCATTAAGGAAAATTATTATTGTGAGATCAAGAGAGGGAAATCACCCTGCAAAATAATAAAGTTTAAAAAAAGCACAAGTTACTACAATACCTTAATAAAAAAACTAGATTGGAAAGGCGATTTGTCTCCAAAAAATTTCAAAAATTAAATGGCCTTTGAGATAGAAAGAAGATTTCTTATAAAAAATGATAATTGGAAAGAATTCATAAATAAAAAAGTTTATATTGAACAAGGATATTTTTCCAAAAGTTTAGATGGTTGGATTATTAGAGTAAGACTTATAGGCAAAAACTCTAAAATTACACTTAAAAAACATATCAAGGGTTTTACCAACTTTGAATTTGAATACTCCATTCCACGAAGCGATGCTGAAACAATAATGTCAAATCTTTCAAACACAATTAAAAAAGATAGATACTTTCTAGAAATTGAAAAAAAATCTTGGATTATAGATTGCTTTAAAGAAAATAATTATCCACTTGAAATTGCAGAAATTGAACTTTCTAATGAAGAGGAAGAGTTAGTTCTTCCATCCTTTATTTCAAAAGAAATTACTGGGCTAACCCATTACTCCAATTTCAGTCTCGCTAACAATCCTTTTTCAGAGTGGAAAGAAGACTAATTAACAACTTTGAAAAGTACCTAGTCAAAGGAGCCTCTCATCCTTTATATTCTCTTTATATTTAAGCTATATAATTTTATTTTCTTCACATGTATGGTCTTTACGACAAAGAAGGAATATTGAGATTTGTTGATTCAGACAAAGATGCATGTATTGCATATGCTGAACTATTCGAATTAGGATCTACAAATTATTGCCTAATAGATTTGGCCAATGAGACAAAAAAAGTAAAAGTTAATACTAATCTTGATCAGAGTCTGGAAGCGTACAACAATTAAATCCATCTCTACAAATCTTGCCATTGTCCATTGCCCAATTCAAAAGTGCTACTCTGTTTTTAGAACCAGTTTTTGTAAACATATTACTTACATGATTATCAACAGTTCTTTTACTAATAGTTAGTTTTACCGCAATTTCTTGATTTGTAAGCCCATCAGCTACGAGATCAATGATTTCCATCTCTCTTGCTGAGAGACCCATCATATCAATGTTGTTTACTTCTTCTTCAACCATTTGCATTTAAACAGTTCCTTTTTTATATTAATTAAGTTTAGCAATCTCAGTACACTTGTTAACCAACTAGGAAACAAAAGCAATTGAAATCAAAACTTCAGCAGACTTTAGAAAAAAAATCTAAGGTAATAACGGCAGAGTTAATGCCGCCAAGAGGTGGAAGCCCCGTAAGATCTCTTAAGATAGCACAACTTTTGAAAGAGAAGGTACATGCTGTTAACATTACCGATGGAAGCAGAGCTATAATGAGAATGTGCAGCTTGGCAATGTCCAAACTATTACTGGAGAATGGGATAGAACCAGTAATGCAAATTTCTTGCAGAGATCGTAATAAAATTGCTTTACAATCAGACATTCTGGGAGCAAATGCTTTAGGTATTAGAAACATTTTATGCATTACCGGTGATTCAGTAAAAGCTGGGGATCAACAAGATGCCAAATCCGTACATGAGTTTGAGTCAGTTAGATTGCTTCAACAAATTCAGGCTTTCAATAAAGGAATTGATCCTACTCTAGGGGCACTTTCCGATAAAAAAACATTTATTTTTGCAGGTACTGCAGCTGATCCTAGTTGCAAAAATAAAAGAAGTTTAGAAAATAGAATTAAAAAGAAAAAAGAGGCTGGAGCTGGGTTTATACAAACTCAAATGGTTATGGAAAGAGAAAATTTGATAGAGTTTTGTGAAAAAATTAGCAATCCTCTTGAAATTCCTGTAATTGCAGGTGTATTCCTATTAAAGTCTTACAAAAACGCTCTCTTTATAAATAAATACGTTCCGGGCGCAAACATCCCTGAAAATATCTTAAATCGTCTTAAAGATGCTAAAGACCCATTACAAGAAGGTATTAAAATTGCAGCTGAACAAGCTCATGATTTTATTAATATAGCTGATGGTGTACATCTAATGGCAGTAAAAGCAGAGCATTTAATTCCTGAGATTATTGAAAAAGCTGATCTTAGTCTGGAATGTTAATCAAATCAGTACCTAATAATTCTGCCATAGCTTTCTGCTGTGGCGATGGCTCAGTCAAATCAGATCTTCTGGAATCTGCTATTAACCAATCTAAAGATGCATCTTGCAGATCAAAATGATCTCCATTTTTCCCAACGCAATATTTACCAAACACTAACTTATCCATAAGTCTTACACCTTTACCAATTTTAGAATAATCAAAAATAATTGAGTTATCTATAGTTGCCCCCTCGCAAATACAACAACTGGGTCCAATCATGGAAGGTCCAATAATAGTTGCTCCATCCTCAATCCTAGTCATGCCTCCTATATAAACAGGCCCGGTAATATTAACCTTTTCCCAATTAGCCGCTACATTCAAACCGGTAAAAACTCCTGGTTTTATTTCCTTACCTGGTATTTGCACTTGTCTTACCTTGCCTTGCAATACATTTCTTATAGCACTCCAATAATCAGGAACTTTTCCAATATCTACCCATTCAAAATCCATTGGTAATGCAAAAAATGGTAAATCCATTTCAACAAGTTTAGGAAAAAGATCAGCTCCAATATCAAATTTCTCTGCTGAAGGTATGTAATTAAAAATTTCAGGTTCGAAAAGATAAATTCCTGTATTTATAGAGTCACTTAAAGCTTGATCAACTGTTGGCTTTTCCTGAAAAGCCTTTATAAGTCCATTTTCATCAGAAACTACGACTCCGTAACTTGATACTTGATCTTTAGTTACCTTCTTTGTTATTAAGCTAGCAATAGCTCCTTTCTGCTTATGTTTTTTAACAGCTTGAGTTAAATCTAAATCAACTAAAGCATCACCACACAAAACAACAAAAGTTTCATCAAAAAAATTTTGAAAATCCTGAATTTTTTTTAAACCTCCTGCGGATCCCAAAGCATCACCTATTAATTCTCCATCTTCAATTCTTCCCTCAAAACTATAGGCAATTTCTACTCCAAATCTTTGCCCATCCCTAAAATAATTTTCAATTTCTTCAGCCAGATGTGAAACATTTACCATTATTTCCTTAAAGTTATGTTCTCTTAAAAGTTCCAAGAGAAACTCCATAACAGGTTTTTGCAAAATCGGAATCATCGGCTTAGGAATAACATGAGTTATAGGCTGAACACGTGTACCTTTTCCTGCCGCAAGTATCATTGCCTTCATAAATTCAAAACCATTTTTTAAAATTATACGTTATTACTATTACGCTTCTAAGCAATCGAGGAAGAGGCATTACTTACCTCAAGATTTTCTATAGGCAATTGAGCTGCGCATCCATCAGGTATTATTCTTTTAATTTGAATTGGGCCATATAAAGAATTATTTTGTTTAATTTCAATTTTATTTTCAGATGATAAAAATAATAAAGCCCAAAAAACTCCCAAACGATCTTTATCTAAATCATTTTTAACAACTGTTTGCCATTTCTTGACTAAATATTCAAAATCTATCCATTGTAATGCTTTTTCCCATCCTTCAATAAATTTCCCTAATGCTTTAGTAGTTTCTGGAAGTTTCTCGCGATGCGCTAAAGATTTTACTTGGGAAATTAAAGCCTTATCAGAATATTTTTTATTTCTTTTTCTCTTCATAAGCAAAATATCTTGGGTTTCTATAACTTCTGCTATTGACTCTAGCTGACTAATAAGTTCTCCCAATGTTGTTGTACGTTTAAGAATTGGTTGTGCAATTGATCTTCTCCTTAGATATTTTTCAGGATATTTTGGAATATCAAATTCTTTATCAATCCAATCTTGATCATCCAAATCAAATTCATCTTCAAAATCGGAAGAATCGTCTTTGAAAACATCAGATTCCAAAACCTGAGCCTTAAGATTAACTAGTACGGAGGCCGCAAAGAATGCTTCGCTGGTCTCAGCTAAATCTTTATGATATGAGATTTGACTATTTGAAGATTGATTAAAAGTATGTGAGTATTGCCCTAAAAAACTATCAATTACACTTATTACATCAATATCCCATGGATCAAGCTCACCTTTACCTGCGGCGTCTTGAAGAAATTTAATCAACAATCTAGGGCCTAATTGTTGCTTATCAATAGGATTAGAATAAGATATTTTGAAATTGATAAAATCTACTCACAAGATATCTTTTAATTTATTTAATGCCAAATAATATTGAATAAATTTAAAAAATTATATTGTTGGAGCTTTTAGAATGTCATTTGTTTTAGTTCCTGAAAAAATATTTGTTTTCACAGCACCTTTGACTGCTGTTAAATTTCGATCGACCAAATTATTGATAGATGCAATGTAGCTTTCAGTAACTAATCGTGGGTACAAACCTATTCCAATAATCGGAAAAAGTAAACAAGCAATAATATAAACTTCCCTTGGCTCTGCATCTATTAGTTTTCGTTCTTCGATTAATTTAGGATTTTCTTTACCAAAGAAAATTTCTCGTAACATTGAAAGTAGATAAATAGGAGTAAGTATTACACCGATAGCAGCTAAAGAGGCCATCACCACCCTAAACGGAAGTGTATACACCTCATCAGTAACAAATCCTGTAAACACCATCAATTCGGAAACAAATCCACTCATACCAGGCAATGCTAGGGAAGCCAAGGAGCAAGCAGTCCATAGGGCAAACATGATTCTCATTTTTTGTCCTACACCACTCATTTCATCAAGTTTAAGAGTCTTTGTTCTGTCATAAGTGGCTCCAACAAGAAAAAATAAACTTGCACCGATTAATCCATGACTAACCATTTGCAGCATAGCTCCGCTTGTTCCAAGGCTACTAAAACTTCCTATACCAATAAGAACAAAACCCATATGACTTATCGAACTATACGCAATTTTTCTCTTAAGATTTCTTTGAGCAAAAGAAGTTAATGCAGCATAAATTATATTGACTACCCCAAGAACTATTAATAATGGGGCAAATTGAGCATGAGCAATGGGTAATAATTGTGCATTAAATCTTAAAAGAGCATATCCTCCCATCTTTAATAAAATTCCTGCTAAAAGCATATGAACAGGAGCTGTAGCTTCTCCATGAGCATCTGGAAGCCAAGTATGAAGAGGTACTATTGGTAGTTTCACTCCAAATGCAATTAAAAGCCCTATGTAACATAATATTTGGAATTTTTGACTAAAATCTTGAGCTGCCAAGTGAGCAAACTCAAAGTTAGGAATTTCTGTACCATAGAACCCCATTGCTAACGCTGCCAGAAGAATGAAGATAGAACTACCAGCTGTATAAATAATGAATTTTGTTGCTGCATATTGTCGATTTTTGCCTCCCCATATAGCCAGTAATAAATAAACAGGAATTAATTCAAGTTCCCAAGTAAGAAAGAATAAAAGCATATCTTGTACAGCAAAAACAGCAATTTGCCCACCATCCATAACCAATATCAAAAAGAAAAATAACTTTGGTTTGAACTTGACTGGCCATGCAGCAAGAACTGCTAAAGCAGTTATAAAACTAGTCAATAATATTAATGGCATAGAGATGCCATCAGCGCCAACAGACCAAGTAAGACCTAAATCAGGGAGCCAACTAATATTTTCTTTCAGTTGAACATTTTCATTACTAATATCAAAGCCATTTATATATGAACCTACAGTTATTAAAAAAGTTATTAATGCAATAGATAATGCAAACCATCTCACCTCTTTGCCATCCCCTTTATCTGGGAAAAAAGGTATCACAAATGCACTAATAATGGGAAATAAAATTGAAGCAGATAACCAAGGAAAATTAGACAATCCAGCTCCCAAAGTTCCCAACATTTGTGTCGCAAAATGCGTATAAAAATAAGTACTCAATTTAATAAGAAATTTATCTTAAATAAAGTCTAGAAATTTTCTGTATTTTTTCACCCCAATGGACAGTGAAGACACACAATTGAAATTAAGATACTTGAGGAGATTGAAAACCAAATATAGCAACTAGTAGAATTACGCCTCCAAAAACAATAAGCGCATAAAATTGAGCCCTTCCAGTCTCAAAATATTTTAAACCTTGTCCACTACCTAAAGTTACAAGTCCAGTAAGATTTACTACACCATCAACAACCTTAGAATCAACTTCTAAAACTTCTTTAGCAAGTTTTCTACTACCCTTAACAAAAAGTTTTTCATTAATATCATCTAGATACCATTTATTTGATAAAAATCGGTTGATGCTCGGAAACTTTTCGGCAAATAAAACTGATAAATTAATTTTTTTCACAAAATATGCCTGATAAGCAATAATGATTCCAGCTGATGCAATAAGTACTGACGCGAGTGCTAAAGGCAAAAATTCTTTTACCTCAAAGGCTTTTGCAGCAGTCTCAGCTTCTTCAGGATCGAGTAAATTTGCAATTTTGCTATCCCAGGGAAGTCCCATAAAACCGATAATTACAGACGGTACAGCTAGAAATACTAAGGGAAATGTCATTGACCAGGGTGACTCATGAATAGAGCCATGTTCTTCATGCTCTTCTTCATTTTCTTCATCTGGGTTTGTTTTAGAGGCTAATAGAAGCTGTTTTTGCAATTCTTTATTCTCCCCTCTAAAATCTCCTTCAAATGTCAAGAAATAAAGCCTAAACATATAAAAAGCAGTCATGCCAGCTGTTAGAAGTCCTACAAACCAAAAAGCTGGAAATGATATAAAAGCATTTCCGAGTATCTCGTCTTTACTCCAAAAACCTGCCAATGGGGGAATTCCACTAATTGCTACACAACCTATTAAAAAGGTTGTTGCTGTATATGGCATTTTTTTTCTTAAACCGCCCATCAATCTCATATCTTGAGCTAATACTGGCTGGTGGCCAACTACTTCTTCCATAGCATGTATTACGGAACCAGATCCCAAAAATAGCATTGCTTTAAAGCAAGCATGAGTTACTAAATGAAAAATTCCTGCTATTGGTGCTCCACAACCCATTGCGAGCATCATATACCCAAGCTGAGAAACTGTGCTATAGGCTAAACCTTTTTTTAAATCCATTTGAGTCAAAGCTATAGAGGCTCCCAAAAAACAAGTAATGGTGCCAACTAAAGCAATAATGAACTGAATAGAAGGGAATATTGAATATAATGGTTGAAGTCTTGCTACAAGAAAGATTCCTGCTGCAACCATTGTTGCAGCATGGATAAGTGCAGAAATTGGTGTAGGACCTTCCATTGCATCAGGTAACCACACATGAAGAGGAAACTGTGCGGATTTAGCCATTGGTCCTAGAAATACTAAAAAACAAAGTAATAAAGCTGCCCAAATGGGTATCGAATGGTCAGATATCGATTGAGAAATTCCAGTAGCTATTTCATTAAAATCAAAACTATTTGTTGCCCAAAATAGGCCAAGAATTCCAAGTAACAAACCAAAATCTCCCACTCTATTAACAACAAATGCTTTTTGTGCAGCGTGTGCAGCGCCATCCCTGTCATACCAAAAACCAACTAATAAATAAGAACACATCCCAACTAATTCCCAAAAAACATAAATTTCTAATAAATTCGGACTAACTATTAATCCCATCATTGAACTACTAAATAATGCTAAATATGTAAAAAATCTGACATATCCTTTGTCATGCGCCATGTAACCATGAGAGTAAATCATTACCAGCAAAGTTATCGTAGTTACTAACGCAAGCATTACACTCCCCAAAGGATCAAGGACAAATCCCATTGGAATTGTGAAATCTCCTGCATTGGCCCATACAAATAATTTTTCTACTGCTTGATAACCATTAACTTGTTCAATTAAAGCTTTATAACTAATTACAGCAGAAATCCCAACGAAAGAAATTAGACCTACAGAAACAATTTCTCTTAAATTATTAATTTTTTTGTTAATGCTTATTAGTCCTAAGCCAGAAAGCACTGCTCCAATAAGTGGGAAAACGGGAATTAACCAGGCAATTTCTGAAGCTTGTGGCATTTTTTAAAAAACTTATATTTTGATTTTAAACTGTCAATTGAAAAATTCAGACAAAAATGATGAATTAAATGTTTTAACAGCAATATTTATATATTGATGAGACCACCAAAGAACGCCTATTGCAATTAATATGCCAACTTGAGATAACCTTAAAAATTCTTTAATCTTAAATTCTTGCCTCCCTTCAAGTATCGCCAAGAAAGGGATTATGGAAGTATTTTTTTTAAAATTTTCAAATTCTTCTCCAAATCTTTTTGCTAATCTCTTGTCGCCATGCCAGATTGCAAAAAGGTGATGCAAAACTAAGCCAATAGAAGTTACTAATGTGAATGATGTACCAATCCATAAAGTATGAGAAAAACACCAAATTATCTGACCAAATGCTTGTGGATGTCTTGTGATTCGCATTATACCAGTCCCATAGATTCGTACTTTAGGTTTTAAAACTGAAGGAATTTCTAGCAAATTGTAAGTAGCGGGATATAAAAATAAAAAACTTATTGCAGTTAAGAACCAAACGACCATTAAAACAAAATTATTGCCCTGTAAATTCCATAATCTGATTCCGTCATATCTATGTGCTAAAAAATAACTAATCAAGATAATTGCAGATGGCAAACTTAAAAAAACAAAACATAACCGCCATAATCTTGGACCCATTATAGATTCTGCTTTGATTCTTAAAGCTGCTCCCCCACTATGAATGACTGCAAAAATCAAAATTAAAATTAAAATGATCAGCGAAGTTTTATGAATCTCCATTAATTTAAACTGTTAAATAATTTTTGTTCTTAACAAGTATGCTCCTAAGCATTAGAATTATAAGAAATTGTAGGCATAATAAATGCCAGAATTACCATTTACACTCGACCAATTAAGAATATTAAAAGCCATAGCAGCTCAAGGAAGTTTTAAAAAAGCTGCAGATCTCTTATATGTAACCCAACCTGCTGTAAGTTTGCAAATACAAAATTTAGAAAAACAACTTGATATCACAATTTTTGACAGAGGTGGTAGAAAGGCTCTATTGACTGAAGCAGGGAGACTATTACTTGAATATTGTGAACGAATTTTGAATCAATGCGACGAAGCTTGCAAAGCTATTGAAGATTTAAATAGCTTAAAAGGTGGAACTCTTGTCATTGGAGCGAGCCAAACAACAGGTACCTATTTATTGCCGAGAATGATAGGTGTATTCAGACAAAAATACCCTGATGTATCCGTTCAACTTCAAGTTCATAGTACGAGAAGAACTGGTTGGAGTGTGGCCAATGGACAAATTGACTTGGCCATTATTGGCGGACAATTACCTGGCGATTTGGAAAATTTGCTACAAGTAATTCCATATGCCACTGATGAATTGGCATTAGTTTTACCATCTAAACATCCACTTTCGACTAAAAAAGAGCTTCTAAAAGAAGACTTATACAAATTAAATTTTGTAACATTAGACTCACAATCTACAACAAGAAAAGTTGTTGACAAACTTCTCCAAGATTCAGGGCTTGATATTCAAAGATTAAAAATTGAGATGGAACTTAACTCTCTTGAAGCAATCAAGAATGCAGTTCAATCAGGTTTAGGAGCTTCCTTTTTGCCTGTTGTCTCTATTGAAAGAGAATTATCGGCTGGCACAATCCACAAAGCATTCATTGCTGATTTAGAGGTAAAAAGAGAACTTAAATTAATTACTAATCCTTCAAGATATACATCAAGAGCATCAGAAGTATTTAAGAAAAACATTCTCCCACAATTTGCTAGTTTAGAAAGCCCTTTGAGGCATATATAATTTGATCAAAACTGAATTGCTTCTTTGTTAATTCCTACCCCGCCGTCTTCAGCTTGTCCATCCCCTTTTATTATAAATTTATTTTCATTTACATCGGTCTGATAAACGCACTTAACTATTGGCTTATCCCTTATAGAACCAATATAAGCAAAAGTATTCATCCTTTGCTTACATTCTCTTACATCTTCATTACTAATTGCGCCCTGTTTTTGTAAAACTGTCCAATTCTCTCTCCTAATAACACACCCTGGCTGAAGAGCTGGTTGCGTTACAAAACTCGTAGATGGATTTAGAGTCGTATACATTTCAACATCAATTACAAAAGCACTAGCTCCCCACTGTCTGCAAAATTCAGGATCTGGAACAGCCATATCTAATTGTTGTTGACTTGCTATATTTCCCTGCCCGCCATCAGTTGTACTGGTAATAGCGCTCCCGATACCAACTCCTAAAATTAATACTCCAGCAAGTACGGCAATGGTTCCTGTACTAAAGTTGATCTTTTGTTCAGAAGAAGCAGGCAATCTATTACTTCTTTGACCATACGGATCAATGTCCTTTGGATATGGTGGATAATAACTTCTATTTGAGCCTCTTCTTGGCCTTCTATTTGAGGATGATCTATTCACAGCACCTCATTTGTCTTTGGTAAACCCATTGAATAATTAATTACTCTACAATCAGGGTTATAGCTAAGCTGACCATTTTGAAGCAAAAATTTAATCAAACCTTCAATTTCTGATCCTATTTTTCTAAGTTCATAATCATCTAAATCCCTTCCTGCTCTCTCTTTTATTAATTCATTGAATTTTTCATTTATTTTGTTTAGAGAATCTTCGTTCCAAATAAATTCGTTATCAGGATCCAAATCAAGAGTTAGTTTATTGGGATGAAACTTTAATTCTTCATCTACCACTTCGGCAGTAAAAATTCTTACATGCCTAGTAGTCGATTTTAAAAGCATTTTTTCCATAATTTTACGAAATAATCAACGAAAAAAACTATTATGTTCTAACTTTAATGTAGCTTATTAGTAAGTGTTAATTTATTTCTTGATTTAATAATGCGTGTTGTAATTGCTGGGGCAGGTTTAGCAGGTTTATCTTGCGCTAAATATTTAGTAGATAATGGCCACATTCCCATTGTACTTGAAGCTAGAGACGTTTTAGGTGGGAAAGTTGCTGCATGGAAAGACGAAGATGGAGATTGGTATGAAACTGGGTTACATATATTTTTTGGAGCCTACCCAAATATGTTGCAACTTTTTAAGGAACTAGATATTGAAGAAAGACTCCAATGGAAAAGTCATTCAATGATTTTTAATCAGCCATCTGAGCCTGGAACTTACAGTAGATTCGACTTTCCCGATATACCTGCTCCAGTTAATGGTGTATCAGCAATACTAAGCAATAATGATATGCTTTCATGGAATGAAAAGATTCTATTTGGATTGGGTTTAGTGCCTGCAATGTTGAGAGGCCAAAAGTACTTAGATAAATGTGATACAAAATCATGGACAGATTGGCTAAAAGAGCACAATATACCTGAAAGAGTCAATGATGAAGTATTTATAGCGATGAGTAAAGCTCTTAATTTCATTGGACCGGATGAAATATCATCTACAGTTTTATTAACAGCATTAAACAGATTTCTACAAGAAAAAAATGGTTCTAAAATGGCATTCCTTGACGGAGCTCCTCCAGAAAGACTATGCCAGCCAATGGTTGATTATATTACTGCTCGTGGTGGTGAAGTTCACATGAATAGTCCATTAAGGCAAATAAATCTTAATGAAGACAGCACTGTTAAAAGTTTTACTGTTGCCTCTTTAGATAAAAACGAAAAGAAAGAGCTAACGGCAGATGCTTATGTAAGTGCAATGCCAGTAGATCTCTTTAAATTAATGATCCCAAAACAATGGAAAGGGTTAGATGCATTTTCTAAATTAGATGGTTTAAATGGTGTGCCAGTCATTAATATCCATTTATGGTTTGACAAAAAATTAACAGATATTGATCATTTATTATTCAGCAGATCTCCTCTCCTCAGTGTTTATGCAGATATGAGTATCACCTGCAAAGAATATGAAGATCCAAATAGATCAATGCTTGAACTGGTTTTTGCACCAGCAAAAGATTGGATAAATAGGAGTGATCAGGATATTGTTGATGCAACTATGGAGGAACTCAAAAAATTATTCCCAACGCATTTCATGGGAGACGATAAAACAAACTTGCGAAAATATAAAGTTGTCAAAACTCCAAGATCTGTTTATAAAGCAGTTCCTGGATGCCAAGAGTTCAGACCTAGTCAAAAATCTCCTATAAAAAACTTCTTTTTAGCAGGTGATTATACTATGCAAAAATATTTAGCTTCTATGGAAGGAGCTGTTTTAAGTGGTAAATTATGCGCGGAATCAATTAATAAGGAGTATAGCAAAACTCCTCAAAATGTTTCTTCATGAGATTTACATTCCAGTAATTTAAAAATTCATCTAAAACTTTTTGAAAAATTCAATTTCTCAACTAGATCAAGCATACGAGATATGCCGAAAAGAAACCCAAAAATGGGCTAAAACCTTCTACTTAGGAACGCTACTGCTACCTGTAGAGAAAAGAAAAGCTATTTGGGCTATTTATGTTTGGTGTAGAAGAACAGATGAAATAATGGATAGCTTAGAGGCTTCAACTAAATCGCAAGATGAACTTGCAGAAAATTTAAATGCATGGGAAGAAAATACAAAGAATGTTTTTAAAGGCAACATTAAATCGGAATTAGATGCCGTTCTACTAGACACCATCGAAAAATATCCACAAAGTATTCAACCTTATCTAGACATGATAGATGGCCAGAGAATGGATCTTAATAAATTTAGATACAAAGATTTTAATGAATTAAAACTATACTGTTATAGAGTCGCAGGGACAGTTGGCTTAATGACTCAGAATGTCATGGGGATTGATAGTGCTTACACATCCGCTCCATGGAGTGCCAAACCTGACCCGTCAGAAGCAGCTATAGCTTTAGGTATAGCTAATCAATTAACAAATATCTTAAGAGATGTCGGCGAAGATAGGCAAAGAGGTAGAATTTATCTTCCTCAAGAAGATATTGAAAAATTTAATTATTCTGAAGAAAAACTTTTAAAAGGTGAAATAAACAAACAATGGAAAGCACTAATGAACTTTCAATTAACCAGGGCTCGCGATTGGTTCAAGAAATCTGAAGATGGAATCAAATGGTTATCTTCTGATGCAAGATGGCCTGTTTGGACATCCTTACGTCTTTACAGAGGAATATTAGATTCTATAGAAAGGCTAGACTATGATGTCTTTAATAATAGAGCTTTTGTAAAAAATTCAGTAAAAGCTTTTGAAATTCCTATATCTTTTTTAATTTCTCGAATCAAATGACTAAGCAGGAGTCTTCTGATTAGCCAACAAATCTTTTAATTTAGATAGTTCGCCAGCCCATCTTGGATCAGGAGCTTCTAAGTTAGGAGCATCACTGTGAACAATTTTCTTAAAGTCTTTCCTCTTCTTATTCTTATTTAATTTTCCACTATTTCTTTTATTTGAAGCAGAATCTTTCTTTTCTGATAGCTCTACTCTAAGTTTAGAACCATTAAATTCAAAACCATTCAACTTTTGAATTAATAAATTAGCATTATCTTCATTATTAGATGTCGCAAAACCAAACCCCCTGCATTCCTTAGTTTCCTTATCTAAAACTGCTTTAAATCTAATCGAATCAGAAACTGACTTTAATAGTGTATCAAATTCTTTTGGATTAAATCCTTGTGGTAAGTTGCCAATGTAAATGCGAATACTCATAAATTTTTAAAAATGATTTTGAAGTCTGAACTTCTAAACAAAACTAAGCTATGTGTATTTAATCACATTTTGGCGCATTTTGTTTAATCCATCGCTTTGCTTTATAAATAGCTTCATCAAAATTATTCAATCTCTTAAATGCAAGTTCCTTAGAAAGATACTCTAAAAGCTCTCCCAAGATAGGTCCATCCTTGATTTCCAAATTTTTTTTAATTACATCACCATTAACTAAGTTTGAGGGATGAAATAATTTATCATCGTTGTCACGCCATCTATGAAGCCAATCTAATTGTAAGTTTTGAGGTAAATAAAAAATAAAAGATGGCAAAAACATTTCTAATTCTTGATGTAATTTAAATCTGTCAAATTCATCTAACTGAGCGATATTTTTTTTATTCAAGAAAAGGTGCCATTTTCTCAATAACTTAGTTTTTGTAATATCAGCTTTACTAAATTGCAGTTTCTCTAAAGTTACAACATCTAAGATTTGAGCAATAAAAAATGATGGTAAATATTCATCTTTTTCTTCCTGATCAAGTTCTCCATAATTAATTTTCTCTAAATCTAAAAAAAAAGAATCTTCAGATAAATTACCAGTAGCAAATATATTTAGTTTTTTTATCAACAATACTGCATCAAGAGCATTGGCTCCATGAACTATTTTCTGTATTTCATAATTAATCCTCTCTTTAGCAGCAAGATATAATTTCCTTTTATTTTTTTTTATGAAAGTAATTAAATTAAGATCAACTTTAAAATTCAATTCTGAAACAAATCGAAAACATCTTAATATTCGTAAAGGATCATCTAGTAAATTTTTTTCAGAATGAGTTCTAAGCAAAGAAATCTCTAGATCTTGAAGACCATTTAATGGATCAACCAAACACTTCTTATCAAATAAAAAAGCAATTGAATTAATCGAAAAGTCTCTAGAACACAAATCTCCTTCTATCGAAGCTGAAACCTGATTAGCAATATCAATATTAATATTATTAAGAATAATTCTTACTACTTCTCTTTTTTCATCTAAAATTATAAATTTTGATCCAATATTATCTGCAATCTTTTTCCCAATTTCAATTGCATTTAAGGGAACCACAATATCAAAATCAACCTTTTCAGTTTCTCTTCCCAAAATAATGTCTCTTATGTAACCACCAACCAAATATGATCCTTTAGGTAAAAAACCTAATATTAAATCCAAATTATGAAATTTTATACTTGTTTCTAATTCATCAATTATTAGTGTATGATCTTTGTGGATGTTACTTTTCATTTTATTTTTTAATTATGTGCATTTGCATCAACTGTAAATGGGTTGATAGATGTATCACATATCATGATGTTGAGAAAAATCATGGTGTTGATCATATTTGTGATCTACCTGATTTTAAAGCAAAAAAACCATTCATTCATGTCAATATAGTTAAAGACAATACTGGTGATTATAAAACTGATTGGGATGTTCAATCTTGTGAAAGTTTTGAAAATGAATTTGGTAAATGGTCTAAGTGTAATCCTGGTATGGAATTACCTGTTTAAAGGTAATAAATGATAAATAAACTCAAACAAAGAGAAAATCACCCTACATTAGTGATTCATAGCACAGACAATTCTTTTGGCTTTGGGTATAGAAAAAACAATAGCCTTGAATCTGATGAATTATTTATAAAAAAATTTGATAATGACCTTTGCAACAACCTAGTTAATGATCTTTATAAATTCATTTCCAAAGAAAATTTAAAAAAAATAAATAAGTTATCCGTCAGCATAGGGCCAGCAAATTTTAATGCTTCACGACTGATTGTGGTTTTAGCAAGAACTATCTCACAACAAATAAATTGTCCTCTAGACAGTTTTAGTTCATTTGAAATAATGGCAAAAAGAATCGCATCAAAAAACAATATACTTACAAACAAAAAATCATTCTGGATTTACAAAAAATTAAAACGAAAGGGTTTAATTGCAGGTAAATATGAAATTTGTCATAAAGAAAAAAACTCCTCGGATCTAGTCATTCGAGAAACAGTTTTACCAAAAGTTTTCAAAGAACTTGAGAGTAAAGAACTTACTTTTGAGGCTAATTATGATGATAAAGAGGATTTAAAAGAACTATTAAACTTAGCAAATAATAATTTATTGAATTCAAATTTCGATTCCTGGAGAAAAGTTTTACCTCTTTATCCTATTTCTCCAATTAACTAAATATTCATCCAATCAAATTATTAATTTTATTTTGAAGGTACATTGTTAAAGAATTTAGATCATCTCTTGATGAACTCTGTGGAGGTCGAACAGGTTTTCCCACTTTAATAACTATTTTTGAAAACAAAGGAATAAAGAATTTAAATCTTATTAGTCTATGAGAATTAACTATTGCAACAGGTAATAATAATTTTTGATTTTTAAAGGCTAATAATGCAGCACCTTGTTTGGGCTTATTCACTCGACCATTTTTTTGACGCGTACCATCAATAAATATTCCAATAGAATTATCATTTGATAATTTTTTACATGCTGTTTTAATGGTATTTTTATCAATAAATCCTCTTTTTACAGGATAAGCTCCACAAGCCTTGATAATAAAACCAAGTAAAGGTATTTTAAATAGCTCTGCCTTGGCCATGAAAGATATATTAATTCCAAGAGCATGACCTAACAAAGGAGGGTCAAGTAAAGAACCATGGTTAGAAACCATTATAAAAGAATTTTTTTGCGGAATATTTTCTCTACCTATTACACAACCTCTAAATACAAATTTATAAATTGGTAATACAAAAAGTTTGCTAACTAATTGATAGATTAATTTTTGAAAAACATCATTTTTCATACTTGATTAATAAGTTATTTGATTGGAAGATGAAACTTGAGAAATTTTTAAATCTTTCATGTGTCTTTTTGCTAAACCGCTAAGTACATTAGATGGGCCAACTTCAACAAAATGAAGATCTTTATCTTGTGCCATTAGATCCATAGTTTCTCGCCACCTTACGCCATTGCACATTTGTTTTGCCAATTTAGTTTTAAGTTCATCAGGATCGTCACATAACGAAGGTTCATAATTACTTATTACTGGGAAAGCAGGATTTTTAAACTTTATCTGTTGTAAATACTCAGAAAATCTACCTGCAGCCTCATCCATGAATGGTGAATGAAATGCACCTGAAACATTTAATTTTAAAAATCTTTTACAAGAAATTTCTTTAGATAGATTGTCTAACTCTTCATTAGATCCTGATAGGACAACTTGGGAAGAGCTATTATCATTAGCAATTACAACATCTTCACTTTTTTTGACTAATAAATCAAGTTCATTTCTATCAAAACCAATTACTGCTGCCATAGATCCTTGCTCAGCATTTACCATTAATTGAGATCTGACTTTTATTAGTGATACGCAGTCTTCGAATGAAAAAACACCGGCACAATATAATGCAGTTATTTCTCCCAGACTATGCCCAGCTACATAAGTTGGTTTAAAACCATTTTCTTTTAAGGCATCTAATAAAATTGATTCAACCAAAAAAAGACAGATTTGTGTATTTCTTGTATTATTCAAATCACTAAGAGGATTTTTTGGGTCAGAATTTAACTCGCAAATTTCAAATAAATTTCTCTCAAATATCTCAGAAGCATAACTAAATCTATCTTTTGTGATCGGCAAATTTTCAATTTGTTTTGCCATTCCAATTTTTTGCGAACCCTGTCCAGGGAATACCCATGCAACTGTCATAATGATCCTATTTTGTTTTTAACCCCACTTAATTAGAGCTGCACCCCAACTTAGCCCAGCACCGAAACCACTTGTAGCAATAATATCATTTTGTTTAATTCTATAATCTCTAACAGCCTCATCCATCATTAGCGGAATTGTTGCTGCTGAGGTATTGCCATATTTTTCTAAATTGCTAAGAATCTTTTCTCTGGGAATTTTTAGCCTTTCTCCTACAGAATCCAATATTCTTTGATTAGCTTGATGCAGCAAGAGCCAATCAACTTGATCAGAATTATATTTCATTTTTTTCAACAACTTTTCAAGAATTAGGGGGACTTCTTTAACTGCGAATTTATAGACTTCCTGACCATTCATTTGAATTGGAGAAAAACCTCCACTTAAAAAGTTAATTTCATCAACTATTGAATCATTATTATTTTTTGATGGAAGATTAAGAAAAGAACCCCTCCCCCCATCAGTTCTCATATCAAAACCTATAAAGTTATCAAATTCATTTGTGGCTTCAATTGCTAATGCACCAGCACCATCTCCAAAGAGAATACAACTTCTTCTATCATTCCAATCAACAAAACTTGATAATTGATCTGCTCCAATAACAATAGCTCTTTTAAAACTACCCCCTTTTAAAAATTGTGCGGCTGTTATTAAGGCAAATAAAAAACCACTACAAGCTGCAGTTAAATCGAAAGCTACAGCATTAGCAGCCCCTAATTTAGCTTGAATGGATGGGGCTGATCCAAATAAATCATGCGGAGTAGAAGTAGCTAAAAGAATCAAATCAATCGTTTTTATATCCCAATTAGCCATTTCTATAGCAGTTAGAGCAGCCTTATAACCCATCTCAGTGACATTATCTTCTACACTAGAGATTCTTCTTTCAGAAATGCCAGTTCTAGATTGTATCCATTCATTGCTTGTATCAACCTTTTGACTAATTTTTTGATTGGTTAGGATTTGATCAGGTACATAACTTCCGCTTCCCTTGAATGACACCCCAATCTGATTAAAATTTATTCCTTCCAAAAGAGTTTTTTTTGTTACTTATATTAGTCAAACATAAATTTGACTCAATATGTTTTATGAATTTAAAACTTGAAGCTTTTGCAGTTGATTTAAATTGTCCATAACACCGTGATTCACTGCAGAGTGAGCCAAGCGAAGAGCACTAACTACTGATAAAGATTTGCTACTTCCATGACCAATAACGCAAATACCATTCACCCCAAGTAATAAAGCTCCGCCATGTTCGGCATGATCTAATCTTTTCTTAATTCTGAGTAGATTACTTTTTAAAAAAGCTGAACCAACTTTCCCTCGCCTTCCACGTGGAAGCTCCGACCTCAAAATATCTAATAAAACTCCTCCCACAGATTCAAGAAATTTCAATAATATATTTCCAGTAAATCCATCACAGACTACTACGTCGAAACTGCCTGATAATACATCTCGCCCTTCACAATTACCTCCAAAATAGAAACTTTTTTCAGAAGATAATAATTCAAATGCTTTTAGGGATAAATCATTACCTTTACATTCTTCTTCTCCAATATTTAAAAGGCCAATTTTTGGTTTTTGTACTTGTAGGACATCTTTTGCATAAATATTACCTAGAAGAGCAAATTGATGCAGATAAGATGGCTTACAATCAGTATTTGCACCGACATCTAAAACTAATACCGGTCGAGTTTGATCCCTTGTTGGAAACAATGCTCCTATAGCTGGTCTCTCAATCCCTTTCAATCTCCCAATTCTAAATATGGCAGAAGCCATCATTGCTCCTGAATTACCCGCTGAGTAGACAGCTTCAGCTTTATTATTTCTCACTAAATCCATTGCAACATTTATACTTGCATTTTTCCTTTTTCTAACTGCGGTAGCTTCTTCATTCATCCCAATAGGCTCTCCACTATCAATTAATTCAAGACGATTATTATCTATTTCATTTTCTAATAATTCTGCTAAACCAGTTTTTTCTGCTGCATCTTTAACTTTTTGAATTTTACCGACAAACTTTATATTTATTGGAAATCTACTTATTGCTTCTAGGCAACCCTCAAGGATTGGACCAGGAGCATAATCTCCACCCATCCCATCAACTGCGATCCAAATTCTCTTAGATTGAGATTCCTCCACACTATCTAAAATATTATCATTATTTTGTAATCTTTTTAATGGGTCAAAAACTAATGGCTGTAAAGTATTTTTAGCTATTGAACTAGCATTTGAAACTACACTACTAGCAGTATTAACAACAGATTCAGCACTTGAAACTACATTACCTGCAACATTACCTGCAACATTACTAGCAGTAGTTACTACTGATCCAGCACCAGAAACCATATTACCCGCAACATTACTAGCCGTTGCTGCAGAACTTGCAGCAGTATCAACTATAGAAGTCACAGCTGAATTTCTCTTATACCAAATAACTAATCTTCTAATAGCCTTGGACTTGTTAATTTTTTGCGCAGTTTCTTTCCCCATTTATTTACCATCAAAAGGAGCAATGTCGACAATCCGTTGGAAAAGATATCCTGTACCCCTTGCTGTCAAAATTAATTCAGGATTTGCTGGATCAGCCTCCAGTTTTGATCTTAATCTTGATATATGAACGTCCACGACTCTTGTATCTACATGTCTCTCAGGGGTATATCCCCAAACTTCCTTCAAAATTTCTCCTCTACTAAATGGCTCGCCTGACCTGCTTACCAAAAGCTCTAAAAGACTAAATTCCATACCAGTTAATCTTATTCTCTCATCGCTTTTAAAAACTTGTCTTCGATTTGTATCAATTTTTATATCAGTGACCAAAATTAATCCTGAATTAGGCATTCCAGGAATTTGTTCTTTGTCAATTCTTCTGAGAACGCACCTAATTCTAGCTTCTAATTCCTTAGGACTAAATGGTTTCACAACATAATCATCAGCGCCTAATTCTAAACCTGTTATCCTGTCAGCAACATCTCCTAATGCGGTTAACATAACTATTGGAACATCAGAATCTTTCCTTAATTCCTGACAAACTCCATAACCATCAAGCTTTGGCATCATAACGTCAAGTACGACTAAATCTGGCTCATAATCTTTAAATAACTTTAGTGCTTCTTTACCATCACTTGCAGTTACGACTTTGTAACCAATCATGGAGAGGCGCGTCTCCAGAATTCTTCTGATACTTGCCTCGTCATCTGCGACAAGAATTGTTTCTTTAGTTTGACTAGATAGAGCCATTTGTTTCTATTAGCTAATCAGTAAGAGAATTAATTATTATCCTAATCTAACTTGTAGAGGGGCAATATCCCAAACATTCAAGTTCTAATACTTTATTCAAAAACTAAATGTCTAGCAAATTGTCGACTTTTATTTGTCAAAATTGCGGAACTGAAACTTCTCAATACTTTGGGAAATGCCTTAATTGCAACTCATGGAATTCAATTGTTGAAGAAATTAAAAGCGAGAGATCTAAACATCAAGATATAAAAAATAATAAGAAATCTATCCCTTTTGATAAAATTTCATCAAAAAAAATATCGAGATTTTCAAGTGGTTTTAGAGAGTTTGATCGAGTACTTGGAGGTGGAATAGTACCTGGATCTGTTGTCTTACTTGGAGGAGAACCAGGTATAGGTAAAAGCACAATAGTTCTTCAATCAGCAGGAAAAATATCTCTCAATGAGAAAGTTTTATACATAACTGCGGAAGAATCTCTAGAACAAGTAAAAATTAGATGGGAAAGATTAAATCAAAAAAGTATTGATCTACAAATTTTTGCAGAAACAAATTTATTTCTAATTCTTGAAGAGATCAAACGTGTAAATCCAAGTTTCGCAATTATTGATAGTATTCAAGCAATCCATAATCATGAAATGGAAAGCTCGCCAGGATCGGTTTCTCAAGTTAGAGCATGTTCATCTGAGTTGCAAATTCTAGCAAAAGACTATAATGTATCTCTTCTATTAATTGGTCATGTAACCAAAGATGGTTCTTTAGCTGGCCCTAAAACTCTTGAGCATTTGGTTGATACAGTAATAAACTTCGAAGGAGATAATATTTCATCTCATAGATTACTAAGAAGTATAAAAAATCGATTTGGATCGACCTTTGAAATTGGAATTTTTGAAATGCTTGAAGAAGGTTTACGAGAGATTAAAAACCCAAGTTCAATTTTTACAAACAAAGAAAATATTTCAGGCGTAACAACAACGATTACAAATGAAGGCACTCGACCATTAGCAGTTGATATACAAGCACTAGTAAATAAAACTTTCTACAGTAACCCAAGACGAACTACAACTGGAATCAGTATAAATAGATTGCATCAAATTCTTGCAGTTGTTGAAAAACACGTAGGTGTAAAATTATCTGAATTTGATTGTTATATAGCTACTGGTGGAGGTTTTGAGATTAATGATCCCTCATCTGACTTAGGTGTAGCAATATCAATTTTATCAAGTTTAAAAAATATTCCTCCTTTGGCGAGTACCTCATTTATTGGGGAATTGGGTTTGAGCGGTCAAGTTAGAAAATCGAACAACCTTCGGACAAAGATAGAAGAAGCTGTAAGACTAGGGATCAAAAATATAGTAGTGCCAAAACTAGAGGGGGAACTAAATAATAATTTTCAAAATTTAATAAATATCAAAGAGATATCCAATATTAAAGAAGCAGTTGATTATGCTTTATCAAAATAAAAAATTCAAAGGTACATATCAATTGAGCTTCTTCCTGAGTTTTTCAACCAATTCTCAATATCTAGATATCCACCTGGATATAGTCTCACTGCTTTAGCCCAGACTTCAGCAGCTTTATCAAACCAAATATCTCTTTGATCTAAATCACCATTTTGCTCAGCATATCTCCCCCTTTTTTCATAAATTAACCCTATATTTTTCAAGCATGATGGCTGTTTGGGATTTTCTACTAATGCTTTTTCATAAGTTTCAATAGACAAATCCTCTTCACCATTACTCATATAAATGATTGCCATATTTTTTAAAGTCTCGCCCCTATCAATTTTATTTTCTTCAAGCAGTAAACTCTCCTTGTAATACTCTAATGCTTCCGAATAATCCCCATTATTTTGTGCAGCTAAGCCATCTCTATAATAAATATACGCTTTTTTTTCTTTCTCAGCGATAGGCATTATTTTTACAATAGATTCAGCAATTACAGTAAAAGCTTTATCGATAAAGTTGTCTCTGTTTTGATTACTAGGCACAGCTCAAAATTTTAATAAACTTAATATAGTATTTTAAAAAAATAATTATTTTAAAAATCTATTACATTTATTATTATAGTTAAAAAAAAGGTTAAGCATTAATCTGCTTCTATCGTGAAAATATGGAGAGTATTCAATTAAACGTTACAGGAATGAAGTGCGGAGGATGTGTTAGTACTGTTGAAAAAATATTGAATAATTCTGATGGTATTGAAAATGTTTCTGTTAACTTGCTTACTGAAAGTGCATATTTTGAAATTACACAGAAAAATATAGAAATAGAAACTGTGCTCGAAAATCTAAAAGAGAGTGGTTTCCCATCAAAGATTTATATAAATGATTTTTCAAAAAAAATAAATAAAGCAGAATTAGAAAAAAAAAAGAAATGGAATAGTAAATGGAAAAAATTAACTTTTGCCCTATTACTTTTATTATTTTCAGGTTTAGGTCATCTAGCAGAAGGAAAATACATAAATTTCCCAATACTTGGTAATATATTTTTTCACGCTTTATTAGCAACGTTAGCTTTATTATTTCCTGGCAGAGAAATTATTATAAATGGATTTAAATCGTTTATTAAGAACCATCCGGATATGGATTCTTTAGTAGCGCTTGGAGTAATTAGCGCATATACAACAAGTCTTCTATCCTTAATATTTCCTGCCACTGGTTTTCCTTGTTTTTTTAATGAACCAGTTATGCTATTAGGCTTCATACTAATTGGGCGTTTCTTAGAAGAAAGAGCAAAATATCAAACCGGTTCATCCATCGGAGAATTATTAGATCTTCAACCTGAAATGGCAAATATCTACACAGAAGACAATCAAATAAAATCAATAAGAGTAAACACTTTAAGACCCAACCAAGAGATTCAAGTTTTAGCAGGAGACAGAGTACCTGCTGACTGCATTGTGATTCAAGGTAAATCATATGTGGATGTCTCACATATTACTGGAGAATCCAAACCTATCGAGGTAAAAGAAGGCGAAAATCTATCTAGTGGGTCTTTAAATCTCAATTCAACTCTTAGACTAAAAGTACAAAAGGTCGGAGGGGATTCTTCTCTCGCAAAACTAGTAAATCTAATTGAGTCTGTAAACGCTAGAAAACCTCGCATTCAAAGAATTGCTGATGAAATTGCAGGCAAATTTACTTACTTTGTACTTCTTTTTGCAACTTTAACCTTCTTCTTTTGGTGGAAGGGGGCAAGAAACATCTGGCCAGATTTATTAAGTCATAATCATCAATTCATCACTCACTCAAGTCATACACTTCATAGTTCGCTTGGTAGTAATGCTGAAAATTTCCTTAGTTTAGCCATTCAATTGTCAATTGCTGTTTTAGTAATAGCTTGTCCTTGTGCATTAGGTTTAGCCACCCCAACAGTAATAACTGTTGCATCAGGTAAAGCGGCAAAAAAAGGGGTTTTATTTAAAGGCGGGGACAAAATAGAGATGGCTTCACAAATTAATTACATTATTTTTGACAAGACAGGTACTTTAACAAAAGGTAAGCCTTTCATTGTTGATTATAAAAATAATGATGATCATTCATTTTTATTAAGAATAGCTGCCAGTTTAGAAAAGGAAAGCAGACATCCAATTGCAGATGCTTTAATTAAAGAGGCAAAAAAACAAAATTTAAGTTTATTTCCAATAAAAAAAATCTTAACTCATTCAGGTCGAGGTATTTCTGGAGAACTAGAATCAATTGATGGACTAATTAATATTGGAAATATTGAATGGCTACTAAGTAAAGGAATAATTATTGATAGTGATGCAAAAAAAGCCATTGAAAATGAAGAGACAAAAACGAATACTATCATTGGAGTTAGTATCAAAGATAAGTTATTAGGGTTTATTTTCCTAGGAGATTTACTCAGAGATGATTCAATTAAAACAGTTCAAAATTTAAGAGAAAAAAAATTTAAAATTAATATTTTAAGTGGTGATAGGAAACAAACAGTTTTAGCATTAGCAAAAAAAATTGGTTGTTTAGAAACAGAAGTAAAATGGGATCTTCTTCCTGAAATGAAGCTAAAGACTATAGAAAATTTAAAAATTAATAATAAAGTAGCAATGATTGGTGATGGTATTAATGATGTCCCAGCCTTAGCATCTTCAGACTTAGGAATTGCGGTGGGGTCTGGGACTCAAATAGCTAAGGCAAATGCAGATGTGGTTTTAATGGGAGATCAACTAAATGGATTACCCTACGCCTTAAATCTTGCAAAAAAAACTATAAGAAAAATAAGGCAAAATCTAACATGGGCTTTTGGTTACAACTTACTAGCTATACCTCTGGCAGCAGGCATTTTATTCCCTAAATATGGAATTCTCCTTACTCCCTCAATAGCCGCATTATTGATGGCTATTAGCTCTATCACAGTTGTAATTAATGCTTTATCTTTGGATTAAATGAAAGGAAAATTTATCGTTATTGAGGGTATTGATGGATGTGGTAAAACAACCCAAATAAATGAACTATCTAAATGGCTACCTAACAGTGGTCTAATAAAGAAAGGGTCTAAATTAATCACAACTAGAGAGCCTGGAGGCAGTCTTCTAGGGAAAAAACTTAGAGGACTGATTCTTGATAATAATGAAAATAACAAGCCTTCATCTCTTGCAGAATTATTGCTTTATTCAGCGGATAGAGCTGAACACGTTTCCAAAATTATTTCACCTGCTTTAAATAACAATGATTGGGTAATAAGTGATAGATTTTCCGATTCCACCCTGGCTTATCAAGGTTATGGAAGAAATATAAATTTAAAAACAATTAAAAATATTGAGTCTATTGTGTGTCAAGGAGAATATCCTGATCTCACTTTCTTCTTAGAAATTTCTCCAGAAGAGAGCATATTCCGAAGAAAAAATGAAGTTCCAGATAGAATAGAATCAGAAGGTATTAGATTTTTAGAAAAAGTAAATGAAGGCTTCAAACTAATTGCCAGAGAAAAAAACTGGAAAGTAATATCTGCCTCGCAAAATATTAAAACTATTTCTAATCAGATAAAAGAGACAATACTTTATAAATTTTCTAATAACAAATGATTGAGGTTAATAAAAATAATTTTTTATTGAATGAAGAAGTCAATACCTGTCTTAAAAACATAATTAAAAAAAAATCATTTGCTAATGGTTATATATTTTATGGTGCTGAAGGGGTAGGAAAAAAGCAAACAGCTCTTAAATTTATTAAAGAGATTTTCAAACAATCTTCACCAAGCGAAAATGTTGAAGAAAGAATTACAAAAAATAACCATCCTGATTTTTTAATTATTGAACCAGATTCTCTTTTGGCAAATAAAAGTTCAGGAAGTTCCGATTTTGAAAAACCAATAAAAATTGGATCTGAGATTATTAAAATTGCTCAAATACGGAATATTAAAAGGTTTCTTAGTCAGAAATCAATAAACTCAGAAAAAAAAATTGTTTTAATTATTGATGCACACCTTTTAAACGAAGCAGCCTCGAATTGCCTTTTAAAAACCTTAGAAGAACCTAGTAACGGTATTTTTATATTACTAACATCTAAATTAAACCTTCTCTTAGATACGATCATCTCAAGATGTCAAATAGTCAGATTTCGAGCTTTTTCTAGTAAACGAATAAAGTCTATTTTAAAAGAATATTTAAACACTTCAAAATTAAATATTAATACAAAATTAAAATTTGAAGATTTAATAAAATCTGCAAATGGATCTCCAAATCAATTATTGAAAAATATTGAAATTTGGAACGATTTTTCAGATGAAATTATAAGCAAATTAGATTCTCCAATAAATAATAGTCTGGAAATATTAGAAATATCAAAATTAATATCTGAAAAATTAGAAATTTCTCAACAGATTTGTTTAGTAAATTTAATTCAAACTATTTGGTGGAGAAAAACAAAAAATATTGTTTTAATTAAAAAACTCGAACATTTAAAATACTTATTAAGAAAAAACATTCAACCAAGGTTGGCATGGGAAATTACTTTTTTAAAAATTTGGATGGAAGATATATGAAATTAATCTACTATCGAATTAATCAAGTCAGGATTTCTTGCTTTAGTAAACTCTTGCCTAGCAGTTTCCACTTGAGAACCAATTGGTAACTCAAGACAATATCCAGCACCGTATACAGTTTTTATATAAATAGGTTTGCGTGGATCGGGTTCAAGTTTAGTACGTAAGTGTCTAATATGAACTCTTATTGTCTCAATATCATCATCAGGTTCATACCCCCATACCTCTTTAAGGATTAATGCTGGTGATACAGTTTGACCGTGCCTCTGCAAAAGGCAATGAAGCAGTTCAAATTCAAGATGAGTTAATCTAACAGGAGATTCAAACCAGATAGCTTCAAATCTTTCCGGAACAAGAGTTAAAGGGCCATAATTTAATATTTCTTGCTGGTTACTAGAATTCAATTGTGCTCTGTTGGTTCTTCTTAATAAAGCTTTTATGCGCACATGTAGCTCTTCTAGGTCGAATGGTTTAGTAATATAATCATCTGCTCCAGAATTAAACCCAGTCACTTTATCTTTAAGACCACCTAATGCAGTTATCATCAAAATTGGGATATTTGATGTTCTTTCATCTCTTCTTAGTCTCTGGCATAAAGTTAATCCATCAACACTTGGTAACATTAAATCTAAGAGAATTAAATCTGGTGAATACTGAAGGGCTAATGCTTGTCCTTTTATTCCATCTTCAGCTTTTTGGACATCGAAACCAGAATGTTCAAGATGTCTAGCCACCAAATCACGCATATCACGATCATCTTCAATTAACAGGATTGAAATTTTCATATTTATAAACTATTAAATTAAAATTAAGTTTTGGTATTATGATTCTCTCAAGAATTTATAAAGATTGCTGAATTAGTGTAAACAATTTTATCAATTAGATTTATCAAATAACATAGTTATAGCAAGGGATTAGATAGAAAATGTAAATTTTTAAAAAGTTTAAACTTTAGAATTTCTTTCGATTCTATTTACTTTTTCTTAATAATCAAAGGTTTATCAGAAACAAATAATAGTTAAATTTGAAATAATATCTAATTCAGATTGCCATTTTAAGGGGTGTAAAATTGAATTTAATGGATATTTTTAATTATCAAATACGAGATAACTTTGTTTAAAGTTATCAATTCCTTCAGAATGCTTTAACTAATAATTTTGTCTATAAAAAAAATTTAAGAATCCATGAAAAAGAAGCCAATTATTTATTCAGATTTATCGAAAAAACAATTAGAAAATCTTAAAGAACTTTTCATTAAAAAAAAAGTTGAATCAATGAGTCAACAGGAACTTAAACAATATGTACTAGAAATTATTTCTCATCAGATAAATGATACTATTGGGAAAGAAGAGGAGATGGAAGCATGGAGAGAAATGTCAGATTTTTTTGGAGAACAATTTGAAAGAATTATCTCAGAAATACAAAAGAAATATATTGACGATAAAAACGTAATTGAAACAGAAATAGATTCTCAGAAACAAAGAATAGAATTACTTGAAAGGAATAATTTCGATCAAGAGAAAAAGGATATGTGGGATGACTAAAATTGCCTGAATAGGATAGTAATTCGAACCAGATAAACAAAATTTGTCTTAACTTTAAAAAACAAAAAATCAATAAAAGTCCTTTTTTCGCTTTGAAAAGAGTTAATTTAATGTTCTAATTACTGTTCTTAAAAAAACAATTTTATAATCAATAAAAGCCACTAAAAAATTTTAAAATCTGATTACTTTTAATGTTCTGTTTACTGTTATTAATAAGATATCAAATCTCTTGATTATATTTTAGGCTAACCACTATTTGACAAAAAAGAATTCAAAGAAATAAAAAAGTCACCTTTATAAGGGTGACTTGAAATAACTTTTTTAAATTTATAAACTCCCCGGGCGGGATTCGAACCTGCGACCAATCGATTAACAGTCGATCGCTCTACCGCTGAGCTACCGAGGAATATAGAATGAATTTAGCTCTTTAAAGTAACTTATGGCAAGTGCAAGAGTTAATTATATTGAAATTTTGATGGTTCTTGCCAGCTGGATAAAAACCCATTTTTCAACTCTGCTACTGCATCAGCATAAGTTAATTCCTCATAACGATGAGTAATCCATAAAGCTGATAGAGGTTTTTTATGATCACTTGTAAGATTTTTAATTGTTTGTAAAACTTTTAATTGGCTGGTTTGATCAAGTAACGCTGTAGGCTCATCTAAAAGAATAAAATTTCTATTACTAATAAGAGCACATGCAATGGTTAAGCGTTGTTTTTGTCCACCGCTCAAAGTATGAACTGGTCTTTTTTCAAAACCAGTCATCCCTACCTGATCAAGCACATATTCAATTTTTTTATTAATTTTATTTTGACTTATATTTTGATTAATATTTATCAGAAGTTCACTCCTGCAGTTTGGCATCAATATTTGATGATCAGGGTTTTGAAACACCATGCCAATATTTGCTTTAGATTCAATGACGCCACTTTTGGGATAAATTATTCCATTAATTAATTTTAAAAAAGTACTTTTTCCGCTCCCGTTTTTACCTACGACCATCCAAAATCCAGGTTTTTTTATTGAGAAGTTACATTTAAAAATTAAATTTTCTTTTTTTTCAGGATATGCAAAAGAAACATCTTTGAATTTAATATAAGGTATTTCATTTGCAATAGAATCTCGCATAAATTCTATCAATCTATATTGAGTGAAAATCCCGGTCTTTTAGCTCCTCCTGCTACTGAGGATTTTTCATATATTTGAACAGAAATGATTTCTTGAGCTCTTACAGCAATTAATTTATCTTGCAATTTGTCACACCTTAATTCAATCAAGTTTGAGGATTCTAAAGTTTCATTCATGGAACTTTTTATTTCATCATAAATTCGTTTAACATCATCAAATTCTTTCTTCTGAATTGAGAGTGGGAAAGGTGAATATCTCAGACTTAGTTCCAGCGAATACATAATTATTGTAAAAACTACCCCTTATAATAATAAATATTTTACGCAGAAAGTTATTTAAATTAAATTCTTTTGAGAAAACATTATAAAAGATCTTTAAATACAATTACTATAGGTATAGGAGATTTTATTTTGCATTTTTAAAAATCATTTCATGGAAATAGCAAATGATATAACTTCTCTAGTTGGTAATACCCCGTTAGTTAAATTAAATCGAATCAGAAGGTATTTTGATTGTTATCCAGAAATAATAGCCAAACTAGAAAGTTTCAATCCATCTGCATCCGTTAAGGACCGGATCGCTTATTCAATGTTATGTAAAGCTGAAGAAGAAGGATCGATAACACCAGATCAAACAACGTTAATTGAAGCAACTAGTGGGAATACTGGCATCGCATTAGCTATGGTTGCTGCAGCAAAAGGCTATAAATTGATATTAACTATGCCGGATACGATGAGTATTGAGAGAAGGGCAATGTTGAGAGCATATGGAGCTGAATTACAGCTAACACCGGGGAAAGACGGAATGAAAGGTGCTTTAGATTTAGCTAATGAGTTGTCTTCAACAATTACGAATAGCTATCAATTTAATCAGTTTGAAAACTTTGCTAATCCAGATATTCATGAACGAACAACGGCCCAAGAAATATGGTCACAATCCAATAATAATTTAGATGGACTAGTTACAGGAGTAGGCACAGGAGGAACAATTACTGGTTGTGCAAGTTTTTTGAAAAAAGTTAATCCAAATTGCAAAATTTATGCTGTAGAGCCCAAAAAAAGTGCTGTAATTTCCGGAGAAAAAGCAGGATCTCATTCGATTCAAGGAATTGGAGCGGGTTTCATACCGAAAGTACTTAATACTAAATTAATTGATGAAATTATAAAAATAGATGACGATGAAGCATTTTATTATGGGCGTTTATTAGCTCGATTAGAAGGCCTTTTATCTGGCATCAGCAGTGGTGCAGCTTTAGCAGCAACTGTAAAAATCGGCAAAAGAAAAGAACTAATAAATAAAAGATTGATAGTTATTCTTCCAAGTTTTGGAGAAAGATATTTGTCAACAGCAATGTTTGAATCTAATACCTCAATTCAAGCCAGAAAAGATGGTTATCTTTAATGAATAATTTATAAAAATGGAAAAAAATTTATATGAAGAATTAGGTCTCAAAAAAGAAGCAACCAAAAGTGAAATTAAATCTTCATATCGCTCTTTAGTTAAGAAACATCATCCTGATGCAGGCGGCACCAAAGAACGATTTCTTGCAATACAAAATGCCTGGGAAACTCTAAATGACCCTATTAAAAAGAAACAATACGATAGCAGTTTTTTCTCTTCCAGTTCATCATTTGATTCATTAAATGAAAATTGGGAAGAGAAATTTAATTCAAAAAAATATAATTCGTCAATTAAAGACAAAGAAGTTGAAACATGGATTAAAGAAATTTACACTCCAATCAATAGATTAATTAGTCAAATAATTAAACCTTTGAACAACGAAATAAAAGAACTATCTGCGGATCCATATGATGACCAACTAATGGAAAATTTTTGCAGTTACATAAATCTTTCACAAAATAAAATAGAAAAAGTTGAAAAAATTTATAACAAAAAAATAGTTCCAAAGTCTATTTCAGCTTTAGGCCTCGATCTTTATCATTGTTTTTCACAAGTTAAAGATGCACTATCAGAATTTGATAGATATACACAAGGATATGTAGATAATTACTTATTTGATGGTAAGGAAATGATCAAAGAAGCAAAAAGAATCCAATCAAAGATGTCTACAGAGAAAAAAAATAAAAACTTTTAGATATAAAACTTTATTGCGAATATTCTTTAAGTTGTTCTAATTTCAACCAAACGTCTGGAACGGGTCTGCGCCATCGAATCTGAGCATATTCGTCTTTGACTGAGAGAATCTCTCCTGGACCTTCAAACACATAATTAGGTAAATCGTTATCACTAGCTAAAGCCTCGATACTTTTTATATAATTTTCTCTATCGACAAAAACTAAGCTACCTTTCTTGAGAGGTTTCTTTGAAATAGAATCTGTCATAATAAATTCAAGAAAGTTATTTGAAATATATTATACAAAAACTTGTTTGAAAAATATTGAAAAAAATTTATACCGGAATATTAATTACAAACGTCTAAAAAATTTAATAGCCTTAAATGATAAACATCAATATGATATGCGTCTTTTACTACTTGGCTGCACTGGATTTGTTGGGAAAGAATTAGTTCCAACACTACTCAATGAAAAGCACGAAATATACATTGTAAGTAGAAAACCCATTAGTAAATTAAAGATTGATTTAGATTTCAATAAGTTTAAGTTTTTTCAAATAGATTTATCAAAAGAAAAAAACTGGAATAACGAAAATCTTCTAAATATTTTCAGAGAGACCGATGGAATTATTAACCTGATGGGAGAACCCATAGCAGAAAAAAAATGGACTTCTGAACAAAAACAGGAGATTGAAAATAGTCGCATTAACACCACAAAATTTATGATGAAGACTCTTAAAAATTTAAAAATAAACCCAAAAGTCATTATAAATGGATCAGCAATAGGTTATTACGGCACAAGTTTGTCTGGTGAATTCACTGAAAATAGTATTGGAGGAAAAGACTTTTTAGCTAATCTTTGCAAAAAATGGGAAGTGGTCGCTGCTGAAAAACCATTTTTCTCAAGGTTAGTTATTTTTAGAATTGGAATAGTTCTAGAGGCAGATGGAGGAGCATTAGGGAAAATGCTCCCTATATTTAAAGTTGGATTAGGTGGGCCAATTGGAGATGGTAAGCAATGGATGAGTTGGATTCATAGAACTGATTTATGTGCATTAATTACTCAAGCATTAGTTGATAAAAAGTATTCGGGAGTATTTAATGCTGTTGCACCAAATCCAGTATTAATGAGAGAATTTTCTCAGACTTTAGGAAAATGTCTGAATAGACCTAATTTACTTCCAGTGCCTGGAGCGGTTTTAAAAATATTGTTAGGAGATGGAGCAAAAGTTGTATTGGAAGGACAAAAAGTAATAAGCAGTAAACTCAAAAATTATACTTTTAAATATCCTCTTCTTGAGAAAGCAATTTACGCCTCCACCAAGAATTAATACCGTTTACTAAAGCACCAATAATAAGAATTGTTATCAATGGAACTAAAAAAGGATTCCATACTATCTGAATAAAATTTATAAAAATAAAAATGCCATTAAATTGCATGATGATTGCAAAAATAAAAAATATTGCAAAAAAAATGACTGTAAATAAATTTATTAATAACAAATTATCGATAATTTGTTTTAACTTATTTTGATTATTCTCCTTAGTCATTTTTTATAACAATATTCATATCATCAACAATTTTAAGACAAGCTTTGTTTTCACCCAGTCTTTTTTTAGCATTTTCATTACATGAGATCATAAACTTCTTATTCAGCTGTATAAGGTATATTGTTTCTATGATCAATTTTATTGTCTGATTGATTTGATCATTCTTATCTTTATAATTAGTGGCACAAAAAACATATTTTCCAAGCAAACGTCTTTGCGCATCTGCAAAAGTTTTTGTAAATTGTGGACCTTTACCTTCAATCTGAATAACCGGTTTTCCTAATCCAATTGCTTGCTCTGCTGCTGTTCCTGCCATGCTGATACAGCATCTACTTTTCAGTAATATTTTGTCAAAATTATTCCAATATATATTTGCTTCTAAAAATTTATATTGGAATTTCAAGAGATTATTATCTTTTATATTTTCTATTTTTAACCATCCTCTTTTTTGAAATATCTCCTTTATTTTTGATGAAGATAGAGCATGAACTATTGCAAAATTAAACTGAATTTTTTGAAAATATCTGTAATCTGACAATGCCTCTAATACCTCTAAAATAAAAACAAAATTATCTAAAATCTCAGGGGATCTACTTCCTGGAAATAATCCAATACTAAATTCAGCTTTATTTAATTCTTTGTTTCTAGGAAAAAACTTATCCATAAATGGATTGCCTAAAAAAGACACTTTCTTTTTTAATTGCAATGTTAAATCATTAGCTGTAAGGGAATCTCTTGTATATATTTTTTTTGCTTTTTGTGAGAGCAAGAAAAATTTAGAAGGCCATGGTAATTTCAACTTCCCTTCATAATGGCTGGAATAAGCAACTAAATATGTAAAAAAATCTTTCTTACAAACCCATGCAAAAAAAACTGGCACAATATCTCCAACTACAAAAAAATAATCATATTTTTTTTTTATTTTAAAAGTTAAATATAATTTTTTTAAAACATAAAACATTTCTCCTCCTAATATCTCAGTAAGTCTTCCCTTGAAAGAATTATAGCCAATTCCTCCAGTTCTAAATTCTTTAGTTTTACCGATAATCTTAATTTGTTCTTTTTCGTAATGGTTTCCCATACCAACAATTGGCAAAGCATGAACAAAATAACCACTTTTTACTAATTGTTTAGCTATTAGACTGCCAGATAGGTCTTCTCCATGCCCATTACTTAATATTAAAATCTTAAACAATTTAAAATTCCAACCATTTTTTTACTTTGGTTAACTCAGGCCAATCTGGATATCTACTTAATCCGTCTTCAACAGATTCTTTCAACTCACTTTTCACATCTGGCATCATCATAGACATTTTTTTTATTAACTCAATATGATCCCTAACACCTTTATTATTGGTAGCCAAAAGAGCTAAAGACAAATTCATTCTTGCTTGTGGATCTTGCTGATTTAATCGAACAGCTTGTCTGGCAGCTGATAAAGCTTCTTCATTATTTTTCAAGAGTAATTGAAGCCATGATAAACAAGTCCAAGCAGCAAAATGATTTGGAATTTGCTGTATAATTTTTTGAAAATCTTGAACGATTGGAATTAAATCTTGCCCTGCTTTATATCTTGATAAAGCTGCATTAAAATCCTCTTCGATAGGATTGATTTCGTTATTCATTATTTATTAAACTGCAAAGGAACTTCCACAACCACAAGTTTGAGAGGCATTGGGATTTACAAAATTAAAGCCTCCTCCAATTAATTCTTTACTAAAATCTAACTGCATTCCATAAATATATAAAAGACTTTTAGGATCACAAACCACTTGAAAGCTTTGAGCAGCTTTTAATGAATAATCATAAACTTTATCATCGGGATTAATTTCATCAGTTCCTATAAAATCCATCGTATAACTCATCCCACTACAACCGCCTGATCTTACTCCTACCCTTAGTGCTTTTTTATCACTTTGGCCCTTCAATAAATTTGAAATTTGTTCTAGAGCATCATTCGTAATTAAGATACCTTTGCCATCATCAGAATTTTTAATTTCCTGTTTAACTTCTACATTTTCCATAAACAAAGGATTTCTACTATCTATAATATAAAAAGTTAATCGACAGGATGCATAGAACAAACATTATCCAAACTTGATTTGTTATAATTCTAAGAAAAAGTGAAAATTGCAATAGTTGGTTCTGGATTAGCTGGTCTTACAGCAGCAGTCAATTTAGTTGATGAAGGTCACGAAGTAGAAATTTTCGAGAGCAGGTCATTTTGGGGAGGAAAAGTAGGAAGTTGGGAAGATAAAGATGGTAACCACATAGAAATGGGTTTACATGTATTTTTTTACAATTATGCAAATCTTTTTAAATTAATGAAAAAAGTGGGAGCTCTAGACAATTTACTCCCTAAAGATCATACTCATCTTTTTATTAATAATGGTGGTGATTTAAAATCTTTAGACTTCAGATTCCCTTTAGGTGCTCCATTTAACGGACTTAAAGCTTTTTTTACCACCGAACAACTTACTTGGGTAGATAAGTTCAGAAATGCCTTAGCTTTAGGGACAAGCCCAATAGTTAGAGGATTGATAGACTATGAAGGCGCAATGAAAGTAATTAGAGATCTAGATAAAATTAGTTTTAAAGAATGGTTTTTAAACCATGGTGGAAGTGAAAAAAGCTTAGAAAGAATGTGGGATCCCATCGCATACGCTTTAGGTTTTATTAATTGCAAAGATATTTCAGCAAGATGCATGCTAACTATATTTATGATGTTTGCTTCAAAAACAGAAGCCTCAAAACTTAATCTTTTAAAAGGTTCTCCGCATAAGTGGTTAACTCAACCTATTGTCGACTACATCACAAACAAAGGAGCAAAAATACATCTTAACCATAGGGTAGAAGAAATCATTTATGAAAAGGAATCTTCCTCTTTTTCAGTAAATCAATTAAAAATATATTCTCCTGAAGGAATTAAGGCAGTGTTTGCAGATAAATTTCTAGCTGCCTGTGATGTTCCTGGAATAAAAAAAATAATTCCAAAAGAATGGTATCAATTTAAAGAATTTGAAGGTTTAAAAAAACTTAGAGCTGTAGCTGTTGCCACAATCCAATTAAGATACGACGGTTGGGTTACTGAATTACAAAAAGATAATACTGGAAACGAACCAACTGGACTAGATAACCTTCTTTATTCTGCTGATGCCTCTTTCAGTTGTTTTGCTGATTTAGCACTAGCAAGTCCAGAAGACTATAGAAAAAAAGATATGGGATCACTTCTCCAATGTGTTTTAACTCCTGGCGATAGATGGATAGGAAGATCCACAGAAAGAATTACAAAAGAAATAGATAAAGAGGTTCGCCGTCTATTCCCATCCTCAAAAAACCTTAAATTGCTTTGGAGTAACGTGGTACAAATTCCACAATCACTTTATAGAGAAGCTCCCGGTATGGAACCTTTCAGACCCGATCAAAAAACATCTATATCTAATTTCTTCATGGCTGGTAGTTATACAAAACAAGATTATATAGACTCTATGGAGGGAGCTACAATGAGTGGTCATTTAGCTGCCGCAGTAATTTTAGAGAAGAAAGCCGAATTAGCAAAAAATCTTGCAGTAAGTTAATTCATGGGTACTTGGCTAAAACATGACGTAATAACAGTTGTTAATGCGCCTCTTGAAAATGTATGGGATACATGGAGCGATTTAGATTCAATGTCACTTTGGATGAGCTGGATTGAATCTGTAAAAACAGTTGACGAAGAAACTAATACGTTACCAGATTTAACAGAATGGACTTTGGCTGCAAAT
>CABZHQ010000015.1 GCA_902525585.1 uncultured Prochlorococcus sp. | reverse complement strand
AAAAATTTACTTCCTAGATAAATGTCAGATAAAGATCTAAGTAATTTTCTAAAAAAAATAGAGCAACTTAATCAAATTGCTGAGCTAATAAAAAATAATCCTAGTAAAAAGTTTTCCCTTTCAAAATGCAAGAATCATGATGAAGTAATTAGATTAACTACTGAATGGGGTTTTGATATTGGTAAAAGGTGGGGAGAATATTAATTGATTTTATTACCAGCATTATTAAAATTGCCATCAACTTCAAATTAAATTCCTAAAATTAATTAGTATTTCTTGTATTGTATATGAAAGAAATTGGAGAGATAAAGTCAAATATATATAAAATAGCTGCTGTTACAGATAGAGGGCAAAGATTAAATAAATTAATTTCTCCTATGTATGAGGAAAAAGCTAATGAAATGGATAAATTGATTGATGCTCTTAAGGATTTTAGTTTTGAAATGTCAGAAGAATTATTGTCTGGAGAGTGGGAATTGATTTTTTCTAATGTTGAATTATTTCGAAGTTCTCCTTTCTTCCTTGCTATTGAAAAGGCATTAAATGATGAATTTAAAAGTAATCTTTTTTTTAAATTACATCAATTGCAAGTAGGATCCTTTGGCATATCAACTATTGGGAGAATTGCTCAAAAGATTGATTTTGAAAAAAAAGAATTTATATCTACTTTTGACACTACAATATTTGGGCTCACAACAATTCCTATCTTGGGTTGGTTCAAACTATTGCCTACTTTTGGTGGAAGAGTAATAACCGTAGCAAGTGATTTAGTTTTAAGAAATAATTTACTTGATATGAACTTACAAAAGACAAAAGTTTCCAAAGTTGATGGACTTAATAAGATTCCATTATTTAGTGAATTACTTATGGATAGATGGTATCCAGTTAAAGAGGTATGGAATAAGTTACCTTGGAATAAAGAATCGCCAAATTGCCAGGTTTCAATTGTATATTTAGACGATGAAATGAGAATTATGCAGGATATGTATGGGTCTATTTTTATTTATATAAGGCCTTCAATTTCCTTGTTGAATTCAAATAAAATCTCTAATAATTAATTAAAACACTGAATAATAATTTTGTAATTTATAGAAAAAACCATTAAAAATTTATTTTAAAGATTAATTAATAAAAACATCTCACATCTTAAATACAAATAGGTTATGTTCATGATGAACATTTTTTTATTATGCTTAGAAATCAAGAAAAAAATTCAGTTGTTAGAGGAATATTCCTAATAGGAGGTTGGGGCTTAGGTCTAGACAGATTCTACGAAGGAGATAAAAAAGGTGGCTTTTTATCAATCATTGGTTGGAGTATCACATTTTTTAGCTTTATATTTCTTAAATGTTCAGGTTATGAATATGTTGAGGGTGTGAAAAATTATTCAAATTATTCCCCTAACCCTTTAATAGTATTACCTTTACTGGCAGGAGCATATGGTGGCTTTCTAATAATTAAGAAGGCATTTAGATTAGCAAAACAATTTGAGAATGCTGAATAATAATACCAGCAGTTAAATTCAAGATAATAATCCTGATCCTTTCAAATAAAATTTAAATAAAAGAATCACTAAAAGGTTTACTATTGCTAAGGCTACTAAACCATTTCTGTTTTTTACATCTAATTTTTTGACTAAATTAGAAAGATAAACTACTGGATTTTCTGGCTCTTTATTATCCAAATTTTTTTTTAAATATTAATTTGACAAGAAAATATCACAGTTTCATTTGAAGAATCAAAATTGTAAAGATGAATATCCAAAAAGAAATAAATAATTTTTAACCCATAATTCCTGCATTTCTCAAAAACGCTTTACCCATATTGCCAATTACAAAAAATAGAGACAGATTAATTAAAAGGACTATTAATAATGCCAACATTTTATAGTTTGGATTAGTTGAAATGCCATCAAATCCATTATTAAGAAATCTTTTAAAAAGTGATTTGTCAATTTTTAGTTTTTGTTGCCCAGAATCAAGTTTTACTTTTTCTTCTGAAGAATCTTGATTACTTGCTTTCTCTAGAAATTCTGTAAACGCTTTAACATTTTCTTCTTTTTTATTCCCCTCATTAAGATCTTTATTGTCTTCATTCAAATTGGGGGACGATTCGATTGAATTATGTTCCTCAGGATTAAGTTTTGAATCTTCCAAATTAATAGTAAATGCTAGGAGTATATTACACCATAAAAAAAACCCACTCGATCAATTGAAGAGAGGGTTAGCTAAGGTTAAAGTTCTTAAACTAATAATAATTTATTTTAATTAAATTTGCGGTTGTAGCATAATGAAGTTTTAAATTAGATTATATTCAAGGTAATATTTTCGTACATATGTTAGATGCAAATACTAAAAAAGCATGTAAAGACGATCCCTCAATAAGAGATATTAAAATTAGAAATATAGAACATGCTATTGAACAAGCAGAATTGATGATAAAAGAATCAAAAATGAGCCAAGAAGAATTAATCTTTTTAAAAAGAAAAATATCGGACTCAAGACAAGATTTAGAGATACTTTATTTAATGAAAATTCAATGAATATAAATTTGTTAATCTTTAAAAGGATTGAATTTATACAAAGAAAATTAATTTGTATATTTGAAGACTTATAAAGTTTAAAGGGAATGTAATTATTTGTATAAAGGTTCTAGTTATGTCTAAAAATAATCTATATATACCTTTAAAGGTTGTTCCATACATCTTCATTTCAATTACTGCCATAGCAATAACAGCAGCTACATATGTAATTACTTAGTTCTATAAGCTATATAAAGTTTTCAGATATTAAGTAAATTAAAATATTTGTAATAACTAATTGTATGAATAAATTCAAAATAGCAATTTTTACAATATCAATAATCATATTTTCCCTAATTGGGATTAAAAAATTAATTTATATAAATCAAATTAAAGATATAAAAAATAAAGAAGAATCATTCTTAAATGAATCTATACGTGTTTTAAATGAATGTTTCGATCTAGAAAATAAAAATAAAAGAACTCTTAATAAATCAATTGAATTAATTGAGTATTGCTTAGAGGAATATGGATATAAAAACTGATTTCAAAACTTGAATGATGAATTTCCTTAATACTCCACTAATATGCAAATAAAAAATTTCTCATCAATAATCTTGTTATGTTCCATAATTTTTTACTAATAATATTTTCCTAATTTAATTTTTTAAAATGACTAAAGTTAAATGTTCTTATTTAGGAAATTTAAACTGTGAGGCTATTCATCTACAATCTGGAAGTCTTATTAGAACTGATGCACCTTTAGATCACTGCGGTAAAGGTGAAAGTTTTTCTCCAACTGATTTATTAGCAACATCTCTAGGTACTTGCCTGCTAACCATTATGGCGATCAAAGCTAAATCGAAAGGATTTGATTTGAAAGGTATATATTTAAATATTGAAAAAGTAATGACACAAAATAGCGAGAGGAAGATAAAAGAACTAATAATAGATATTTTTATACCAAAGAACACTTCTAATGAAACTATTGATTTTTTGAAAAAAGCTTCCAAAGAATGTCCAGTTACAAGAAATTTATCTCAAGAAATAGATATTAAAATTAGTTGGCACAATGATAAATCTCAAACATAGTAATTACATAAAAAAGAATGAAATACTTTATTGGAATAGTCCTTCTTTTATTTGGAATATATATAATGACAGACTTGGCATTAAAGACTAGGTATACAAGAAAAAGACTTTCAAAAGGAAAAAAATAAATCCTATAAATTTTAATATTGCAGATTAAGTAAATAGATTTATTTTTGTACTGAGAATTAAGGCATATTTTAGTTTTATTTCTTTACTATTTTTTGGTCAATCAAACTAATCAAAGGGATCATGAAATTTACATTTATTCCAACAGTGCACCATGTATAAATAATAAGAAAAAATATTTTTATAAATAAATTAGGGGGTAAGGTGAAAAATATTTTGAAAAACCCTCCAATGAATAATACCAATATTCCAATTTGTAAAAGACCTTTGATTATCCATTTAACTCCATTTTTTTTAATATTTATATAAAACCAGAAAAAAACAAAACTAGATAACAATAAATATATAAAATTTATGATCATCTTTTCAGAGAAAATCTAATAAATTTGCCATTATCAAGGCATGATGACAATTATCACTTTTTTATCTGCTAATTTTTTTTAAAAATGGAAAAGTTATACAAAAAACAATAAAAATAAATTTTTTTTTAACTTTTTATCTTAAAACATTTTTGATTTTAGTAAATCAACTCTTTTTTGATTCACTCCCAAATCACTTTCTCCAACTCTTGATTCTGATCTTATTGATAAGATGTTTGATTCAGGTAGAAAGGATACTTCTAAGTCGTCTACATACTTCATCCATTTACTGGTTGCCTCAGCATGAAGATAATCGCCATCTATTTCTACAATCTCAGTTCTTGGAGTGTTTTCGATAAATGTTTTAATCTCTTCAAAAGGTTTCTCAATATTGTTAACCTCCCATTCTTCTCGTACACAATGAGCGATCTCTACACAAGGTTTTAGTTCTATATGTGAGGCAAATGATGAAGAAGGGAATAAAAAGCTTGAACAAATTAAAATTGCTAAAAAAAGTATTTTCATTAACAGAAATATTTAACGAATCATAATCTAACGAATTAAATTACTAATTTGTAATGACGTATCTAATTATTTTGGAAGAAAGCATATATGTTTTTATATTCAGAATTTAATATTTATTTCTAATAACAAAAAAAAAGACCCCTCTGAGAGAGATCTTTTTAAAATTGATTTATATCAAGTGTTTCCTTGTTTCCACTGAAATGAATCAATTCCTCCTACACACGTACTAAATATCACACTTAATTTCAAAATATGTAATGCCTAATAGACCTCTATCTTAACTGTCACATCGCAAAAAAATACAAAAAGTACTCAAACATTGCGGTCGAGTACTTTTAAAGTTATCAGAAAAAAGTGTGTGAGGAGTTTCTGATGTAATTAATTTACTCCTTAGGTAATTTAAAAGGCTACAGTATAAATTACTAATTATTTAAATCCTTCAGAAAAATTGGGCGTTGATGAAAAAAATAATCAAAAACATAAAAAATTCATGAAAATAATTTACAAAAAAATCATTTTTATTATTTCGGCAATTGCTCTTTTTTCAGTAATAGTGTGTGTTGTCAAATATTCGCTTACTTATATTGAAAATAATCCCGAAAAATACTTACCTACACAAAAGCAGAACAAAAATTAAGTATAAATTCACTTCAAAAAATCTATAAAGTGTCTTAAATATGATCTACATTGACAGCTTGAGTCATGAAAATCAAAAACACTTCAGTTCTTAATCAGAATAATATTCATTTAAGTCAATTTAAAAATAACCATAAATATCAAATACTTGAAAATTATTGGAAGAAAAGAAAGAAAGAATGTGAAAAAAATCTTTCAAAATTTTGCTAACCGATAATTATGAATTTTATTTTTTCTTTTTTATTAGCATCTGTAATGTGGGTACAAGTTCCACAATGGGAAGCTGACTGGTCAAAATGTGCTGTAGATGTTCCCGATTCGTCATGTCACTGGTACGTAGCTGCTCCCGATAATACTTTTGGGGAAGGATTTAATTGGGAAAACGCTCCTTGGTTTGATGCTAATGGATTACAGGATGTAGCTAAGATTGAGAAAGAATCTGTAGTAGAAAAACTTCAGAATAACTAAAGTTTCTATTTCATCAATTAACTTTTAAAAGTATTTAAATCTAGTTGCTTAGTGGTTAACTTTTGATTAATTAAATAATTTTTATGCGTTTCAAAGTAAGTCTCAAAAAAAATGGAAAGGAATTTGATGAAGTTGTTATAGCTAATAATAAAAAAGAAGCTATGGAAGTAGCTTTAAAAAACAATCCAGAAGCTCAAGCATTAAATTCTGATTGGACATTTAAGATTTAATTATTTGCGAAGCTTAGGAATTAAAAGGGACGCAACACAAATAACGCTAATGGCAGGTCCAGGCGAAAGATTAAAGACTATAGAAAGAATAAAGCCCAGAAGTGAGATACATAATCCAAAAAATGAAGACCTCATCATTGCAATTCTTAAACTATGAGCCTTATTTAGCCCTAACAAAGTTGGCGTAGAAACAAGAGCAATTACAAGAATTACTCCCACTGCTGACATTGAACTAACAATTACTAATGCCGTTGTAAAACTCAAAGCAAGATTTAATAAAGAAACGTTTATACCACTCGCGGATGCTCCTTCTGGATCCATTCCCACATAAACAACCTTTTCATATCCAAAAGTCATTAAAAGTATAAATACTAAAAAAGCAATTATTGTTCTAAGTAAATCTCCAAAATTTGCTGTCAATAAATCGCCAAATAATACTGCCTCCAAATCGATCCTTATTCCAAGTAAAGGGATTATAAGGACTCCAAACCCAAGCATTCCGGCTAATATTGTGTTCATTATTGCTTCATAGTTTTCACTCTTTTTATTAGTTAAACTTTCCGCAATTACAGAACCTAAAAGACCACTGATAACCCCACCAATTGAAGGATGAATTCCAAGCGCTAAGGCTAAAGCAAGTCCTGGCAAAACGCAGTGAGAGATTAAATTTACTTGAAGTAATCTCCTATGGGTTATTAATACAGTTCCCATAGCTGGACATAGAATTCCTGAAAAAATAGTTATTATTAAAGGAACAAGCCACCAACTGCTATTAATAAAAGACATTAATCTATTGATTCGGTATGATCAAAAATACGGGACAAAAAAAGATTTCGGAAACAATGGTAACTAAGCCTGACATTACCAAAAGACAAGAACAACTTCTTGAAGAACTTAATAAATGTGAAGATGAACTGAGCGGTCAAGAGTTGCATAGACAATTGATTGAAAGCGGAAAAGCTATGGGACTGACAACTGTATACAGGAATCTTCAAGTTCTTATAAAGCATGGTTTAATACGTTCTAGACATCTCCCAACAGGAGAGGTTCTTTACACTCCCGTAGATAGAGACATTCATCATTTGACATGTGTTCAATGTGGTGAGACCTCAAAAATGGAAGGGTGCCCTGTAAAAGATATTCATACACCCAAAACAAATCCAAAGAAATTCCAATTGTTGTTCCATACCTTGGAGTATTTCGGACTTTGCCAGAACTGCTATCAAGCACAAAGTTAAAACTAAATATTTTTTTAATCACAACAATTATTATCCTCAATAGAGCTGATATTTATATCCTCTAATTTATCTTTTATGGAATCAGGGCTTCCACAGGCTAATACAGCTTTATCCAAAACAATAACTTGATCATAACTATTTAACGAGGTACCCCAATCATGACTGCTCACCATTAAAGAAAGACCAGCATCAGCAAGTTGACGAACAATTTTTAGAAAATCCTCCTTTGCAGGTGGATCTAAAGCTGCACAAGGTTCATCAAGAAGGAAAATTTTTGCTGGAGACATTAATGTTTTGGCTAATAGAGCTCTTTGTTGTTGTCCACCAGATAAAGAATCAAGCCTTCTTTTAGCAATATTTGCAATGCCGACTCTTTGCATTGTGGCCTCCAATTCACAGCATTTATTAATCCATGCATTAGGGTTGGCAAGAAGAGCTTTTATTTGAAAAGGACTACTACTTTTTGATTTTGAGTATTTTATTTGTCCTAATGAAACTAGTTTTTCTACAGTTATTGGAAATTTCCAATTCATAGAGCTTCTTTGTGGCATGAGTGCCACCTGAGATCTTTGTCTAATTAACTTCTCCCCGTCAATAGTTATCTGGCCATTATCAGGAATACATTGTCCCTGCAATATTCTTAAAAGAGTAGATTTGCCAGCTCCGTTTGGTCCTACTAGAGCAGTTAATGTACCTGGTTCAACTGTTATGGAAACTTTACTTATAGCCGGGCTTACATTTTTTGCATACGAATAAGATAAATTTTCAGCTACTAGTAGTGACATTAATACTTGAACTTACAACCCCATAATATTTTAATTATGGAAAATAATTTACTTTAAAAACATTTTATACCTAAACTTGCATATAAAAATGAAAATGATTATCATTTTAAAATATCTATCATTTTTTTATGTCAATTTTTAAGAGAATTTTTTCAAGCTATATATCTCATAAAAAAGTATCTATCCGAAATTCACTTATCGCTAGTGCGGCATTATTCTCAATAAATACAAACGGTGCCTTTGCTGAAAGTAAAAACTATGTAGCAGTTGAGCCTCTTACCTGCGATATAGTTAAATCTATAGCACTCCCTTCCGATAAAGTTATATGTCTAGTAGATAGAAAACAAGATGTTCATGATTTAAAAATTTCTCCAAAACAGGCAAGATTATTAAAAAAGGCAGATAAAGTTTTTACTTTAGGGACAGAAATGACACCCGCAATGAGGAATTGGGTGAAGAGAAATAGCACTGTTGTTTTAGGCGTAAGCGCAATTGATATTGACGATCATAGTGACCATGATGACCACGACGATCATGGACACTCAGCAAAGAAACATGACGACCATGATGACCACGACGATCATGGACACTCAGCAAAGAAACATGATGACCATGATGACCACGACCATCATGATCACGGAGGCGTGGATCCACATGTCTGGCATGATCCTCATAACATCATCAAGATGGGTGAAGTCGTATCAAAAAGTCTGAAAAAAGATGTGCCTGAAAGAAAACTACGCAAAGCTATCTCTAGTAGATTCAAAACTTTTGACAAAACGCTAGAAGATCTTGATAAATGGATTGTTAAACAAGTATCTACTATCCCTTCTTCAAATCGTGTAATTGTTTCAAAACACAAAGCTATGGATTACTATGGCGATGCATTTGGTTTTGAAACGATAAGTTTATTAGATTTCTTAGGTCATTCATCTAGCCTGAGGCCTCAGAACATATCAAAAGTTTTAAATGAGTTAAAGGAAGAAAATGTCAAAGTCATATTTAAGGAGCAAGAGCCTGCTTCAAAATTAGTCAATAATTTAAGCAAGCAAAGTTCTATCCCACTCTCTTCTAATCAAATTTTTGTCGATGGACTAATGATGGAAGGAAACACTATCACTGTGGCAGTTCACAACACGTGCACTATCGTCAACGAGCTTGGTGGCTCATGTAATGAGACAACAGGTTTTGATTTAGCAAGTAACTGGGGATCACTTAATCAATAAAATTTTATAGATAAAAATGGTTTTCATTTCGATTTTTTGATTATTATATTGATGGTTAGCATTACATTTTAAAAACAGAGAGAAATGAGTATTAAGGAAAAGGTTCCTGTAACCATACTTACTGGATTCTTAGGATCAGGAAAGACTACTTTGCTTAATAGAATATTGAGTGAAGAGCACGGGAAAAGAATAGCAGTAATTGAAAATGAATACGGTGAAGTGGGTATAGATCAAGGGCTCGTAATTAATGCCGATGAAGAAGTGTTTGAGATGTCAAACGGGTGCATTTGTTGTACTGTTCGCGGCGATTTAATAAGAGTCCTTGGCAACCTTATGAAAAGAAGAGATAAGTTTGACTATGTTTTAGTAGAAACGACAGGATTAGCAGATCCAGGTCCAGTTGCTCAGACATTTTTCATGGATGAAGAGATTAGTTCTGAATTCACTCTTGATGGAATTGTGACTTTAGTTGATGCTGCCCACATTGATCAACAGTTAGGCAGGAGTGATGAAAGTTCAGAACAAGTGGCATTTGCAGATGTTCTTGTCCTTAACAAAACTGATTTAGTCTCTGATGATGCACTAAATACTCTTGAATCGAGATTGAGAGATATGAACCGAATGACCCGAATTATTAGAGCCGAGAATGCCAAAGTACCAATTGAAACAGTCTTAAATCTAAGTGCATTTGATCTTGATCAGATCCTTAAACGCAGGCCAACATTCCTTGAACCAGAATATCCTTTTGAATGGACAGGTGTTTACGATCTTGATGCAGGTAAATATGAATTAATGCTAGAAGAAGGACCCGATCCAGAAATGTCCTTAGTAGCCCTCGCTAACCAAGGAGAGAGTGAAGAGGAACTTAAAGATGGTGCTGAATCCTCCGTGAGACTTTATGCAGAAAAAGCTAATAGTTTAGATCCTGGAAATACCATCCCATATGGAGAACATATAAATCTCAAATTGGAGGATAAAGGAAATAAATCCTTCATCCTGAACATAGAAAAACCAACAAAAATAGGTTTGTTTACACAGCACACTGCTGAAGAATTCAATATGAAAGTCATTAAAAGTGACGAAAATAAAGAGATTCCATTTAGTACTGAAAGATTCTGGCAAGCAGAGCACGAACATGATGATGAAGTAGGCTCAATTGCTATAGAGCGTTTTGGAGATGTTGACCCAGAAAAACTAAATACTTGGATGGGAAGACTTCTATCAGAAAAAGGAGTGGATATATTCAGAACTAAAGGTTTCATAAGTTACTCAGGTAACCCAAGGAGAATAGTTTTCCAGGGAGTTCACATGTTATTTACTGCACAACCTGATAAAGAATGGGGTAACGAACCTCGTAGAAATCAACTTGTTTTTATCGGTAGAAATTTAAATGAGAAAGAGATGCAAGAAGGCTTTGATAAATGCCTGATATAGAACCATTTAGCCCAAGAGGCATGTTCCATGAAGGATGGACTGCTGAGGTTAACGATTACGCCATAGCATGTGGCTGGGCTCTTAAAGGGAAACAATTTATTGTTGGAGACGTAGCAGGAGGTCTTTTTTCGTTCGAAGGAGATACTGGAAAAATTATTTGGAAAAAAGAAAATACTCACTCTGGTGGTCTACTAGCAATGGCAATTCATCCAGAGGGTGAAATTTTTGCAACATCAGGTCAGGATGGAAATGTTCAAATTTGTAATTGCCATGAAGGTAAAGTTATTAAAACACTTGATCTTGGCAAAGGTTGGGTAGAACACCTCAAGTGGTCTAATGACGGTTTATTTATAGCGATAGCTTCCTCAAAAAAAGTATATGTTTTTAATGAAATTGGTGAAGAGAAATGGATCTCAGAAGACCATCCAAGCACAGTAAGTGCAATAACGTGGTCAAATAAAAATGAGCTAGCAACTGCTTGCTATGGAAGAGTGACATTCTTTGACATAGTTAATAATAAAACGAATCAAAAACTCGAATGGCAAGGATCATTGGTATCTATGGAATTAAGCCCTGATGGAGATATAGTCGCCTGTGGGAGTCAAGACAATTCAGTTCATTTTTGGAGAAGATCAACAGGAATGGATGCTGAAATGACTGGATACCCTGGTAAACCAAGTCATCTTTCTTTTGATGACAGCGGAAAATTATTAGCAACTAGTGGCAGTGAAAGAATTACAGTTTGGAGCTTTATAGGAAATGGTCCAGAAGGGACTATGCCAGGAGAGCTATGTCACCATACAGAACCCATTTCGAGCCTAGCTTTTTCAAATAAAGGTATGCTTGTAGCCTCAGGATCTAGGGATGGTTCTGTTGTCGCAAGTTTTCTCAAAAATGACGGTAATGGTGATCCCGTTGGGGCTGCATTCGCAGGAGATTTAGTAGGGGCAATATCTTGGAGACCTGATGATTGTGCACTTGCAGCAGTCAATGCAAAAGGTGTTGTAAATGTATGGAAATTTAAAGTTCGTACAAACCTTTTTTCAAAGGGATTTAAGTAAAAAGTAAAAAGTAAAAATTTATTAATTACCAATAGTTAGCTTTTAAATGTCTTTCCATACAGATAACCTCACAGTCATTATCTATCCCTTTTGGGTGAATATCGCAATATGAAAGACATTGAAAATATTCGTCTATGGGATTAGATTTATCAGTTTTACTAACTTCTTTCGAATGATTCATAAAAGATTTCCTCAATTATTTAAAATTAAGATAGACGAATTAAATATCAAAAGAAATAAGCAAAACTTACTAAAAATATCTCAAAAAAATTAGCTCGATTGATTACTACTCTCGGACATTTTTAATAAAAAAGCAATGCGTATAAAAACGGATTGTCTTTAGAGAAATATTTTCCTAATTTTATATTGTTGAGTTATAGGAGGTCTTTCAAAATGATCGATAGCCTGCCTGAAATTTCGGAATAAACCGAACTAATTTAATTAACTGCTCCAATTATTTTTTATTAATGTCTAAGCTTCCTTCTTCTGCATCGTTTAGGTGCCCTTTAAGAAACAAGCTTAATTCTAGAGTTTTTGCCCCAGTTAAAGACAATTAGTTAATTTTGGTGAGCATTAGCTTAAAAGAAGTTAGCAACAAGGATCCATGATTTAGGTGCGTTAATAACTTCAGTAAAAAATATAAGTAAGAGATAAAAGAGGGCTTAAATTAGCCCTCTTTTTTTAATAAGATGACTTTCTTCTAGTTTTATAGATAATGATTAAAACAATAAAATTTTAAAATGGTTCGATATTATTGCCCATATTGCAATCCTAAATATCAATTTCAAAAACAATCCTTAAAAGGTAATTTGATTTGTGGATTATGTGGAGAGGATCTAGTAAAAAAACCATTTATTAGATTGAACCAGATAATCGCTTTAGTTGCTGCTTCATCACTACTTCTACCGTTGATTTATACTTTTATTTTTTTAATTAAAAATCAAATAAATCCTCCTAATAAAAATTATCAAGCAAATGGTACTTTAATGATAATTATCAAAGAACAAACTTCATAAAACAATTTAAAAAAATCTCAAGAGGTCAACCTCTACAAAGTGATTTATTTAAACAAGAATTTTTGCTTTCAATATTTATTTGATCATCAATATTATTTAATTTTTTTTTATTACTTATTACTTTAACTTTATGCCCACAATGTTCTTTGCAACCACCATTAAATAAATTATGTGCATATAAACTGGAACTATTCGTAAGTAATAAAAGAAAAATTATTTTATAAATTTGATTAAAATAAGAATTCATTTTTTATTATGATTTTCCCAGAATTAGTAAATAAATAATATCAGTTAATTCCAAGGAGTGTTTATAAGTCCCCATATATCGAAGAAGAAAAATAAAACTGCAATAACAACAAGATCCCATGCTCTTTCTCTAAAAGCCCAAGGTGCAATAAAAACTTCTCCAAGTCCGTGAAGTGCAGCCCCTACAGGTAGATGATCAAGAACAAGCAAACTGTGAGAGAGGATAAAAAGAAAACTTGCGAAATATCTAAAAAAAACAAATTGCCAATTACTAGAACTCATGCTTTTTAGATTTTTAAGAAATATACTTCAATGATCAAAATAATGATATAGATCGACTCAAGAGATATTATTTTTGGTAGCTATAAATACGAATAAAGATATAAAGCTAAAGTAAAAGTTACTAAACGATGAAATATATGTTTTCAAGTTATCAGCCTAAAAATAGTTTTGATGAATACTTTAAGGATAATGTAAACTCTGCTAGAGAAATATTGATTCCACTTCTTTCATCTTTAGATAATATGGGACTTGAAGAATTAAATAGGAATCACTCTGCCGCAAAAAAATTATTACTAAGACATGGTGCAACTTTTAGATTAAACGATACTGGTTTAAAAGGTACTGAGAGAATATTACCTTTTGATCCACTTCCCAGAATAATTAGTAAAGATGATTGGTTAACGTTAGAAAAAGGCCTAAAACAAAGGCTTGAGGCAATAGATTTATTCCTAGATGATATTTATAATTCTCAAAAAATAATAAATGATGGAATAATTCCAAGAGAATTAATAGAGAGTTCAGAAGGTTGGAGACCTCAGATGATAGGTTTCAAACCTCCACTAAATAAATGGTGTCAAATTTCAGGTCTTGATTTAATAAGGGATAGAAAAGGAGATTGGCATGTTTTAGAAGATAATTTAAGATGCCCTTCTGGAGTTGCTTATTTTTTAGAAAATAGATTAGTTATGAAGAACATTTTTCCTAATCTTTTCTCTGGCAGGATAGTAAAACCAATTGATGAATATCCATCATATCTTTTAAAAACGCTTCAAGACCTTGCTGTTTGGACAGATACTCCCAAGATAGTTCTACTAACTCCAGGAATTTTTAATAGTGCTTATTTTGAACATAGTTATTTAGCTCAAGAAATGGGCATCCAACTAGTTCAGGGTCATGACTTAGTTTGTAATGATGATTATGTGTATTTAAAAACCACCTCTGGATTAAAAAGAGTAGATGTCATTTACAGACGAATTGATGATGATTTCTTAGATCCTCTCAATTTCAGGAAAGATTCCTGTCTTGGTGTTAGCGGATTACTTGATGTTTTCAAGGCAGGTCATGTTGCTTTAGCAAATGCACCTGGGACTGGAATAGCAGATGACAAAATGATTTATTCTTTTGTTCCCAAAATGATTAAATATTATCTTGATGAAGATATTATTATTAAGAATGTAGAAACGTATATTTGTCATTACCAAAAGGATCGAGAATATGTTCTAGAAAATTTATCAAAACTTGTTGTTAAGTCTGTAGCAGAAGCCGGGGGTTATGGAATGTTGATTGGCCCTCACTCAACAACCAGTGAAATAGAAGAATTTGCTAATAAAATTAAAAATAATCCTAGAAATTTCATAGCACAACCCACGTTAGAATTATCTACTGTGCCATCGTTATGTGATGGAGAACTATATCCATGTCACGTTGATTTAAGGCCATATATTTTGAGAGGGAAAGATTCATGGGTTAGCCCTGGTGGGCTTACGAGGGTAGCATTAAAAAAAGGATCATTAGTCGTCAATTCTTCTCAAGGTGGTGGATGCAAAGATACATGGGTTGTAGGTAAATAATATGCTTTTAAGTCGTGTAGCAGAATCTCTTTATTGGATCAATCGTTACCTAGAACGCGCGGAAAATATATCTCGTTTCGTGGAAGTAAGTGAAGCAATGTCATTAGATTGTCCCCCAGGAAGTGCGGAACCTTGGCTCCCATTAATTGAAGCTTCAAGTGACAGAGAATCTTTTGATAAAAGATTCCCGGAGAAAAAACCTGATGACGTTATTAATTTTTTAATAAGAGATCGTTTAAACCCAAACAGTATAATTTCTTGCATTCAAATGGCAAGAGAAAATGCGCGACAAATCAGAGATGTCATGACCACAGAAATGTGGGAACAAATTAATATTTTATATTGGAATATGCAAGAAGGAGAAGCAATATGGAATAAACCAAGACAAGAACAATTAAGTGAAATAAGGAGAGAATGTCAGCTTTTTTATGGAATTACAGATGCGACTCTGAGCAAAGATCTTGCGTGGAGATTTAGCATTCTTGGAAGATTAATCGAAAGAGCTGACAAAACATCAAGAATTTTAGATGTTAAATATTATTTACTATTACCCAGCTTAGATGAGCTTGGAGGAGTTCTTGATGAGCTGCAATGGATCGCACTTTTACGTTCAGCTGGAGCTTATCAAATGTTTAGGAAAGCAGTGCAAAATTCTATAAAGCCTAATTCAGTTGCGAGATTTCTTTTACTTGATCCAATCTTTCCGAGATCAGTAAGATACTGTCTTGATGGGATAAGCAATACTCTTAAAACGATAGATAACAATCCATCTCCTGAAAATCCTTCAGAATTAGAATGCATGAGAGGTTTGCTTAAAGCAAAGTGGAGTTATATCAGAATTGAAGATATAATTAATGATGGTTTACATGAGGCAATCGATTCATTGCAAATGGATTTAAATAAATTAAATGATCTCATTCAAGAAAAATATTTTATTAATTAATAAGTTTTTTAATGAGAATTAAATACATTCACAAACTTGAATATAAATACGAAGATCCTGTTCAATTAGGCGAGCATAGATTATGTATAAAGCCAAGGTCAAATGGCTTCCAAAAACTAAAGAATTTTGAATTAAAAATAACCCCAGAACCAGAAATTATTTATCCATTACTTGCTGCCAGCGGAGAAGAGATTAATAGAATCAGATTCAATGGATTAACAGATAATTTAATTATTGAATCAATCAGCGAAGTTGAAACTATTAAACATCCAAACATCATTGATGGAGTTAAAAATAGAGATTTAACATTACCTTTTTGTAGAAGCATTATTAACAGAGATTTACAGGGAGCATTAGAGGGATGGATGCCAAATGGACAACACGATCCCTCTGCCGTAGAACTTGCCCAAGAAGCATTAGCAGGAAGCATTAATAACGCATTATCATTTACTTACCAGCTAATAGAGATTATTCAAGATCGGGTTAAATATACCAAAAGACATACAGGTCCAGCATGGCCGGCTAGCAGAACACTTAGAGAACGTATAGGTTCATGCAGAGATTTAGCAATGCTGATGGTTGAAGCTTGCAGGTCTATAGGTATCCCAAGTAGGTTTGTAAGTGGTTATCATTTCGAAGATCCGTTACCCTGTGAGTTGGATTTACACGCTTGGGCTGAATTATATATTCCAGGTGCTGGTTGGAGAGGTTTTGATCCAAGCGGAAAAGGATTAATAGATGATAGATACTTAACATTGGTATCCTCTTCAAAATCTAATTTAACCTCTGTAATCACAGGAAACTTTACAGGAAAAAATAATTTAGAAAATACTTTATCCTGGGAAATCAAACCTCTTAAAATTAAATAAACACTAAATTTTTAATCTTTAAAAATAACAAATTAATATAATTAATAATATGTTTCTTTTTTAGTGTTAATTGATACGTTCTTAGATATATATATCTGTTTTCATTTGTTTAATCTTTAAAGAAAATTGAACTCAAGTTTAGAAATTCCAGTTATCAAGTCAAATAAATCAAAAATGTTTGAATTGATAAGTTATGAAAAATTTCGCGATACAAAAGATGTCAGATTTTTTGATATTAGTGTTAATGAATCAAATTATAGAGATTTAGTTATTCACAGTGGTCCCGCAGTTAGTCCTCCAAATGATGAAGATTTTGATAATTGGCAATTTTACATACATCACAATCAAGAAGATAATCTATTAGCTATCTCTGGGGGTAGAACGTTTTTTCTTGTCAATTTTGGTTGGGATTATCCTTTTTATAAAGTTAGATTAGAATCTTGTGGATATATTTTAAGGATACCTAGAGGAACTTTTCATAGATCAGTATCTGATGAAAACGGTTCCATCGTTTTAAATCAAGCCATTAGAGATGAAGGCGGTACAGTTGAATCTGAATTTAAAGTTACCAATAGCAAAGACAACAAAAAACTACTAGATTGTATAACCAATCTAGAGCCTAGATTTAAAATTTATAGTGTTAAATAATCTTAAAAACGAGTTCTAAATTAATACATCAATTTAAAAAATTATCTAATTGTTATAAAATAAATTTATTCAAGTTTTTTAATATGAAATTTCTAAGTTTTTTAAAATATTTTTTATGCATAACTTTTTCCTTCTTGGTTTTATCCTCTCCAGTTTTTGCTGGAGCAAATGTTGCTGTTAAGGGCGAAGGAGATGAAGTTCCAAGTTATGTAAGATCTAATATTACAGGATTTAATTTCCATGGGGAAGATCTTCATTTGTCTTCTATAGCTGGAGCAGTTGCGAGAGATGCCGATTTTAGTGATGTTGATTTACATGGAACTACATTAACCCTATCTGATTTAAAAGGTTCTAATTTAAATGGAATTGACCTGACCGATACTCTTTCTGATCGAGTTAATTTCCAAAAAACAGATCTTAGAAATGCTGTTTTGATAAATATGATCGCATCAGGCAGCAGTTTTGCAGGAGCTCAAATAGAGGGGGCAGATTTTTCTTATGCAATTCTTGACAGTGAAGATCAAAGAAATCTTTGTGAAATTGCTGATGGGATCAATCCAACAACAGGTGTTTCAACAAGAGATAGTCTTGAGTGTAATTAGAATTTAAATTTATAAGTAAATTTTTTTCCCATTATTAAATTTATATATTCTTTGTTCATCGTCTTGAAATATCATCTCACCATTTAATTTGGATTTCTTAAATTTTGAAAGTCTTGCTCTGTGTATATTGGATTTTCTATTTATATTTTCTTCGTTGTCATAAACTCCAATATAAATATTTATATTAGGATTTGAAAAGGTTTTTTCTTCCTCTCTTAAAAAAATCCTGTCAATATTTGTTTGCGTGCTCTGTAGTTTATTTTTAAATCTATCTAATTTTAAGTTCTTTGTTTTTTTAGAATTAATTTTTTTGTAGCCCAAAAAAATAACTCCTAAAATTAGAAAAACTAAAAATATATTCATTACTTAATTTTTATTTTTATATCTACGCCTAAGTTACTTTTAGTAGTTAATATTTCTTTTTTTATGATTCCATAGGTAAAAATTTTAGATAAAGTTTTCAAAGATTTAAAAACTAAAAAAACAGTAAATAAAAAGAAAACAATAATGTTTTCTACAAGTAGATTTTTATTTTTATTATCTAGATTGCTCATGTAAGTCTTAATTCAATTATTTTTCATCACTATTTGCATATGGGCCGAAAAATTCACTGGCGTCTCTTCCCATTACTTTAGCAAGATTTAAACTTTTTTCTATATCCCATTTAGATGCCATTCCATAAAGAATCCCAGCAGCAAAAGAATCGCCACATCCATAAGAATCAACCTTTAATTTTTTGTTTTTAAGAGCCTTATATCTTCCTCCTGGGAATATTATGCCTCCCTTCTCTCCCTCGGTTTTAAAAGTATATTTGGGTTTTAACGATAATTCAGAAAAAGAAAAAACTTCTCCGGGATCAAGATTACTGCCTATTAATCCATCTAAAAAAACATTTGAATTATTAATTGTATTTAATCCTACCCGTGGAGTTGTACACAGTATTGAAGCTGATCTAGCCATTTTAAAAATCTCTGAATCAGATGCAGTAATAAAAATTCCGTCCATTTTTTTTAAAATGTTCCATTCTAAATTGTCTTCATGAGTTGGAGCTAACCTTTCTCCAAAAACTGTTATTGCTCTTTCACCTTGAGAGTCAATTAAACTAAATCCTCTTCTAGTTGGTTTATCACGCCAAGCTACATGCAACTTAATTCCCATATTTGAGAGAATCTTGAAACACTTATCTCCATAATCATCATTACCTAATGACGTAAAAAAATGAATTTGGTTTAAAGATAAATCAGAAAGTATTTTCGCGATAATAGATCCACCACCAGCTGGATACTCAAGGGACTTTTCAGAATAAGAAATAACTCCGGGTTTTGGTAATTGATCAACCTTTAAAAAATTTATCCACTCAACATGACCTACAACGGCAAAATTTAAATTTCCTTTTTTAAATTTATAGTCTTCAACTTTATTATTCTTTTCAACAACCATAAGCTTTTAAATACTATTATTAAAAGAAATATTTTTGACAAGTGAATTCATTTAACATTTTAAAAGATAATAAACAGATACTATCTTTTCTTTACCTTTTTCTATCAATTTTGGGAGCTATTCTGCCAATGTTGGCTAATTTCGAATTTGCTAGGGAATATGGAAACAGCTTTGATATAAATAAATTCATTTCTTTAGCGAATGCAAACCCTGCAGCTCAGTCAATTTCTAGAGACTTATTAGTAGGTGCAAGCGCTATTTTTATATGGATAGTAAATGAATCAAAAAAGCTAAACATGAAGAATATGTGGGTTGTATACATTGGAACTTTTCTTATAGCCTTCGCATTCTCTGCACCTTTTTTCTTATTTCTAAGAGAGAGAAGAATTATTGAATTAGAAAAGATTAATTAAAATAATCTCTTAAATAGAATTGTAAAGGCAATAAAGCAACAACAAGAAATTGAAAGCCAGATTATTGAAGCATAACCAAATAGATCTAATATGCGACCTGAAATAAATGGTCCAAAAAAATAACCCATAGCGAAACATTGTGATAATAGAGCAAGTGCAAAACCTTTTTTATTTGAAGGAGCTATTCTGAAAACGACATCTGTTGATGTTGGAAGAAATGAAGCAGTCCCTAAACTTACTAAAATCAATGCCAAAGAAATTAAATAAAACGCTGGGATATTTAAATAACTAGAAATAAATAATAAAAATGAAGCGAAAGAGAAATTTATTAAACTAAATTTCAAGCCAAATAATCTTTCTTTCTTAGATATCCAAGAACCGACAGGCCATTGTAAAAATAACAACAAAATTAACTGAATAGAAATTATAAGACTAATAATTTCTTTGCTTAATGCATTACGATATATTCCACCTTTAACAAGATCCAGAGGCAAAGTTACTTGTATCAAGGCTAAAGAGGTAGTTATCAATAAAATAGATAAAATTATTATCGTTGAATTTTTATTCCATTTCAATTGTCCCTGATTAATTGGATCTACTAATTTTTTTTGAAAATTTTCTAAGTTTCTTTTTATAGAAGAACTATTTCTAGATATTAAATACGTGATAACTAACATGCAAAATATATCATTTATAAATATTGATTTAGAATACAAAAAATTTGTCATATACCCCCCTAAGAATACCCCTAGAAATATTCCTAAAGCTTCCGAACTTCTAACAAGGGCATAGGCTTTCCTTGTTTCGATAGGATGACAAAAATATGGTACCCCAAACTCGGCAGCCGGCCAATATATTCCTGCTGCAGCCCCAACAAGTGATTGTCCAATTATGTACAAAAAAGTATCTCTTGAAAAAATGAGGAATAAGCTAGCGGCAATACTTAGTATTGAAGAAGTAATTATCGGAAATTGTATTTTTCCCGTTTTATTAAGATAATTACCTGTAAAGAGTCTTGTTACGGTTCCAATTATTGCTGAAATGGTAAATCCCAGGCCAATATCTGTCGCCGATAATCCTAGGTTATTAAAAATAAGTGATGTTAAATAAATAACACCTCCTGCTCCAAATGCAGCGAAAAATCTTATCTTGGTTATTAACCTTAAATGATAAGGAAATTGAATCCACCAATTTTTGCTAATTTGTAAACTATTTGGACTAATCACTAGTGAAATACATTTTTATAATTTTTTTTAGTTTTTGTGGTTTATTTTTTAATAATGGTTTAAATGCTGCTGAAAAGATAAATATTAAGTTTGAAGAGATGGAAATCCCCCTTACTATAGAACAATTATCAAAATTAGAAAAATACAAAGATGATTCAACAGAATTAATAGATTGGTTAAAAAAAAATGGATTTATAAAAGTTTTTGAATTATCAAAATTTTTAGAATTTCCAGTTTTCAAAGAAGAGGGATTAAATAGAGAAATATTAAGAAGTTGGATAGGTCGTAAAATTCTTACACAATTAAGCAAAAGCATTAAAGTTCCAAATGACAATAATGGAACAGAAATATATAACACTATAGAAAATTTATTAGATCAAAAAAAAGAAGTTTCAACTTTAGACATCATAAAGGCATTACCATCAGAAGAAATTTCACTAGATATTGATAATCTAATTTTAATAATTTCATCTTGGAAAAATGAATTATCAATGCAACAAGAACTATTGTCCAATTTAAATCAACTTGAAAAAACTAAACAAAATGCCTTTAATAATATTGAAAAAAAATCAACTAAAGATCTAATAAAAATTGAAAAAAAAATTTATGCTCCTCACCGAGTGAAACCTTTTGAAATTGAAATATGGAAAAGCAATAAAACAAATTTTGATAAAGAATTGATAATATTTATGCCAGGACTTGGAGGCGAAATTAATAATTTCAAATGGATAGGTAACGAATTGGCTAGAAGAGGCTGGCCAATATTATTCATAGATCATAGAGGGAGTAATTTAGAATCATTTATAGAAGTACTCGATGGTAAGGGAACAATCCCAGGAAGTGTAGACTTTTACTTATATAGAATTAAAGATTTAGATGCTGTATTGAAAGCTCATGAAAATGGAGAATTTGGTTTACCTAATAATTCTTATATTTTAATGGGGCATTCACTTGGTGCTTTAATAGCACTTTTATATGAAGGCAAGAAACCCACTGATCAGCTAGAGGAAGAATGTGATTCGGCATTAAAAGACTTTGCGGTAACAAATTTATCAAAATTACTTCAATGTCAGTTGAGTGAAATACCATTCCCTAAGAAAAATACCACTAATAAGGCCAGTGCCATAGTAGGTTTTAATTCATTTGGAAGTCTAGTATGGCCAAAAGAAAATAGTACAGGCATTAAAGCACCAACTCTTCTAATAGGTGGTACTTATGACCTTATTACACCGTTAATGAATGAACAATTTAGAGTTTTTTATGCTTTAGATAATCCATCAAATAGATTTCTAATTATTGAAGGAGCAAGTCATTTCTCTCCAATAAGAATTAATAAAAGCTATGAAGAAAATAATGACCTCTTCAAAATAAGTGAATCTTTTATTGGTTCAGAGCCAATATTAGTACAAGAATTATCTACTAAATTTATAGTTGAATTTTTAAAAAATATTAAAGACCAAAAGATCCCTAATGTAGTTAAAAACCAAAGAGATTTGGGACTTGACTTCCATTTTTTAGATCTTGAAACGATAAAAGAAATTTCCGAAAATTAGTACTCTATTCGTGGATCTAAATATGCGATTAAAATATCCACGAAGAGATTTAGAGAGACTATAAGCATAGAGGTAAAAATTACAATTCCTTGAACCAAGGTATAGTCTCTTTGAGAAATAGCTTCATGTAATCTTAAAGCTATACCTGGCCATGAGAAAGTCACCTCGAACAAAAGAGCACCTCCTGCTAAAGAGGCCATAGTCAAGCCAGAAATAGTGACAATTGGCAATAGAGCATTAGGCAATGCATGGTTTAAAAATATTTTTTTCCTCGATATTCCTCTACATATAGCAGCATTTACATAATCACTTTTTAATGTCTTATCCAAATTTACTCTTAATGAGCGGCTGAATATACCACTTAATAAAAAGCCAAGGGTAATCGAAGGGAGTGAGAGATGATAAAGACTATCTTTCAAGGCAATAATATTATTTGAAAGAATACTATCTAAAATTAGAAAACCTGTAATTTGGGGTTGTTGCTGAAATATAGGAAATCTTCCTCCAATTGGTGAAATATTAAAAAATACAGAAAATAATAATTGAGCTAACATTGCACCCCAAAAAGGAGGGATCGCATATGTAGCAATTCCTAATATTCTCGCAATATAATCAGTCTTTTTCCCTCTATTTCTTAAGCCAATTAATCCCAATGGAAATCCTATTAGTATGGCACTTAATATTGAAAAGAATCCAAGCTCAAGACTTGCAGGCAATGACTTTATAATAATATTAAGGACTGGCTCTTGGGTACTAAGAGATTGGCCAAAATCTAAGTGCAATATATTTTTAATATATGAAAAATATTGATTTATTAAAGGTTCATTTAGCCCCAATTTATTTCTTAGAAATTCCCTAGAAACCTCATCTGCACCAGATCCAAGTATGGCATCGACAGGATCGCCGGGCGCAACTCTTAATAAAATAAAAACTAATGAAGAAATTATCCATAACATTATCGGTATTAATGAAATTTTTAATAAGGAATAATTTAATAGTTTATTTAAATTTCTACTCATTAATTAATTCAAGATCACTCAATGAAATTATTCCTGCGCCATTAAAAATAGGTTTTGATATTTTATTTTGTGACCATGCTTTTTGAGAGGAGATCCAAATAGGAATATAAGGTATTGAACTTGCTGCTATTTTTTCAATTTCAACAAGTTTTTCTAATCTTTTAATTCCACTTATTTTTTCACTCTCAATAAATAAACTTTCCACTTTATTAGATCCCCAAAAACTACCGCTGTAAACTGATTCTCCTTTTTTACATATGCCGTCTAATATTTCATTACAACTTAAAAGAGGGGTAAGATAAGCCTCTGGATCTGAATAAGCCCCAGTCCAATCGAGAAGAACTGCCGTATAAATTCCTAAACTTAGATTCTTATAAACTGTTGTAGATTCAACCCCATTGAGTTCAATATCAATACAATCTTTCAAAGAATTTTTAATTTCTTCTTGCCATGTCAGAGCAATAAGCTTGTCAGCTGGTACATTCGATCTATAAGTAAGGGGTATTTTTAGAATATTTCCATTGCAATAATTTTCTTTTTGCAATAACCTTCTCGCTTCTAAATAATCATATTTAGGCCACAGTTCTTGATTATCTTTTTTTAATATCGGAGGAATAATTGATCTAGATGGCTTCCTTAATCCATAACTTACTTTCTCACTAATCAATTTTCTATTAATACTTTTTGCCAAAGCCAATCTTAAATTAAGATTACTTAAGGGATAAGAACTAGTTTTGAGGCTTATAAAACTTAATTCAGTGAAAGGGCTATTACCTTCATTAAACTTTTTATTTTTGCTTAAATCATTTAAACTTTTTCTCTGACTATCATCAATTGAATTTGATAAAAGCACGTCAATTTGTTTACTTTTTAAAGCCCCAAAAAGAGAGGATGAATTTGAATAGCCCACAAAATTAACGCCCTTATTTAAGGGCTTTTCACCCCAATAATTCAAATATGGATCAATTGATTGAACTTCATTAGAAAAACTGGTCAGGACATACTTGCCAGTCCCAACAAATTTTTCATTTAGGAACTTATCAGAATATTGTTTGTAAAATGTAGGAGATATTGGAGTTAAATTTACTGATGTGAGTAAACCATTTAATGAACTTGATGGTTTATTCAAATTTATTATGACTGAATATTCACTTGGCGTTTCTATTGATTTAATCTTATTTCCTAAAATATAGTTCATCGTTCCAATTCTTTTGAATCTATCAAAGGTAAACTTCATAGCATTTGAGTTAAATGCAGTTCCATCGTGAAAGAAAACATTCTTTCTTAAATTGATAGTTATTTGAAGTCTATCCTTTGAAATAACTGGCATCCCCGAGGCCAATTCAGGTATTAATTCTCCGTTAGGATTTAATTCATATAATGTGTCTCCAAGAGAACTGATTAATTGAATTGCTTTAAGAGTACTTGCTCTAGCTGGATCTAAAGATTCAATTTTTCCAGAACTTGCTACTATGATTTTTTTAGATATTCTTTTTGAGCCGCAAGAATTCTGTAAAAAAGAAATTAAAATTATAAATATTGATAAAACAATTTTTTTTTTCATATTTACTTAGTTCTTAATTATTCTGAAGAATTATTTGAGCAGAAAATTTGTAAGGTTATTTGACTAATTTCTAAAGCAAATGTTTTTTTAGAATTACAAGCAAAAGGCCACTCTCTCACCCAACAAATTTCTTTACCTCTATTTAAACCAATTACTTGAAAAGTCTTATTGCTATTTTTAATTTTTACACAAGCACCTTTATAAAGGTTTTCAGAAAAGATTAAATTATTATTTTCATTATTATTATCTAGTAGTTTTGAATGAATCATTAAGGTGCTAAAACCAAACACTTACTTTCTTCGGTTTACCAAGCTATAAAGAAAATTGCAAACTATTTTTTTAAATACAACTTAATTGACTTGCAATAATTTTGACTTCATTTAGCGAATTTATTTCATCTTTCGATCTCTCAAAATCTCCATTATTAACCTCATGAGTAATAACGACAATTTCAGCTTTGTCCTCACTCGCATCAAGTTGAACAATTGATTCGATTGATACATTATTCTTTCCAAAAATATCTCCTATCTTTCCTATTACACCTGGACTATCAAGACAAATAATTCTAAGGTAATTTTTTTTATTTATTTGTGAAGATTCGATGATATGACAGTTTCTCCAGAAATAAAAAGATAATAATGGATCTATTGAATCATTATTTTTTACAGAGGCGGCATGCAGATTTAATATATCTGATACTACTGATGCAGCAGTTGGGCCACTCCCTGCACCTGGACCATATAACATTATCTCTCCAAGAGGATCAGCTTCTATCAATAAGGCATTATTAACTCCCTTAACTGTTGCCAATGGATGAGATTTTGGAATCAAAGAAGGTCCTACCCAAATATTCAAAGCGAGTGAATTATTACTATTAATTTGCCCCCTTTCGGAGAGCGCTAAAAGTTTTATTTCAAACCCTAATTTATTAGCATATTCGATATCCTTTAGATTAATTTTACTAATTCCCTCAGAATGAATATCCTCTCTTTTGATTTTCCCTCCAAATGCAAGTTCACTAAGGATTGAAATTTTGTCAGCAGCATCATGGCCCTCAACATCTGCAGTTGGATCAAATTCTGCAAACCCAAGGTTTTGTGCCAATTTTAAGGTCTCCTTGTAATCAGCTTTTTCATTTGTCATCTTTGAAAGAATAAAATTTGTTGTGCCATTTATTATCCCAACCATTTTTTTTATGCTGTTACTTTTTAGTGATCTTTTTAAGGGTTCAATTATAGGAATCCCCCCGCAAACTGCCGCCTCTGACAATACATAAACTCCTTCTTTAGATGCAGTTTTATATATTTCTTCACTATATCTTGCAATGACTGCTTTATTTGCTGTAACAACAGATTTACCTAATTTTAGTGATTGCAGAATAATATCTTTCGCTAAATCAACCCCACCCATTACTTCAACAATTACATCTATAGAGGGGTCATTAATTAATTTAAATGGATCATCAGTTAATAAATTATTATCTAGCTCAATATCCCTTTTTTTATTAAGATCTTTAACTGCTATTTTTACAACTTCTACTTCTTTTAGAATTGGATGATAATCAACTTCAGACGTTAATATTTTATAAATCCCTGAACCTACAGTTCCAAAACCTACAATCCCAATTTTGCATCTTCTCATTTTTTATTTCTTTAGCTTTGAGTTTAATTTTATATTATTAGACCTACAAAAATTCATTTGCTTGAGCCTGCATTTTCAATAATATGTTTAAAAAACCATTTGACCGAGAAGGAGTTAAGCTTGATTTCAAACCAGTATCTTCAATAAATTTCTTGTCTATTTTAATAACCTCATCTGGTGTTAATTCATTTAAACCAGTAATTAAAAAGGCTAATAGACCCTTGGTTATTAGGGCATCAGAATATCCTTCCCAAAATAATTTACCGCCTTTAATATCTGCCTTAACAAAAACTTCTGAAACACAACCCTTAACTTTATTTTCTTCAACAAGGATTTCATTATCTGGCACTTTCAATTTTTTCCCTAACCATAAAATGTATTCATATTTTCTTTTTGGATCTTCTGATTTCTTCAACTTTTCTACTAATCTTGATAAATTATTGTATTTTTCCTGATTTTCCATTTTTTAAAAACTATAAATTAACCGCTTTATGAGTTTTCTATTATACAAATATTTCTTTTTCTGTGATAAACCCTGATAAAGGAATATCCCACTCAGCTCTGGTTAATGGACTCGCACTTACACAGTTGGAAGTTAATACTCCAATGCATGGAACATTTCTCCAATTATTATCTGTCCTCAATTTATCAAAATAACCTCCTCCATAACCTAATCTTGTTAAATTTTTATCTACGGAAAGACATGGGACAAGAATCATACTTATCTGGTTATAACTTAATGAAAAAGAGTTGTTGGGACTTAGTATCCCCTCAAAATCTTTTGTGAGAGGCTCTTCATCCCATGAATAAAAAATCAATTCATTTTTATCTTTACATCTTGGCAAAGCTAAAGAAAATTTTTCCTTAAGACTTCTTAGATCAACTTCATTTTTTAAAGGCCAATATATGCCTATATAACCAATATTTTTATATTCCTTAATAAATGAATCAACATATAATTTTACATTCTTTACTACATTTTCTCTTTGATCATGAGAAATCCCATCTCTTAGTTTTCTAAAAGTATCCCTCTCCAATTTCTTATTTTCGAAGATCTTCATATTAAATTTTCAGTTAAAGCCATCCTCATTTAGTTTTGTGAGAGCAATGGCCAAGGCATCTGCTGAATCATCAGGTTTTGGAGGTTTTTTAAGTTCTAAGCTATACATAACAGCATCAAGAACTTCTTTCTTAGATGCTTTTCCAGACCCAGCAATGGTTAATTTTATCTGAGCAGGAGAATATTCACTAACATGAATTTTTTTTGAGGCCAATACCATCATAATTACGCCTCTAGCCTGCACCACACTAATGGTAGTACTTGATCTGTAAAAGAAAAATTTTTCTACCGCCGCTGATGTTGGATTCCAAAGATTTATTAATTCATTAAGATCTTTGAATATCTCATAAAGTCTATCTTCTTCTTTTTTATCTTTACCTGTCTCAATGACACCACAATCTAATAATATCTTTTTTTCATTTTCTATTTCAATAATTCCATAACCAACTCTAGCTAATCCAGGGTCAATCCCAATTATTCTCACTGTAATTAAGCTTCTGCAAACAATTGAAATTTTGAAAGATTTTCTTTTTCATCTAAATCAAATACTTTACAAAAAGCTTGAATAACTCTTTCACCTGAATCAACTTGCTCTAAGGGATCTTTTCTTAGTCTGTGTCTTAAAGAGCAAGAAATAACCCTTGCTATGTCATCTTCTTGCACTTCAGTTCTGCCCTCAAAAGCTGCAATTGCCCTTGCCGATCGATTTGTAACAATATCTCCACGTAAACCATCAACATCTAGTTCTCCGCAGATTGCAGAAATATTTAATCTTAGGTCATCGTCCATTTGAACAGAATTTAATATTTCTTGTGCTTTAATAACCTTTTGTTGAAGTTCATCCTGTTGTTTCTCAACGCTCAATGAAAACTCATCAGGATTATCGTCAAAAGAAGTTCTCTGATCTACAACCTGAACTCTTAATTCAGCATCTCTAACTGTCTTAACCTCAACACTCATTCCAAACCTATCCAATAGTTGAGGTCTTAACTCACCTTCTTCTGGATTTCCTGAACCAATAAGGACAAATCTAGCAGGGTGTCGAACTGACACTCCCTCCCTTTCAACTGTATTCCATCCTGAGGCAGCCGAATCTAAAAGTACATCGACTAAATGATCATCAAGTAAATTCACTTCATCAACATATAATAAACCCCTATTAGCTTTTGCTAATAACCCTGGTTCAAATGCCTTAACACCCTCACTCAAAGCCTTCTCTATATCGATGGTTCCACAAAGTCTGTCTTCAGTAGCCCCCAAAGGCAAGTCAACCATAGGTACTTGTTTTTGAATACTCTCTAGATTTTCTCCTTGAGTAATTTTTTCCAGAACCTCTTTACTTTGTAAATCAGGATCGACTAGAGAACTATTATATGGATCATCTTTAACAACATCGATTGCTGGCAACAAATCAGCTAAGGCTCTGATTGTAGTAGACTTTCCAGTCCCTCTATCACCCATTATCATCACTCCTCCAATTCTTGGATCAATAACATTTAACAAGAGAGCCAATTTCATTTCTTCTTGGCCAATTACAGCTGTAAAGGGGAAAACTCTTCTTTTCTTTGTTGTAGGCACAGTTTTTGTTTTCTTAAATATTCAAATAATCAATAGATGCTACTTCAGAAAATGTTTTTAGTAAATATCCCTTTCAAATTAAAACTACAACGAAATAAAATCTATCGTAATAATGTAGCTATTTTCTTTTTGAATTATTCAAAAACCAGTTTATTTGATGGACAATTCCTCTTAAAACATTTAATTCGTGCATTGATGTATTTGCCTTCAAAATAAAATTCTTAAATTTACTGATTTTTGCCTTAGAAGTATGTTTTAAAAGATATCCAACCTTCAAAAGTAATTCCTCTATCTCCAAAAACGAATCATAAATTTGTTTTGATGATGCAAGATTAAAAACATTTAGTTCTTGATCAAAGTTTCTTTTTGAACACTTATTTAACTCATACAAAGCTATTGAAACTGCGTGAGAAAGATTTAATGAAGGATTATTCAAAGAAGTTGGGATATAAAAAGTTTTATTTGCCAAAAGCAATTCACTGTTAGTTAAACCTCTATCTTCTCTTCCAAATATAATTGCTAAATTATTTATCTTTTCAAAGGATAAAGTCCAATCAAATATATCTTCAGAAGATCCAAAAAATGAATTTTTATTTAAATCAATCCTTCCACAAGATGCTAAAACTAAATCACAGTCAAAAATTGCTTTTTGTAGATCATCAAAAATCTTACAATTTTCAAGAAATTTATGACCTTTAAGGGCCATTTTTTTTGCTTCTAAAGAAAATATATCGCATTTCGGAGAAACAATTCTTAATTCATCAACTTCAAAGTTGGAGCATAATCTAGCAACGCTCCCTACATTTAAAGGGCCATTTGGTTCAACTAATATTACCTTTAAATTAGAAAAATTTTTTCCCAAAATTATTCAAGGCTATGAAGATATTTTAATAAATTAGACATATTTAGAGGATCAATTTCAAAACTTGGCATAGGAGGAGTTAGGCCTCCAGTAACTTGTTTTATTATCTGTTTATCATTCAAACGTTTAGTTATTGAGTGTAAGTCTGGGCCCACTAATCCCCTTGCTGTAATTCCATGACATCCAACACAATTCATCTTAAAAAGAGCATCTCCATCCTCAGCAGAGCCATTAAGCTCAAGAGTTTCAATAATATATTTATTATTTTCATGATGATTCACGAAAAATATTGAAAAACAAATCAATAAAAATCCAAATACAATAAAAACAATTTTTAAGAATTCTCTTTTAAAGTCTCTTTCTGCTGCAGTTGATGAAGATGTTGACACAAAAAATAATCTCTATGTAACAATTGTGGATAAGAATTTTAAAAAAGGCAAAAAAAATGATCGAGCCTCTTCTATGTGGAATTGTTTTAGGTTTAATTCCAATAACTCTTCTTGGATTATTCGTAAGTGCATGGAATCAATACAGGAGAGGTTCAGGGATGCTGGACATTGATTAAAAATGTTAATCTTGACTGCCCATAATTTCTTACATCTATAGTTTCCCACAAATTACTTTTTTTAATAAATAGGTTGGGAGAATGTTCACAAATAATTGTCGAATCTTTTTTTAAAAAATTACAATTGAATAATTGATTTAAAACTAATTCATGGAAATCAACATTGTAGGGAGGATCTAGATAAACAAAATCAAATTTTAATTTATTTAAATCCATATTTCTAGATGATAAGTTTCTCTCATAATTGGGTTTTGTCCATTTCAAAACGTCTTTACAAATAACTTCGATATCATTTCTCCTATTCTCTATGTTCTCCAAAGAGAGTAAATTTTCTAAACAAATTTTTGAGTTGATTTTGTTTTTTTCAATAGCAAGTATTTTGCTTGCTCCGTGATTATAAGCTTCACAAGATATTGCCCCTGTTCCACTGAATAAATCTAACCAGTTACTATTTTTAACTCTATTGTTCAATATATTAAATATGGCTTCTCTCACTCTCAAAGTTGTAGGTCTAGTATAAGAATTATTTGGACTTTGGAGTTTTTTACCACCTATTAATCTTAAGTTAGTTTTCATCCCTAAGCATCTGTTATTGAATATTACTCAGCCATCTTCTCAAAAGTTTTTCTCCAGTTTTTCCAGATTTTTCCGGATGAAATTGACAGGCCAATAAATTATCATTCTCAATCATTGCAGTTAGTTTTTCAGAGCCATAATCAACCTGAGCTGCAATAATATTTAAGTCATCCGGGATTGCATGATAGGAATGTACAAAATAGACCCAATTATTTAATTCTTCAATACCAAATAAAGTATTTTTTTTTGTAGGTAAAAGTTGGCACCAACCCATGTGTGGGATTCTTTGGTTAAAAATATTAGGTATTTTTTGTATTTTTCCTTTTAAAATTCCCAGCCCTTGAACTTTTCCTTCATCACTAGATTCAAAAAGGAGTTGGAGACCTAAACAAATTCCCAAAAAGGACTTCCCACTTTTAATCCAATTTTTTAAATCAATTATCAAATCAGTATTTATGAGATTTTTCATCGCTGGATCAAATGCTCCAACCCCAGGAAGTATTATCGCCTTACAAAGCTTTGAATCATTAAAATTTTTAATTAATATAATTTCTTCTCCAAGACTTTCTAGAGATTTCGTTACAGAATGAATATTACCCATTCCATAGTCTATTAGTCCAATTTTATGCAAAGCTTTTAAATTTATAAATGCTTAGTTAAAGTGCTCGAAAGAGTTGCTTTTGGCACAGCGCCAACAACGGTATCAACCTTTTGACCTCCTTTAAAGATCATTAATGTAGGAATACTTCTAATTCCGTATTGACTGGCTACATTTGGATTCTCATCTGTATTTAATTTAAAAACTTTAATTTTCCCTTCAAAGTCTTTTGAGATTTCTTCTACAACTGGAGCGACCATCCTACATGGTCCGCACCATGGTGCCCAAAAATCAACCAATACTGGTAGATCACTTTGCAGTACATCTTTGTCAAATGAAGAATCAGTTACGGCTGGAGCTGATGACATAATTTAAGTATTCCTTTTGAAAATTTAGCAGGCAATTCTTTTAAGTGATGATTTCATTACAGATAAAATAATATAAGTAACAAAATATTTAAAAAAAGCCCGATTAATCGGGCGATTTAGTGTGTGAGGAGTATGGGGTTTCCCCCATCAATTAATAATAACTCCTAATTAGAAAATTTTTCAATTTAATACTTAATTCACTAAGGTTTAATAATTTTGCTCTAAATGAACTATTTACCCATCCCAAGCTGCTGAGCTTTTTGATAAACCTTACCCTCTGTAAGAAGTGATGGTGCGATAACTATTTCAACTTCTTGCATTTCTTTAATATTTTTTGCTCCAAGAGTACTCATTGAGGTTCTAATGGCACCTAACAAGTTATGTGTCCCATCATCAAGTAAGGCAGGTCCTTTAATTATCCTTTCTAAGGATCCTGTAGAACCAACTTCAATTCTTGTGCCCCTTGGCAATACTGGACTTGGAGTAGCCATACCCCAGTGAAATCCTTTACCTGGAGCGTTTGAGGATTTAGCTATTGGGGATCCAATCATTACAGCATCTGATCCACATGCTAAACATTTACAAATATCTCCGCCCGTCACAATTCCTCCATCACCAATAATGGGGATATAACGACCACTTTCTTTGAAGTAATCATTTCTTGCAGCACTACAATCAGCAATTGCAGTTGCTTGAGGGATTCCAATTCCCAATACTCCTCTTGATGTACATGCCGCTCCTGGTCCTATCCCAACCATTAATCCTGCAACTCCAGCCTCCATGAGAAGTTTTGCAACTTCATAAGTAACACAATTTCCCGCTACAACTGGGACATTCAAAGATTGGCAGAGATCTTTAATATTTAAGGTTTCCTTACCTTCCATACCAAGATGTTCAGTTGAAACAACTGTTCCTTGAAGAAAAAACAAATCTATTTTGGAATTATTAAGTGTTTCTTTAAACTTAATAGCAGCTTGAGGAGTTCCACTAAAAGCAGCGATGCCTCCTCCTTCTTTGACTTCATTTATTCTTTGTAAAATCAATTCCTCCTTGATGGGCTCACTGTATATCTTCTGCATTAAGGGAACAAACTCAGTCTTCCCTACTGATGCTATTTGATTCAATATTTCATCAGGGTTTTCATATCTTGTTTGTATGCCCTCCATATTAATAACCCCTAGAGAACCTAATTTTGTGAGTTCTACAGCCGTGTTGACATCGACAACACTGTCCATGGCACTAGCCACAATAGGAACTTCTCTTTTGATATCACCTATTAACCAAGAAGGATCAGTTAAATCGTAATCAAGTGTTCTTTTGCCAGGGACTAAAGCTATTTCATCAATACCATAAGCCCTTCTGACTTTTTTATTTAATCCAAGTTCAATATTCACGGAATTTTTCTCTATATTTTGATTAAATTAACAACTAAAGGGGTAATAAGCCAAGGTTTATTCAAAAACAACAGGTTTTATTTTGATTTGTGTGTAAATGTGAGTATTTGGGAATTAAATAAATATTTTTTTTTATTCATTATGACGATCAACGATTATTATTAAAAAAAGGATTTTTATATGTCTGATACTTTAGATTCTGATAACTCAGGATTAAACGAAGATAACGACCGAATTATTCAGACTGACCTAAGAAATGAGATGTCTCGCTCATACCTTGAGTATGCAATGAGCGTAATTGTTGGTCGTGCACTTCCAGATGCAAGAGATGGATTAAAACCTGTTCATAGAAGAATTCTTTATGCAATGTATGAACTTGGTTTAACTAGCGGCAGACCATACAGAAAATGCGCAAGAGTTGTTGGAGAAGTACTTGGTAAATATCACCCTCATGGCGATACTGCTGTTTATGATGCTTTGGTTAGAATGGCTCAAGATTTCTCTATGAGGATGCCACTCATAGATGGCCATGGAAACTTTGGTTCTGTTGATAACGACCCTCCAGCAGCAATGAGATATACAGAATCTCGTTTACAGTCTCTTACAGATGAAAGTTTATTAGAGGATATTGAATCTGAAACTGTGGATTTCGCCGATAATTTTGATGGCTCTCAGCAAGAGCCAACAGTTTTGCCTGCTAGGATTCCGCAACTACTTCTTAATGGATCATCTGGAATAGCTGTAGGAATGGCAACTAATATTCCACCTCATAACTTAGGGGAATTAATTAATGGTCTTAAATCAATAATCAAAAACCCTTTAATTGAAGATAGAGAACTTTTTGAAATAATTAAGGGTCCTGATTTTCCCACAGGTGGTCAAATATTAGGAAGAGAAGGTATTAAAGAAACTTTTAAAACAGGAAGGGGTTCAATCACTATGAGAGGTGTAGCAAATATTGAGCAAATTAAATCCACTGGCAGAGCAGAAAAAGATGCAGTAATAATTACAGAGCTCCCATTTCAAACTAATAAAGCGGCATTGATAGAAAGAATTGCTGACTTGGTTAATGAAAAAAAATTAGAAGGTATTTCTGATATTAGAGATGAAAGTGATCGAGACGGAATGAGGATTGTTATTGAACTGAAAAGGGATGCTTACCCACAAGTAGTTTTAAATAATTTATTTAAGTTAACACCTCTACAAAATAACTTTAGTGCAAATATTCTCGCTTTAGTAAAAGGAGAGCCCACAACACTTTCACTAAGGAAAATGTTAGATGTATTTCTTGACTTCAGAGTGGAGACAATAAGAAGAAGAACAGGATTTTTATTAAAAAAGGCTGAAGAGAGGGATCATATTGTAAAAGGTCTTTTATTGGCATTGGGTGCTATGGATGAGATTATTAATCTAATAAGATCAGCAAAAGATACAGTTTCAGCCAAAGAAAAATTACAAACTGATCATGATTTATCTGCCACTCAGGCAGAAGCTATTTTACAAATGCAATTAAGAAGATTAACAGCGCTAGAAGCAGATAAAATCAAAGGGGAACATGATGAGCTAACCAGAAAAATTAACATCTATAAGCAAATATTGAATAGTAAAGAAAGAATCTTTGAAATTATTCTAGAAGAACTTAATAAAATCGATGAAAGATTTTCCTCCCCAAGAAAAACAGAAATACTTGATCTAGGCGGTGGTCTAGATGATATCGATCTTATCGCTAATGACAGATCTGTAGTTTTATTGACTGAAGCAGGTTATTTAAAAAGAATGCCTGTTAGCGAATTCGAATCTACAAGTCGCGGGTCTAGAGGTAAAGCTGGAACAAAGACACAAGAAGATGATGAAGTAAAACTATTTATAAGCTGTAATGATCATGATACTCTTTTGCTTTTCAGTGATAGAGGGGTATCTTACGCTCTGCCAGCATATAGAGTTCCTATGAGTAGCAGAACAGCTAAAGGCACTCCATCAGTTCAACTTCTTCCAATACCAAGAGAAGAAAAGATCACCTCGATAGTTGCAGTAGATTCTTTTGATAATGATTGTTATCTATTAATGCTAACCAAGGCTGGCTTTATAAAGAGAACTTCACTTTCTGCTTTCTCAAAAATTCGATCTAATGGATTAATAGCAATAAATCTTGAGGATGGAGACGCTTTAACTTGGGTTAGATTATCAAAAGAAGGCGACAGTGTTTTGATTGGATCAAGAACAGGAATGGCGATTCATTTCAGATTAGACATCAACGAATTAAGACCACTTGGCAGGACGGCAAGGGGGGTTAAATCTATGAACCTTAGGAAAGGAGATAATCTAGTATCTATGGATGTTTTAACATCTGATTTAGTTGATCAATTAGCTAAAAGTGAAGATCTCACGAATGAGTCTGATGAAAATCTTGAAGTTAACTCTTCAGAAGGTCCTTGGGTACTAATAGCCAGTGCATTTGGACTAGGTAAAAGAGTACCAGTAACTCAGTTTAGATTACAAAAAAGAGCGGGTATGGGATTGAGAGCAATAAAATTCAGAATTAAAGATGATGTATTAGTTTGTTTGAAGGTTCTTGGAGCAGGGGAAGAATTACTTTTTGTGACCGAAAAAGGCGTGATAGTTAGAACAAACGCTGATAAAATATCACAGCAATCTAGAGCCGCTACTGGAGTAAAATTACAAAGGTTAGATGAGGGTGATCATTTATCAGAAGTTGTATTGGTTCCTCATGAACAAAAAGAAGAAGCAGGTCAATTTAACTCAGATAAAGAAAATTAAAAGAAAATGCTTTATTAGATAATATGGAAATACTTGATATATTAATTTTAGGTTCCGGGCCTGCAGCACTATGCTTAGCTTCAGAATTAGCCAAGCAAAATCTTATTATTAAGGGAATATCAACTAAATCTCCAAATGAAAAATGGGAGAATACATATGGTATTTGGGCTTCTGAATTAGAGGAATTAGGATTAGAGTCTTTGTTATCTCATCGGTGGTGTAAAACAGTTAGTTTTTTTGGAGACGGGGAAAATAAAAAGGGAGATAATCCAATAAACCATAATTATGATTATGGTTTAATAAACCAAGAAGCTTTTCAAAATGAACTTTTAAAAAAGTGTAAAGGGATTGAATGGTTGAATGAAACAGCAACAGATATTAAAGAGAAAAATAAACTATCTGAGGTTATTTGTTCTTCAGGTCTAAAGATAAAGGCCAGGTTAGTCATTGACGCAAGTGGTCATAAAAGTAATTTTGTAAAAAGACCGATTCAAGATGAAATCGCTCAACAAGCTGCTTATGGAATTGTCGGTAAATTTTCATCCCCACCCGTCAAAAAAGAACAGTTTGTTTTAATGGATTTTCGTCCAAATCATTTAAACAATGAAGAAAAGTTATCATCTCCTTCCTTTCTCTATGCAATGGATCTTGGAAATGAAACTTTTTTTGTTGAGGAAACATCATTAGCTAGTTATCCTGCACTATCCCAAGAAAATCTTAAAAAAAGACTTTTTAAAAGACTTCATAGTAAGGGTATTGAGGTAAGTGAAGTTTTTCATGAAGAGAATTGCCTTTTTCCAATGAATTTACCCCTCCCATTTAAGAAACAATTTGTACTTGGTTTTGGAGGGTCTGCAAGCATGGTGCATCCTGCATCAGGTTACATGATCGGATCATTATTAAGAAGAGCTCCACTTCTTGCAGAAAAATTAGCAATCTTTTTAAAAGAACCTCATCTAAGTTCTCTTGAACTGGCATCAAAAGGTTGGGAGATCCTATGGCCTTACGAGTTAACACAAAGACATAAACTTTACCAATATGGTTTAAGAAGATTGATGAGTTTTGACGAAAGTAAATTAAGAAGCTTTTTCTCAAATTTCTTCAGATTATCTACCAATGAATGGGTAGGTTTTCTTACTAATACACATCCACTTCCAAAATTAATTTATGTGATGACCAAGATGTTTATAAATTCACCTCTAAAAGTAAAACTAGGAATGCTGAAGTTAAATTAGTATTTTCGCCAATCATTAATATTAATATCTGGGAAAACTTTATCTTCTTCCTCAATATCTTCTAGGAATTTTAAATTAATATTAGAATGATTTTTAATCATTTCAACTATTTTCCAAAACCTTAGTAAGTGTCTTTCTATCCTCTCTTTTGCAAGCTCAGTTGTCGTCCCAGCTCTCAGGATAAAACTCCAATCAGAGGACTCAGAGAGAAGTAATTCTCTTGCAGCTTGTTTGAGAAGTCTTAGTGATAGATCATTACTAAAATTTTTAGAGCATAAATCAACAAAAGTTGAACCTGCTTTTGTGATCTCTGGAACAATCCATGCATTTGCATCATTAATCCAGTAATTATGGTAACCTCCTTGTCCCCAGCTTGATGGAGATGGATTGCAAATCTGAAGTTTTGGCTTTTGAAGTAAGAATTCTTTTAAATTTGTAAGCTTAATTGAAAATTTACTAGAGTTCTTTAAAATATTTTCAATAAAAAAAGGCCCCTCATACCACCAATGACCGAATAACTCCGCATCAAATGGAGCCACCAACAAGGGCTTAAAGGACGAGGATAAAGTTAATTTTTCTAATTGTTTGGATCTCGCGAGAAGATAGGCAAAAGCATGTTCTGTAGCCTTCTTTTTGGCTTCATTTTCTAAGTAAAACGCCTTTTCCCCTAATGGCACGTTATTATCTGTAATTTTGTGAAACTTTAAACCCAAAGGTCTTTTAGTTGAGATACCTTTATTTTGTAGTTTAGAGATAGGTAATTCCCATCCCAAATCTTTGTGAAATTCCCTATAAACCTTGTCTCCAGGAAACCCATCCTTGGCAGACCAAACAGGCAAAGTTGACTCACTGTCTCTTCCAAAGAAGGCAACTCCTTTTTTCGAGCAGATTGGAGCGTACACACCATACCTAGGCCTTGGTGTGGAATTTAGAATCCCATGACCATCTAAAATTGCATATCTAATTCCTGATTCAAAAAGTATTGAGTCTAAATTCTCATAATATGCACATTCAGGTAACCAAATACCTAAAGGCTTAGTTCCAAAAATATTTTCATGGTTTCTAATGGCTGTATTTATTTGTCCTTTAACAGTCTCAGGATTCTCCCTTAGAATCGGCAAGTATCCGTGTGTAGCAGCACAAGTAAGAATATCCAAATTTCCAGAGTTATTTAAAAATCTAAACTTCTCAATTAAATTTCCAGAGCATTTTTGCCAATACAAGTATTTATCATTAAGATTTTTCACTAAAAATGCAGAGGCATTTTTTTCTTCTTGTGGCAGTTCGTTTAAGAAATCATTCCTTGTTTTAATCCAGCTTGGAAAAGTTTCTTGAATTTGTTTATTATCTAGGAGTGATAATAATGTTGGAGACAAACTAATAGTAAGTTTTGTATTTTCAGAATTTTCATTTTTGGAAGATTCTATTGATTGAAGTAGTGGTATGTAACATTCCAAAATCGCTTGAAATAACCAATCCTCTTCTAAGGAATTTTTTTCATTTTTTCTGACATAAGGTAGATGAGCATGTAAAACTATCGCTAACTGACCTAAAACATTTGGGGGGGGATATTGCTCATTCATATTTTTTATAATTTATCCTGTAGTTCTATAAAAAATCAAAATTAATCTTTTAAGAAAGGAAGCTTTAATCCTAAAAGAATACTTTAATAATTTAATTATTTCATTTTTTTTTTATAATTTTAACCAATATTATTAAGTTATAGATATTCAGCAAATATTTAATGGACAAAATCTAGTCAAATTTTTTTAATTAGCTTAATATAAGTTTAGGTTATACCATCTAATGTCAAAAGATCCTGGAAGAGTCTTGATATTTGATACAACTCTTCGAGATGGAGAGCAATCTCCTGGTGCCAGTTTAAATCTTGAGGAAAAACTTGCTATCGCTCATCAATTAGCAAGATTAGGGGTGGATGTTATTGAGGCTGGATTCCCTTTCGCAAGTCCAGGAGATTTTAAAGCCGTTAATAAAATTGCCAATTCTGTAGGAAAAGAAAATGGACCTATTATATGTGGTTTAGCTAGAGCGTCAAAAGGGGATATAAAAGCATGTTACGAAGCAGTAAGTCCAGCTCCTAAAAAGAGAATACATACTTTTATTGCGACAAGTGATATTCATCTTAAACATAAACTTAAAAAATCCAGAAAAGATGTTCTTCAAATAGTTCCAGAGATGGTTAATTATGCAAAGTCATTAGTAGATGATATTGAGTTTTCTTGTGAAGATGCTTCAAGGAGTGATCCTGATTTTTTATATGAAGTGATTCAACTAGCAATTTCTGCAGGAGCGACAACAATAAATATCCCCGACACTGTTGGATTTACAACCCCTAGTGAATTTGGCAAACTTATAACCGATATAAATAAAAATGTTCCCAATATTGATGAGGCAGTAATCTCAGTTCATGGTCATAATGATTTAGGTTTAGCAGTTGCCAATTTTCTAGAGGCAGTAAAAAATGGAGCAAGACAACTAGAATGCACTATTAATGGTATTGGTGAAAGAGCGGGTAATGCCTCTCTAGAAGAATTAGTAATAGCACTGCATGTTAGGAAAAGTTTTTTTAATAGTTTTTTCAAAAGAAATCCAGATTCACCAACTCCTCTTACGGCTATAAGAACAGAAGAAATAACAAAAACCTCTAGACTTGTTTCCAACCTTACTGGAATGACGGTACAACCTAATAAAGCAATTGTGGGAGCTAACGCTTTTGCACATGAGTCAGGCATTCATCAGGATGGGGTTTTAAAAAATAGACTAACTTACGAAATTATCGATGCAAAAACTGTTGGTTTGAGTGATAACAAAATATCTTTGGGGAAACTTAGTGGAAGAAGTGCAGTAAGAGCAAGACTAGAAGAGATGGGATATGACTTGAGCCGGGAAGATTTAAATGATGCTTTTGCTCGTTTTAAAGATTTAGCTGACAGGAAAAGAGAAATTACTGATAGAGACTTAGAAGCAATTGTTAGTGAACAAGTTCAGCTCCCAGAAGCTAAATTTCAATTAAGTCTTGTGCAAGTAAGTTGCGGCAACGCATCTAAACCTACCGCCACCATTTCACTTCTAAACACGGAGGATAATACTGAGGATACTGCTGTATCTATAGGAACTGGACCCGTTGATGCTGTATGCGAAGCTTTAAATAAATTAGCTAAAGTTCCTAATGAATTAATTGAATTTTCTGTTAAGTCGGTAACAGAAGGAATTGACGCTTTAGGAGAAGTAACAATAAGAATAAGAAGAGATAATAAAATATATTCTGGTCATTCTGCTGATACGGATGTTGTAGTTGCTGCAGCGAATGCATACGTTAATGCTTTAAATAGGCTTGTCTTTTCTGAGAAAAAAAATTCAATTCACCCACAATTTGATAATTTAGAAAATTCGCACAACACATTTCTATCTAATCACGCAAATTAATTTTTTTAGGAATATTAAATCTCATTAAAAAGAGCCTCTTAATATTGTAAATTAATTTAATAGTTAAGCAGTTTTTAATGAGAGAAAGGTTAATAGGATATTGGTCACTTTCATGGGTTGGGTTAATCAGTAATATAATTGCACTTCCAATAATTGCATTAATAATTAGTTTTGGGCCTCCACTTAAAGTTGCAAATATAACTCTTGCCATAAGTCTTGGTTGGCCCGCTGCGATCGTTGGAATAGTTTCTTCAGCAGCTCTTTTAGCAGAAAAAAAATGGGGAGTAACTTTAACTCTAGTATCTCTATCAATGGTAATTTCTGGGACGGGTCCTTATTCAGTGGTGAGACTCATAACTCTTAAAGACATTTTTGGAATTGGTGGGTTTACTCTTCTAACAACATTGTTAAGTACATTAGCTCTTATATATTGGTGTAATCCAAAACATCGTAGAAGTATTAGGCTATAAAATTGAAACTAAGAAAAAGTATTATTCTTGCTAGTTGGATATTGAATTCTTCTATGTCTAATTCTTTTCCACACATTCAAGAATGCCCTTTTTATTAGAAAAATTTCTCCTTTAGATAAATTACTATCATCTAATTGACCATCTTTTTGACGAGATAAGATGATATTAGATATTGTTCCCAAAGCTTCTTTATCAGTTGCATTAATATTCATAGCCCTTAATGCTGCTTCACATCCATCTGCAAGCATTAAAATAGCTGTTTCCTTTGACTGAGGAATAGGTCCTTTGTATCTAAAATAATATTCATTAATGTTTAGATTTTTTTCTTTAGCTTTCTGAAAAAAATATCCCATTTTTAAAGTACCTTGATGTTCAGGAATAAAATTAGCTATCAGTTTAGGTAGTCTATTTTTTCTTGCAAATTTCAATCCTTCATCAACATGAGCCTGTAAAACTTCTGCACTTTTAATCGGATCATCCAATTCATCATGTGGATTTTTTGAACCATCCTGATTTTCGATAAACCAATTAGGTGCATGCAATTTACCAACATCATGATATAGAGCTCCAGTTTTAATTAGATCAATATCACCACCAATCATTCTTGTTGCTTCCTCTGCTAAACCACATATAAGTAAAGTATGTTCAAAAGTACCAGGGGCTTCAAGAGACAATCTTCTAATTAGAGGTTTCTCCTTATCAGCTAATTCGAGTAATCTTGCTTTAGTTAATAATCCGAATATCGATTCAAAAATAGGAATAAATAAAATAGTAAAAAGCATTACTATTGCCAATAAAAGGGAATCAGAAAATATATCACCATTAGCTAAAACAAAATCTTGATTATTAATAAGAGATACTTTATTTTT
>CABZHQ010000014.1 GCA_902525585.1 uncultured Prochlorococcus sp. | reverse complement strand
GGTTTACCTATAATCTTCCCAACTGACACATTACCTGCGATTGGATGCTTGCCAAAATTTTCAAATATTATTTATGAGTTTAAAAAAAGGGATAAAGATAAACCCTTAATTCTTATGGGTTCAGAACATAAACAATTAATTGATTATGTTCATGAATCAGCTAAAGAAGATTACGAAAATATAGCTTCAAAATATTGGCCTGGAGCTCTGACAATGGTTATTCCTGCTTCAGAAAAGCAGACTACAACCCTCACAAGCAATGATCTTACCCTTGGGTTGAGGGTTCCAAATTCATATATGGCTCAATCTCTCATGAGAGAAACAGGTCCATTGTTAACTTCAAGTGCAAATATTTCAGGTTTTAAAGGATCTATCACACTTGAAGGTATTGCTCTAGACTTCCCCTCTGTAAAAATTTTGGGTCCTATCCCCTGGGGAAAAAGAAGTGGAAAAGCAAGTACTATTATAATTTGGGAGAAAAGTGGAGATTGGAGGCTGATTAGAGAAGGAGAAGTATTAGTAAGGGAATTGTATTAATGTTTTTATTATTATTTTTTGTTTTATTGATTCAATCTTTTAGTTATTGGATATTTGAACCCCTTGCATCTTTTTTAGAGTATGTTCTCGAAATAAGATTTATTCCTATTATTGCTTTGATAGGTTTAGTCTTTTTATTTTCAGCGAAGAATATTGAACAGAATTAAATAAATCAAAATGCCGGCTAACAGATTTGAACTGATGACCTTCGCTTTACAAAAGCGCTGCTCTACCGCTGAGCTAAGCCGGCAATCTCTTCATCTTACAATCAGGAAGGGTCAATTATCAGTATTTTTTTAGCTTTTTTTAAATTTATTACTTTTTGATATCTTTATTAGCTTTATCAGTTTTTTTGAATTTTATTTCTCCTGAAATAGTTCTTTTGATTGGTAAATTGGCAACTAATGCAGTCATTCTATCCTCAGTCTCTAAACTTACTGCCACCTCATCAAAATCAATTTCAACATATTTAGCAACAACATCAAGAATCTCTTTCCTCATTTTATCTAAAAGATCAGTAGTTAAAGAACTCATATCAACTCTGTCATGAGCCAGTACAAGTTGTAATCTTTCTCTTGCTGTATTAGCACTAGACGTTTCTCTGCCTAGTAATTTATTTATAAGATCTCTGAGAGTCATCATTTTAAAAAACCTTTGTTTGCATTAATCTCATGAATTTATCTTTAAGACTTTTGCCTTCTTTTTTGGGATCGATAATTGGTACATCTTTATTTGTAAGTCTTTGAGAAACATTTAAATAACATTTTTTTGCAGGAGATCTACTATCTGAAAGTGTCAGTGGCTCTCCTCTATTTGTACTTATTATTACCTGTTCATCTTCTAAAACAATACCTAATAAAGGCAAAGAAAGGATCCCTTGAACATCTTCGATGGATAACATTTCTTGACTAGCCATCATGTTAGGGCGAACTCTATTGATTACAAGTTGAATAGGCTCAATATCGGAAGTATTAAGAATCCCTATTACTCTATCTGCATCCCTCACTGCGGATAATTCTGGGTTAGTGACAACAATAGCTTCTTTACAGGCAGCAAGGGCATTTTTAAAGCCATCTTCTACACCAGCGGGACAATCTACTAAGACAAAATCAAAGTTCTCGCTAAGTAGCTCACTAATTTTTTTCATATCTTCGGGCTTCATCCAATCCAACATCCTTGGATCTCCAGCAGGTAGAAGAGCAAGATTAGGCTCCTTTTTATGTCTAACCAATGCTTGGTCGAGACGACAGTTCTTGTCTAGAACATCTTGAGCCGTATAAATGATGCGATTTTCTAATCCTAGAAGAAGATCTAAATTTCTTAAGCCAAAATCAGCATCTAATACAGCAGTTGTTGCTCCGCTATTAGCAAGTGCTATTCCTAGGTTTGCAGTTAAAGTTGTTTTACCAACTCCTCCCTTACCTGAACAGATTAATATTGTGCGAGTATTCTTCCCCACGTTTTTTAAGATTTTACAAATAATAAAGCCACTTGCAGAAAGTTAAATATTTTAAAGATTAAGTAATTCTTAAATTTATCTAGTTTGAATTTATTTATTGCAAATTATTGATTAATTTTTATTTTCGATTATGTGTGGTTTGATAATTATTGTTTGTTTATCTATTACTGCAATTTCTGGATAGCAATTTTTGGGCTTCTCCTTTGGCCCAATTGCTATCACATCTGCAATTCTTAACTGTAAAGGGTTTAGATAAAGTGATGCAATAGAGGCATTTTTATTTCCACTTTTCCCTGCGAATGCGATCCCTAGTAATTTACCCCAAACGTAAATATTTTTCTTAGCGGAAACTATTGCTCCTGGATTAACGTCTCCGATAATACATAGGTTTCCATTTGAAGATATTCTTTCACCCGATCTTACTGTTCCTTTGTGAAGAATATCGTCTTTCTTTTTTGAATTGAATAATAGCAACTGTTTTTTTATCTTTTGCTCTTTTATATAGGCTGAATCTATTTTTAAGGACTTTCCGCTTATTATTGTATCTCTCTTATTTGAGTAAATGCATAAGGAACGAATATTAATTTTGTCAAAATGATTTTTTAATTTTAATAATTGATGAGAACTTATTGACTCATTGACTGCGAAAATTTTTGCTTCTAAAGGTTCCTTGATGGATGAAAATCTTTTGAAAGTTTCATGGAGATTATCTAAATCTAACAAAGAAAAAATTTCTAAATATTTACTTTTACTGTTTTTTAAAACGATTTCCATTGAATTAAATCTAGGAATTGTTTTTTATTAATGAAATTTCATTTTTAATTTCATTTTTGATGATAGCTGGATAAATAATAAAAGAGGTTTCATCGGATCTCATTAAAGTTTTTATTAATGCGGAACTATTTTCTAATGCGCTTTGATAAGTGCCGTCCCATATTTTTAGAGCATTATTAGATTCAAAACCTTTGAAAGACCTTTCCTTAATCCCGCAAAATACTTCTGAATCATAACCATTCTTTTCACATAATTTTGTGGCAAATGCAAGGATTTTTAATCTATTTATCTTACTTAAAAAACTTATGTCTGATGCCTTCAATAAATTCCTGTCAATAAACATTTTGCATAATGTAGAAAGTGGTTCAAAAGATTCATCTTTCCATCTAATCAAATGATAATAAAAAGTTACATCATCATTTCTTATGAAATCATCAAAATCAACCTTTGATGGTGAAAAAATCCATTTATGAAGAGAATTATCTAACCAAATATTCTTTTCACAATTATGTTTTATTGTGTGTAATATTTTTCCAAGAATCCATGTTGATATTTCGTTTATTTTGTGATTGTAGATTGTTCTATACATCAAGTTTCTAAGAACAAGGAAATGCTCAATAGCGATCACTCCTTTTGGTTTGATTCCGATATTTCCATCAGGTAAAAAGGTTAGAGCTGAAATTATTCTCTCTAAATCTACTAAGCCATAATTAGTCCCTGTGTTGTAACTATCGCGTAAAAGATAATCAAGACGATCGCAATCTATCTCACTACTTATCAATGTTCTTAAAGGTTTTGAAAATAGTTGTTTTGATTGAAATAATTCACCAATTTTTCTGGGTAATTCGTTGTCATACTTTTTGAGGATTGAATTTATTGGGGAATAATTTGTCACTAAGTTTTCAGACCATTGTTCGTGATCATGCATGAATATTGTTTCACTGGTATGGCTTAAAGGTCCATGACCTAAATCATGTAGTAGAGCTGCTCCATAAAGAACAAATTTATTTTCACTAAAAGAAGATTTACTTTCAATTAGTCTCTTATAAATTTTTCTAGCTATACAAAAAACACCAATTGAGTGAGTAAATCTACTCGATTCTGCACCATGAAAAAGTAATGATGCCGCTCCAAGTTGTTTTATTCTTCTAAGTCTTTGAAAAGCGACTGTATCAATTAATTCCATAATCATTAATTCTTCTGGCTTTCCTGCATCAAATACTATTTCTTTATGAATTGGGTCATGAAAAATTCTTTTAATACTCATATTTTTAAGATTTTTTATTTTCAATCTTTAGTCATTTAAAGATTTAATTTCTTCATTGTTTAATTCAATTGTTTGAACTGGAACTTCTTCTTTTTCCAGAAGCGACCCTAAAAATAATTCCGCATTCCTCACCCATTTATCATCAGCACTTCCAAAATCACTTGCATCCGGTAGATCAAGTAACTTGTCAGGTGTTATACCTTGGCCTTGAATATTTTTACCATCTGGTGTTAAGTAACTAGCCACTGTTATAGCAATACCACTATCTTCTCCCAAACTTTTTAGGGATTGAATTAAACCTTTACCATAAGTTTGTTCTCCCATAAGAATTGACCTCTCATTATCTTGTAAAGAACCAGCAAGTATTTCACTAGCACTTGCAGTGCCTTTATTTACTAAAGTCACCATTGGCCCATTAAAAGATGTCTCATTTTGAGAAATAATTGCATCTTTGATGCCATTCCTATCTTTTGTCTCGACAACGGGTTTCTCACTCAATAATGAGTCTGCAACTGCAATACCTGAGCTTACTAGCCCCCCCGAATTATTTCTAAGATCCAAGATTAAGCCCTCAACCTCTTTCTCTTTTAACTCTTGAAGAGCCTCTTCAACTTTTTTGGGTACGCTTTCGCTAAATTGAGTTATCCTTAAATATCCTATTGTGTGAGAATCGTCTCTTAATCTTTTTGTTCTAACTGGTCTGAGATCTACTGATCTCCTCTCTAAATCAACTTCCCTAATTTCTCCTGATTCCGTAGATAATTCAACTAAAACTTTTGTCCCTGATTCACCTCTTAACTTAGAGGCGGTACTTGCAAGCCCTAATTTTTCTGATGAGATTCCATCCACTGTCTCGATAATGTCCCCGCTCACTATTCCAGCTTCTTCAGCTGGCGACCCCCCAAGAGTAGAAATAACTTTAACTTTATTGTTATCATCTTCACCTAATTGAAGCCCAACACCATTAATTTCACTCCCAAAATTACTTGATTTCAGTAGCTCATAATCTTTGGGGCGTAAAACTCTCGTGTAGGGATCGTCTAGGGGTCTTAACATATCTTCAATTGCGGAATAAGCCTCTTCACTTGTTTCAATTTGTTTCTGTAACGTTTTTTGTCTAATTCTTTTCCATTGGATTTCATCAAACTTTTCTTGATCATAAAAACCTTCGTTTACCAAGGTCCAAGCGTCAAGTACTAATTGCCTGCTATCACTGAGAGCATCAACTCTTTCCATCATTAAAAGATTGATAGAAAAAACGATGATCATTAATGCAGTGATCAAAGTTTTGAATGTTAAAAGTTTGTTAAAAGATGAATCCATTGGGTTAAGTGTTAACACCAAGTATAAGAATTTTAAGTAAGCTCTTTATATCAAAGCTAATTTTTTTTGGATGGCGAATTCTTCATCTGTTTATGACTGGTTTCAAGAAAGACTTGAAATCCAGGACATAACTGACGACGTAACTTCCAAGTACGTACCCCCTCACGTAAATATTTTTTATTGTTTAGGAGGCATAACTTTAGTATGCTTCCTAATTCAATTTGCAACAGGTTTTGCAATGACTTTTTACTATAAGCCAACAGTTACACAAGCTTATAGTTCAGTAAGTTATTTAATGACCGATGTAAGTTTTGGGTGGTTAATAAGATCTGTACATAGATGGAGTGCATCAATGATGGTATTGATGTTAATCCTTCATGTCTTTAGGGTTTATCTTACTGGAGGTTTTAAGAGGCCAAGAGAATTAACTTGGGTTACAGGTGTTGTAATGGCAGTTATAACTGTCGCTTTTGGAGTGACTGGATACTCCCTACCTTGGGATCAGGTGGGTTATTGGGCAGTTAAGATTGTTTCAGGTGTTCCTGCTGCAATTCCAGTAATAGGTGACTTTATGGTTGAATTACTTAGAGGTGGAGAAAGTGTTGGGCAATCCACTTTAACCAGATTTTATAGTCTTCACACTTTTGTATTGCCATGGTCATTAGCAGTCTTCATGTTGATGCACTTTTTAATGATTCGTAAACAGGGTATTTCAGGTCCTTTATAAACTCTTATACTTAAAACATCATTAGTTTTCCATATGTCTACTTTAAAAAAGCCCGATCTAACTGATCCAAAATTGAGAGCAAAGTTAGCTAAAGGTATGGGTCATAATTATTATGGCGAACCAGCTTGGCCAAATGATTTACTATATATCTTCCCGGTAGTCATCTTAGGAACTATTGCCTGTGTAGTTGGATTAGCAGTTCTTGATCCTGCAATGTTGGGAGACAAAGCTAATCCCTTCGCAACACCCCTTGAAATACTTCCTGAATGGTACCTTTACCCAGTTTTTCAAATACTTAGAGTTGTTCCTAATAAACTTTTGGGTATTGCACTTCAAACATTAATCCCACTTGGATTAATGATCTTACCCTTTATCGAAAACGTTAATAAATTTTCTAATCCATTTAGAAGACCAATAGCAATGTCTGTTTTCTTATTTGGAACTTTTCTAACAATATACCTAGGTATTGGGGCATGTTTGCCAATTGATAAATCACTAACCTTAGGACTATTTTAGACTCAAATTTTAAACATATCTAAATCGTTATACTCATTCCTTAAAAAATGATTCATTAATAAAAATCCAACAATTGTCCACGTTTGATATGTTCTAGATTGTTGTCCAACCCAAGTACCTGTAGGACCATCAAAATATTCTGCCCATTCTTGCTTAGGCAATTGATTAAGTTGACACCAATATGATTCCTCTATTAAAGATTTCATTTCTTCCATGAGGATCACATCGTCTGAACCATAGTGTTTTTGATGTAATAGGACAGCTGTACCAAAAAACCATAGTAAGCTTGGCCAATGACCACCGTTATGGTAACTCCAAGGCCAATTCTTTGGATCGGATCCAGTTTTATTTTGCCATTCCTCGACATCCATATGAGGATGACAAATTCTCATAGGCATTTGAGCCATCAAATGCTGTCTGTTATGTAAAACTAATCTAAATAAAGCTCTTTGTTCTTCAGGAGGCAGAACTCCGAACATACATGCTAAAGAATTGCCTAAACTGTAAAATCGAAAGTCAGGCCTTCCTGTCCTAATATTTCCTATTAAGTAACCACCTCTATTCTCTAACCAATCTTGTAGCCATGAGGGAACCACTTGAGGTTGAACGTTAAATTCATTGAAGTGTTGATCATCACCATACTGCTCAGTTGGCCTTCTTCTTAAAATTTGCATTGTTTGGCTGGTAACCCAATAATGCTTTAAAAGAAAACTTCCTAAATCCTTAACCCATTGATTTGTAAGAATAAGTCTTTGGTCTAAAAGTCTACTAACATGATCCGCTCTACTTAATTCCATTAAGTTAATGCAACTTTTTAAACATCCATGAAGTAAAACTTCAACTTCTAGTGGTGCTCCCCATACATCCATAGGTCTATCAATCATAAATGCGCAATCTGGAACAAAAAGTACTGGAGTACCCTCAAATGTTGGATGTAGAACTAGATCTAGTAGAAGTTGAATACCTCTTTGAACGCTTTGACTTTTTCCAAAGGCATAATCACCGCTTTTATTGACATAATACCAACATAAAATGGGCCACCATAAACTTGCATCAGCAGAAGTAATCCTCCCTATTGATCTCTGTCCATAGTCTCCAATGAGCTGTCCATTTTCTTCAACAAAACTAGTAGGAAATACACCACGCGTTTGGTAATTAGAGCTTTGTAACTCAAGGCATACACTTAGGAACTTTTTGACAATTTCGTAACGTTTTTGGGTAATGAGGTAAATCATTACAGGAACATTGTCTCTTAAAAATATTTCTCCGTAATTTAATTTTTTATTTTTTGTTGGGTGTTCTAGTGCAGCGACACTTCCCACTAACTCGCCTGATATCTCAACCAAAGTCTTCTCAAAGTGTTTTTTTGCATTTGTTACAATTTTTTCCTCATCAGAACTTGGTCTTACTCTTAAATTTTTTTGACTAAATCTTTCTGCCATTTCATTTATATCCCTTTATTTAAGCCTAGTTGTTTAACGAGACTTTAATCAAATAAAAAATTAATAAAAAATTTTTGTATAAAAGGTTGCACAATTACTGTTGGATGGTTTAGTATTTTCTTCTGGGCAGAAATATTCTTTTTGCATTATTCAGGAAATTATCTTAAATCTAATTTTTGGTAAATAAATGAATTTTTTGGAGATTTGATTTCGATCATTATTTTCAGCCAGAAGAAGGTTTTTACCTTCGAAATGAGTTAACCACTAGTTGTTTAACTCTGCACCTAGAAAATTTAAAAACTTAGGAACTGATGCTTTTATTGCGTCAAGATCAACTAAATTTTTTTTAGTTATTTCAAGATGTATATGCAATAAAGGTGTGAGGTCCCGTCAAGAATATATAAAAATGTCATCAATTGCTAACTTTTAGCTTTGATGCAAACGGATCTGAGATCTTGGAAAGTCACTTTAAAAATATTTTTAACGTGCACTCAATGTAATCCTTAAAATTTAAGGAGGCTGAAACTAAATTCAAAAACTGAAGTTTTTATTTGGATAAAGCAATTCAATTTGAGTAGATTTATCTACAAAAGGATTTGAACACAACGGAGAGTTTGATCCTGGCTCAGGATGAACGCTGGCGGCGTGCTTAACACATGCAAGTCGAACGAACCTTCGGGTTAGTGGCGGACGGGTGAGTAACGCGTGAGAATCTGCCCTCAGGAGGGGGATAACGGTTGGAAACGACCGCTAATACCCCATATGCCTACTGGTGAAATGAATTTCGCCTGAGGATGAGCTCGCGTCTGATTAGCTAGTTGGTGAGGTAATGGCTCACCAAGGCTTCGATCAGTAGCTGGTCTGAGAGGATGATCAGCCACACTGGGACTGAGACACGGCCCAGACTCCTACGGGAGGCAGCAGTGGGGAATTTTCCGCAATGGGCGAAAGCCTGACGGAGCAACGCCGCGTGAGGGACGAAGGCCTCTGGGCTGTAAACCTCTTTTCTCAAGGAAGAAGATATGACGGTACTTGAGGAATAAGCCACGGCTAATTCCGTGCCAGCAGCCGCGGTAATACGGGAGTGGCAAGCGTTATCCGGAATTATTGGGCGTAAAGCGTCCGCAGGCGGCTTTTCAAGTCTGCTGTTAAAGCGTGGAGCTTAACTCCATCATGGCAGTGGAAACTGAAAGGCTTGAGTATGGTAGGGGCAGAGGGAATTCCCGGTGTAGCGGTGAAATGCGTAGATATCGGGAAGAACACCAGTGGCGAAGGCGCTCTGCTGGGCCATTACTGACGCTCATGGACGAAAGCCAGGGGAGCGAAAGGGATTAGATACCCCTGTAGTCCTGGCCGTAAACGATGAACACTAGGTGTCGGGGGAATCGACCCCTTCGGTGTCGTAGCTAACGCGTTAAGTGTTCCGCCTGGGGAGTACGCACGCAAGTGTGAAACTCAAAGGAATTGACGGGGGCCCGCACAAGCGGTGGAGTATGTGGTTTAATTCGATGCAACGCGAAGAACCTTACCAGGGTTTGACATCCTGCGAACCTCTTAGAAATTTGAGGGTGCCTTCGGGAATGCAGTGACAGGTGGTGCATGGCTGTCGTCAGCTCGTGTCGTGAGATGTTGGGTTAAGTCCCGCAACGAGCGCAACCCACGTTTTTAGTTGCCAGCATTTAGTTGGGCACTCTAGAAAGACCGCCGGTGATAAACCGGAGGAAGGTGTGGATGACGTCAAGTCATCATGCCCCTTACACCCTGGGCTACACACGTACTACAATGCTACGGACAAAGGGCAGCAAACTCGCGAGAGCTAGCAAATCCCATAAACCGTGGCTCAGTTCAGATCGTAGGCTGCAACTCGCCTACGTGAAGTAGGAATCGCTAGTAATCGCAGGTCAGCATACTGCGGTGAATACGTTCCCGGGCCTTGTACACACCGCCCGTCACACCATGGAAGTTGGCCATGCCCGAAGTCGTTACTCCAACCCTTGTGGAGGAGGACGCCGAAGGTGGGGCTAATGACTGGGGTGAAGTCGTAACAAGGTAGCCGTACCGGAAGGTGCGGCTGGATCACCTCCTAACAGGGAGACAACAAAATGTTTAATATTATTATTTTGTCACCTTAGGTCGATCGGTATCTCACGTTTTTAATTTATTAAGAATTTCATTTCCTAAGTTTTTCTAGGTCACACCCATTATTTTTCCTGGGCCATTAGCTCAGGTGGTTAGAGCGCACCCCTGATAAGGGTGAGGTCCCTGGTTCAAGTCCAGGATGGCCCATATCTCTATGTTGGGGGTATAGCTCAGTTGGTAGAGCGCCTGCTTTGCAAGCAGGATGTCAGCGGTTCGAGTCCGCTTACCTCCACTGATTACCACCTCTTCCATAGCCGGTAGAAAGGAAATATTTTGAGTTGTGATCAAATTCTGAAAGAATCTAGCTTCCTAATGTAATCATTAAGATGCTGGACTCATTGAATTAATTTCATTGTTTTCAGAGAACCTTGACAACTGCATAGATTATTTTTAAAGACAATAAGCATCTTTAATGATGCAGATTTATTATTTGTGCGAATGCATTAATAACAATTCTATTAAGCTGATGCTTCAATTTTGAAGTTATTGGTCAAGCTACAAAGGGCTCATGGAGGATACCTAGGCACACAGAGGCGATGAAGGACGTGGTTACCTGCGATAAGTCTCGGGGAGTTGGAAGCTCACTTTGATCCGGGAATTTCCGAATGGGGCAACCCCATGTACGGCCAACTGAATATATAGGTTGGTGCGAGCTAACCCAGCGAACTGAAACATCTTAGTAGCTGGAGGAAGAGAAAGTAAATAACGACTCCCTCAGTAGCGGCGAGCGAACGGGGAATAGCCCAAACCGATAGTCTTGACTATCGGGGTTGTGGGACAGCAATATGGATCAACAAGTCTAGAAGAAACGTTTGAATGGCGTGCCACAGAGGGTGAAAGCCCCGTAATCGAAAGATAAGTTGACCTAGCTGTATCCCGAGTAGCACGGAGCACGTGGAATTCCGTGTGAATCTGCGAGGACCACCTCGTAAGGCTAAGTACTACTGTGTGACCGATAGTGAAACAGTACCGCGAGGGAAAGGTGAAAAGAACCCCGGGAGGGGAGTGAAATAGAACATGAAACCATGAGCTTACAAGCAATGGGAGCCCGACTAATCGGGTGACCGTGTGCCTGTTGAAGAATGAGCCGGCGACTTATAGGCACTGGCGGGTTAAACCGGAAATGGTGGAGCCACAGCGAAAGCGAGTCTGAATAGGGCGTTTGTCAGTGTTTATAGACCCGAACCCTGGTGATCTAACCATGGCCAGGATGAAGCTTGGGTGATACCAAGTGGAGGTCCGAACCGACTGAAGTTGAAAATTCAGCGGATGAGCTGTGGTTAGGGGTGAAATGCCAATCGAACCAGGAGCTAGCTGGTTCTCCCCGAAATACGTTGAGGCGTAGCGTCTAGTGCTCCAGCAGGGGGGTAAAGCAACCATTTCGGTGCGGGCTGCGAAAGCGGTACCAAATCGATATGAACTCTGAATACCCTGTGTGTAACTAGGCAGTCAGACTGTGGGGGATAAGCTCCATAGTCAAGAGGGAAACAGCCCAGACCGCCAGCTAAGGTCCCAAAATTAACGCTAAGTGATAAAGGAGGTGGGATTGCCCAGACAACCAGGAGGTTTGCCTAGAAGCAGCCATCCTCAAAGGAGTGCGTAATAGCTCACTGGTCGAGCGATCCTGCGCCGAAAATGAACGGGGCTAAGCGTTATACCGAAGCTGCGGATAAATTTATTTATGGTAGGGGAGCGTTCTATGTAGGGTGAAGCGTTAGCGTAAGCGGACGTGGACAGCATAGAAGTGAGAATGTCGGCTTGAGTAGCGAAAACATGGGTGAGAATCCCATGCCCCGAAACCCTAAGGGTTCCTCCGGCAGGCTCGTCCGCGGAGGGTTAGTCTGGACCTAAGGCGAGGCCGAAAGGCGTAGTCGATGGATAACAGGTCAATATTCCTGTACCAGATGTGTTTTGAGAAGGGGGACGGAGTAGGCTAGCCAGGCCAGATGTTGGTTACTGGTTCAAGCGTTCGAGGCTTTGAGAGATGGAGAAAACATCTTGAGCTAAGGCGTGAGTACGAGCTGCTACGGCAGCGAAGTTGGTGATGTCATGCTTCCAAGAAAAGCCCTATACTCGTTAAGACACAAATGCCAGTACCCGAAACCGACACAGGTGGGGTGGTAGAGAATACCGAGGGGCGCGAGATAACTCTCTCTAAGGAACTCGGCAAAATGGCCCCGTAACTTCGGGAGAAGGGGTGCCAGCGAGAGCTGGTCGCAGTGAAGAGGCGCAAGCGACTGTTTACCAAAAACACAGGTCTCCGCTAAGTCGCAAGACGATGTATGGGGGCTGACACCTGCCCAGTGCCGGAAGGTTAAGGAAGCTGGTTAGCTTTTAGTGAAGCTGGCGACTGAAGCCCCGGTGAACGGCGGCCGTAACTATAACGGTCCTAAGGTAGCGAAATTCCTTGTCGGGTAAGTTCCGACCCGCACGAAAGGTGTAACGATTTGCGCGCTGTCTCGGAGAGAGGCTCGGCGAAATAGAATTGTCTGTGAAGATGCGGACTACATACACCCGGACAGAAAGACCCTATGAAGCTTTACTGTAGTTTGATATTGTGCTCGGGCTCTGAATGCGCAGAATAGGTGGGAGACGTTGAAATAGTACTTGTGGGTACTATTGAGTCATCGGTGAGATACCACTCTTTTAGAGCTAGGGTTCTAACGCTTACCCGTTATCCGGGAAGCGGACAGTATCTGATGGGCAGTTTGACTGGGGCGGTCGCCTCCTAAAAGGTAACGGAGGCGCACAAAGGTTCCCTCAGGCTGGTTGGAAATCAGTCGTTGAGTGCAAAAGCAGAAGGGAGCTTGACTGTGAGACCTACAAGTCGAACAGGGACGAAAGTCGGTTTTAGTGATCCGACGGTTCTGCGTGGAAGGGCCGTCGCTCAACGGATAAAAGTTACTCTAGGGATAACAGGCTGATCTCCCCCAAGAGTTCACATCGACGGGGAGGTTTGGCACCTCGATGTCGGCTCATCGCAACCTGGGGCTGAAGTCGGTCCCAAGGGTTGGGCTGTTCGCCCATTAAAGCGGTACGCGAGCTGGGTTCAGAACGTCGTGAGACAGTTCGGTCCATATCCGGTGTATGCGCAGGAATATTGAGAGGATTTCTCCCTAGTACGAGAGGACCGGGAGGAACGCACCTCTGGTGTGCCAGTTATCGTGCCAACGGTAAACGCTGGGTAGCCATGTGCGGAGTGGATAACCGCTGAAAGCATCTAAGTGGGAAGCCCACCTCAAGATGAGTATTGCCATGGCTTAAGCCAGTAAGGTCACGGGAAGAACACCCGTTGATAGGCTCTACGTGGAAGCTTGGTAACAAGTGCAGCGGAGGAGTACTAATAGACCGAGGGCTTGACCAAATAAACTTAATTTATTGTTTTTAATATATATAATTTTCTATGCAGTTCTCAAGGTTCATACTATCCTGGTGTTCATGGCGATGTGGAACCACTCCGATCCATCTCGAACTCGGTTGTGAAACGCATCAGCGGCGAAAATATTTAGGGGGTAGCCCCTTGAGAAAATAGCTCAATGCCAGGTAAAAATATTTAAAAGGGTTTATTCTTTTTGAGTAAGCCCTTTTTTATTTTTGACATCTAGGACACCAATGAGTACTTCTTCCAGTAATTTTTTGTCTTTCAATTAAATTTCCACATTTACGACATTCTTTTCCCGTTCTCCTATAGACATTTGTCTGTAAACCAAAATTCCCATTCTCTCCTTCCAAATCCCTAAAATCGCTAAATGTAGTACCCCCAGAACCTATACTTTTTTTTAAAACAGTTACTATTGATTCTTTGAGCTTGATTAACTCATTCTTTTTTATTGTTCGAGCTTCCCTAAAAGGAGAGATACCAGCAGAGTATAAGCTTTCATCTGCATAAATATTACCTATACCTGCCACTATTGTTTGATCTAATAAAATAGCTTTTATAGATTTTGTTCTTTTTGAAATAACTTTCTTAAGGTAATTTGCATCAAAGTCTTTAGAAAATGGCTCTGGTCCTAACGAACCTAATCCTTTAATTATTTTGTTAAGCGAAAGGTCTTTGTTAATCCACCACATTTGACCAAAACTTCTTACGTCAATGTACCTAAGCTCATTATTATTATTATCGAAAAATCTTATTCTTGTATGTTTACAAGGATGAGTTGAGTTTTCAATAAATTTGAAATATCCAGTCATTCTTAGATGAACTACAAGAAATCCTTTAATTTGTGAATTTTCTATAGAAAATTGAGCATTTTCATTGTGAACTTCTTTCAATTGAGCTATTAAATATTTTCCTCTTCTATCCCATTTATAAATAAGTGAGTTCCGAAGTCCTTTAATAAATTCTTCTTTTGAAGGGAATGCAACAGTTGAATTCCTGCAAACTACTACTTTTTTAATAATAAAGTTATTAAGTTTTTGCTCTAAACCTCTCCGAACAGTCTCTACTTCAGGTAATTCAGGCAATTATTTAAGCTTTCTCTAATTCACTTTCAGCGAAATTATTTGTATTTGCTCCACCATCAGTGCCGCTAATCCCAGCGTAATTTACTTTATCGAATCTGACTACACAGTTATATTTAATGCCTGAGGTATCAACTGAAGCAACTTTACCTATTTCATTGTACCAATATGATTCTGGTCTTTTTACTCTTACCAGATCTCCTCTTGAAATAGCCATTACAATTAATTTAACTCTTTGTAGAATAACCCATCATTAATATTCTTAGACAAATTATTCACACATATTAATTAAAAGTTTTAACAAAAATCATTTATTAAATTATTTTCGAATTCTTCTTTAGCAGGCTTACTTCCCATCCATTTCCTACCAGGTATTCTTACATCTAATTCATTTGTTTCACAATTGATTGAAAGAATCAGTTTTTTATTTTCTTGATTTAATACATTTAAAACTTTTCTACCTTTAATATCTTTATATGAATTACTTTGGATAATTATAGGACCATAATTTTTTTTATCAAAAACAAGTAAGTCGTTATTTTTTTTATTTTCAGTTTTTTCAAAATTTTCTGAATTAATTGTGTTCTTTTTTCTAATAATGAGTTTTTGACCAACTTTTATTGAATCAGGATTATTGAGATTGTTAATCTCTATGAGATCGATTAATTTTAAATTATATTTGTTTGATATCTCAGTAAGATTTTCACCAGTTTGAACAATATGATAATTATTTATTAAATCTGATTGTTTTGTAAGATTATCATTAGATTCAGAAATAATAAGATTTTGGCCTACAAATATATAATCTTCATCTTTTAAGTTATTGAATTTAATAATTAAATCTTTATTTATCGAATAGAATTTTGAAATACTTGATATTGTATCCCCACTTTTTACAATATGAATTTTTTTTATTTCAGTTTTTTCTTCAGTAATTGATTCTTTTTTAGCGATATTCTCAATTTTGTTTTTTTCTGAAAATATTTTTTCTTCTGATTTTATCAATGAGTGATTAAAAAAATTAATAAATATGGCAATTACTAAAAATGCAAATTTCATAAAACTCACTATTTATTTAAAGATAATCTTTAAATTTAAAATCGCTAGGTTTTTGAAAACAATTTAAGTAATTTAAACCTGAAAAATAAACTTTAAAAATTTCTTTACTCTTTTGTAGGGAGGATACCGCAGATTTAAATCAAATAAAAAACCTTTAAAAGTAATAGATTTTTGATTTGAAAAATTTCGAAACCCTTCTTCTCCATGAAATTTACCTATACCACTTTGCCCAACGCCTCCAAACGGTAAATTTGGAATAAGGACTGGCAACATCACATCATTTATACAAATTGTTCCTGAGCTCGTTACTTTTGAAATATGATTATGGATTTTTTTATTGCCTCCAAATAAGTAGATTGCTAAGGGTTTTGATGTTTGACTAATCTGTTTTAAAGCTGATTCCTTATCATTAATTCCAACTACAGGAAGTAGTGAACTGAATAATTCTTTCTGCAAAATATCTGTTTCATTCAATTTAGTTCTCAAAATTGTAGGAGATATTTTCAACTTTTTTTTACTAAAATTCCCCCCAAATAAAATTCTTTTTTCTTTTTCATATTGTTTGAGAATTCCTACAGTTGATGTAAATTGTTTTTTCTCCAATTTTGATAGGTTTTCGGAAATAATTGGATTATCTCCGTAAAAACTTACTATGTATTTCTTTAATTTTTCTATAAAAATATTTTCAATTTCTTTATCTACAAAGATATGATTCGGAGCCATGCAGGATTGACCAGAATTAAAAAATTTTCCCCAAACAATTCTTTTTGCAGCCACTTCTAAATTTGCATTCTTGAAAACAATTACAGGATTTGTTCCGCTTAACTCAAGAGTTAATGGAGTTAAGTTTTTTGAAGCTAATTTCATTATAGATTTTCCAGTTTCAGTACTTCCTGTAAAAAAAATGTGGTCAAAATTTTGTTCAATTAATTTTATGGATTGTTTATTATCCCCCTCTACCGTGATTAGGACATCTTTACGGAAATATTTGGAAGTAAGCTTTTTAATAAGCTTTGAGGTCGCAGGACATTTCTCTGATGGTTTTATAACTGCAGTATTTCCTGCTGAGAAAATATTTACCAATGGCTTTAAAATATAAAGTAATGGATAATTATAAGGACCAAGAATTAAGACACATCCAAGAGGTTCATGAATAACTTTGGAGGATGATGGGAAAAGATAAAAAGGGGTATCAATCTTTTTTGGTCGCATCCAAGAATTGAGTTTCTTTTTTATGAGTGAAATTTCTTCTTTCACTAAAAGGATTTCTGAAAGCCCTTCAATTTCAGATTTGCCGAGATCAACAAAAAGTGATTTAATTATCTCTTTTTTATTTTTATCCAAAAGTTTAGAAACTATATTGATATGATGGATCCGCCATTTTATATCTTCAGTTTTACCAGTGAGAACTGTATTTTTTAATTTATAGATGTCTTCTAAATGAAATTTATCAGAAATTTTCATTTTTTACCTTTGAATAGTATTAAATATATCAGAGGATAAATTGTAAATAAAAAAGGTTTTTAGGCAGTTAAATCAAAGCGAATGATTTATTAGAAATAATCAAATTTATTAATATTGCGTTTAAAAATTCAAAATTTTCTTGGTTAGTATAATTCTATGAGGGAAAAATTTTCAATTAGATTGATATCTATAAATGAAATACCAGAAGTCACAAACTGGGCAAGGTTAGAAGGATTTTCTCCTGGAATGGATGATTTATCAATTTATAGAAATACAGATAAACAAGGGGTATGGGTAGCTTGTCTAGACAATAATCCTATAGGCTCTATTGCGTGTATAAAATACAATTCCTCGTATGGTTTTATAGGTTTATTTATCGTTAAAAAAGAATTCCGAAATAATGGATATGGAGTGAGATTATGGAAACATGCCCTCGAATATTTGAAAAATGTTGATTGTATTGGTCTTGAGGCTGCCCCAGATAGATTGAATGATTACTCAAAGTGGGGGTTTAGAAAATCTTCTATTACAAATCGATGGAAATTGAATGGTTCTCAAGATTTGCCATTGAGAAATTTCTATAAAGATGAATTTCATTCTTTTAAAGTTGTCCCAGGTAATAAAATTTCCTCTGAAGTGGTCTTAATTTATGATGATCAAAGAGAACCTAGTCCCAGACCACATTTTCTAAATGACTGGTTGAAAAATTCTCATGGTAATGTCAGTGCAATTGTCGATAATAATGGGATGTGCCATGGATTTGGCAGAATAAGACCTTGTGTATTGGAGGATAATGAGCAAGGCTGGAGAATCGGACCTCTTTTAGCGGATACTCCACCACTTGCTGAATTGTTAATAAGGGAGTTAGTTGGTGATTTGGATGCCCAAATCTTATTGGATTGCTCTAATCTGAATCCATATGCAAATTATCTTTTATCAAGTTTGGGATTTGAGGAAATATCAAAAACTTACAGAATGTATAAAGGCATTCAACCTCCCTGCCCAATGAATCAAGTATATGGACTTGCCTGTTTGGAACTGGGGTAATTCCCTTTAAAGCGAGCATTTTGCCTTTTGTTATTGTAATACTGAAGGAAGTTTGTTTGATTATCAATAAGCTTAACTTTCAGAGGATTTCAAAATTTTTTCTACAATATCCGCGTTGATTATAGTGATCTCTCCATTATCAATATTGGCAACTTGAAACAAGGTCCATGAATTTGGATTTCTAGCTCCTCCAATACAGTCGATAACTTGACCGACCCAATAATTTTTATTCTTTTCGTTAGTATTTTCGCAATTTTCTTGTTTAATTGCGACATAATCACCAGGCCTAACGAAAAGAAACTCAGGAGTTGCCGAGCTCACAATAAATAGCTTATAGTATATACGTACTATAGTAAGTTATTAGTTTGTTTGCCGAACTTTGAGTTATTTAGCAAGCTAGGGGTAGTTCAAAAATAAAATGGAATCAACTGAGATTGCTCTATTTTCAACATTATTGGGGTTAATTTTAGCTTTAACTGAAGCTTATATAGAAAGAAATATTCCTAGATAATACTTCCAATTCATTTTTTAAATCAAATAAGATTTAAGCTGGTCTAATATGTCGGCCCGGCTGGAAACTAATTTTGTAAAAACTAAATATATTAACCCTCCCATTGCGAGTCTTCCGTTAATTTTCTCTAACTGCTGAAGTTTTTTAAACAAATTAATTCTGCGATTAGACAAAATTTAGACGGTGTAGAAAATAAAAAAGTATTGATTACTTCAAAATTAAAAAGAAATTTTAGAAAAATTTATAGAAATATTATTTCAAATACGAATTAAACTTAAAGCCAAGCTTCTTTCATCTCAAGATAAAGTCTCTCGCTCTCAGCAGAATTAATTTTGCTGTCTGAATAGGATTGCTGCTGCTGCTGCTGCTGCTGCTGAGTAGAGTTGGTATTAGGATTTTGGACTTCGCTCATAAGAGGGCCTGAATATTTGTGTTTATTCTCTCATATTTACAGCTTTTTTTGTCAACTTAAATTCTTAAATTTTATTTAAATTTTCTATGTTTTTAATTTTCCTGTTTTGAGTGAAGTTATTTCGCTACAGTAGTTTTGGCATATAGGAATTTAACTTCCCAATATACAATTCCTAGGAAGATAGCACTTGCAATAATAATTTCAGAAATGGCTAACATTTTATTTTTCAATACTAAATTTAATTTTGGTATCAATTTACACAGAATGCAATAGGTACTAATTACATTTAAGATTTTAAAAATCTTATTTAATAAAATAACGCGTCGAAATAATATAAAATTTTAAGTTAGATACATATTATTTTCGTGGGGAATTTCATAAATTCAACAACTCTTATACCTCTAATACCTTTAGCAACCTCTTTATTTATTTTAATTTTATTAGTAAGTTTTAATAGAACACTTAACAGGTTAACAAAACCAGTTACTGCACTGGTGGCATTATCTTTATTAAGTTCTGCTTTTATAAGCTTAATTGACTATTTTAAGAAAATAGAAGAAGAATTAGTTTTATCTGAATTTCTCAAATTTTTTGAAGAAAAAGATTTAGTTATACATCTCAATTTAGTAAATGAAAAAATTATAATTTTTTTCTCATTAATAATGATATTCATTATTGGAATATCTTTTTACAAATTGCCTAGAAAAAAAGGTTATGTCTCATTGATGATTAGCCTAGGATTAATATCTTCTTCGGTGATGCTCTCAATATTGCTAATAGATATTTCAGCACTAATCTAAAATGTAGTAAGCATTGACAAAGCTTCGTTAAGTTCTTGGACGTGATTTAATTCATCTTGAGCAATTTCTTTTATTTTTTGATCATTTGGATTATCTATTAAATATTTGGAATAAGTTTCAAATGCATGCTCTTCGATTTTTATGTTGACATCATAAGCATTAGCTGGAGAGAAGAAATAATAAAAAACCATGATCCAGTAATAGACAAGCACAAGATGCCTTGCAAAAAATCGATCAATCCAGAACCTATCTCCTCCTCTTTTCTCCATTTCTTTAAGATGCTCAGTTTCGTTAATAGCTTGATAAAAATGTTCTTTCATTAATATCATTGTTATTTCATTTTTAATTCCTAGGGATTCTTTAAAATGAAGAACTGAAAGAAATGCAAAATAAGGTGATCTAGCTATTACTTCTAAAACCCAAAATCTTTGTAAAGATCTACCATAATATATGAAGTCTAAGAAGTTAACAGTACTATTCAAAATCAAAGAATTTAATTTCTTCATGAATTTTCGTTTTTCTTTAAGTATAATTACTCAGCGGCTGGAGGACCATAATGCATTTAAGTAATTAACCAAAAATTAATATTTATAGTCTAAAATTTGTTATTTCTATTGAAATATTTTTTTTTCATGCATTAATTGGATAGATAAAAATTTTATATGACAAATACTGAAAAAATTGCAAATGCCAGAAAGAGGATTGATGAATTAAAAAGACTTATAGAATATTGGAATGATTCAGACCATGATGAGGCAAAAATAATAAATTTTACAAGGAATATTGAAAATATAGTTGCTTAGATTGTGATGATTAAGACTAATTAACTTTTATCTATTTAAAGTGATTTAATATCTTTGAGGTTTCGAATATTGTTTAATTTTTAAATAGAGCAATTAAACCTATTCTCAAAAGCGGTAAGGAAGAAATAATCTAAAAGAAAAATATATATGAAAACCTTTTCAAAAAATTATTTGGTTCCGATTAAATTTATACCATGGTTTTTTTGGGTATTTGTATCTTTTATAAGTATATGTTTGTGTAAGATAGCCTGGATAAGTTGAATAATTAATTAATTAATTTAGCTTCTCCTTAGCCAACCAGGAGCTCCGCCAAACCAGTCTGATATATCATCTTCATTAGGGTTGAAATGATTTTCTTTATCTAGACCATCTATCCCAAATGATTGTAAGAGGTTATCAATTCCCCCATCATTTTTTGTGCCATTCCTTCTAAAGCTGTTAGCTTTTTTCAGCCAAAGAGAAATTGTCGAATTATGTTGTGCAAATTTATCAACATATATTCTTTCTTCTAATGTAATTGATTTATCTTGAGCAATTTTTTTAATTATTCCTTGGATCTTTAGTCTTTTTGCATTACTAAGAAGCATTTTTGATCAATTCATTATTCTGTTTATAGGAAGGATTACTAAATATATCTTGTCAATGTTAATTTCAACAAATTCAATGTTTTAAATGGGTTTTAAGCAATAAAAGTCTTAAGACACTAAAAAAAGTGATCAATAAGTTACTAATGATACTTTTATTCATTTATCAAACTTATAATTCCTGTAACTCACATTAAAAAAAACAATCCATTCATTAAGGATACTTTGAAATTAAGATAAGTGGACGCAGTTGTTGCAACATAGTAAAAATGTACTAATATTAGTACAGATGTATTATTAAGATATGAAAGTGATTTCATCTTCTCCTTATGCTCCTTTTAATTCAAAAGAGTGGAATTCTCTAATTAGCAAAAATGCAAAGTTTGAAAATACTCCAATAAAGATTCAAAAAAAATTTTATAGAACTTTTACTCTCAAAAAGATTGAAAAAGATGAACTTTTGCAAGAGAAGAATCAATTGCACCAACAAATGCAACTTGTATTCGGATAGAAAATATTAACTAAAAATCTTTTTATTGAATATTATTTTACGAGATCCAATTTTTTGTTAGATTAGTAGAAATACAAGAAGGATTTAATTTGGCTGTTGATCGAGAACTTTTAAAAGAAGTTACCCAAGAACTTTGGAATACCGTAAAAAAACTAAGACCTGAAATAGATCGGCAAACTCGACTTCAATTAGTTTTAAAGGCTTTATTAACTATTGGAGATTTACCAGATCAAATGCAAGCTGCCATGGTAGTAGGTGTTTGCGCAGAAATGGATAAAAGTGATGTTAATAATGTTGAAACTAATTCACAAACTAAAGATTCAAGCGGAGTTGATACTTCTACAGGCAGAAAAGTAGTTAGAAGAAGTTCAGCTAAATAAACCTTAAACGATCATCCTTTAATTTTCTTTGATTCGTTTTTATTAAGTCTAATGAATAGGTAATATGAAATTGCAAGTAAGAGAGGAACGAATATTGAATGTAAAGTCATCATTAATTCTGTTTGACTCATTCCTATAAGATTTGACTCGTTTGGAAGTTGTTCTGACCAAGTGCCAACTAAATGCCAGGCTTGAGGAATTGATAAGAAAAACATATAAGAGCTATAAGTTAAGTTTATGTTCAGATAAAGATTATCATTATTGAACGTTTTTGCTTTCTTTATTCTTATTTCTTAACTAAGTATTTGTAGAGTTATAAAAAAACTTGATTCATAAATTTATTTTCTTAAGAAGAGTTTTAAATTCTTTTTTACCAATAATTTTTTCAGCTGCGTAAGCGCCACTTGCTGAAACAGCAGGAATTCCAATACCTGGAAATGTACTGGCACCGCAAGTAAATAAATTTTTCACTGGAGTTTTGCAGCCTGGGAAAAGACCTTTTGCTGCAGATAATGCAGGGCCGTAACTACCGCAATAGGTATTGGTAAATTTTTTATGAGTGATTGGGGTTCCTAGCATCTTTAAATCAATCCTTTCATCTATATCAGGGATGAATTTTCGCACTGCATTAAGGAATATTGAACATCTTTCTTCTTTCAAATTTCTATATTCTAATTCCTTTGGATTGAGGTTTTCCCAAATTTCCCAAGGTTCATTTGCGGGAGTATATCCATGAAGAACATGTTTTCCTTCAGGGGCCATATTTTTATCTAAAACAGATGGGATTGAAAATACAGCTATATTTCTTTCTGCGGTTATACCTTTTTCCCACTCATCAACATGTATCGCATGTATTGGCAAATTTTCAAGACCATCAGCATCAAAACCTAAATGTATATGAAGGAAGGAATCACATTTATTAGGGTTCAAAACTTTTGTATTCCATTTTTTTGAAATTTCATTTGGAATTAACTTTTTTAAATTCCAAACATCAGTATTCGTGACAACAGATTCACAACTATAACTAGAGCCATTATCAAGAGTTATACCTGTGGCTAAATTTTTATTGAAGTTAATTGTCTTTACTCTCGAAGAAAGAATTAATTCTCCTCCATTTTTTTTAAATCCATTAATTAAGGCTTTTACGATGGATTCACTACCTCCTTTGGGGTATTCAAGGTATGAATTTGGTTCAAACCATTCGTTAAATAAAGTAGCCATCGCCGCTGTATTTGTATCATGCATTGACATACCACTTATCAAAAAGCTTAATAAATCAACCCAATTTCTGAGAAAAGGATCTTCTAAATGATTATTAACTAAATTCCCAAAGCCTTTATTAATTTTTGGTATTTGATTGATATTAGGTAAAAATTTTGAGGTTAAATTTATTAGATCTAAGAAATTTAATGATTCGGGAGAAAATGAGAGTAAAGGTATTTCATTTATTATTTGGCTAAGAGGTTTGATTCCGGAAATAAATGATTCCCATTCTTTAAGAGATTTCTCACCTCTTAAAGTTTTAATTGTTTGTTTAAAAGGTTCTTCCCCTACATCAAGATTAAAATTGCCTTCAGGGACAATTACTTGCCAACCTTTGTATTGAAATAGTTCAACTTCTTCATCAAGTAATTTAAGGATTTGCCCAAGAGGATTAGTTGTCGGCCATCTACCTATTCCACTCCACAATGACGGACCTGATTCAAAAGTGTAACCTTTTCTTTTGAAACTGTGAGCAACACCTCCTGGTTGTGAATGTGCTTCACATATAAGAACTTTTTTGCCTGATAAAGCTAAAATTGACCCACAACATAATCCACCTATTCCACTACCTACTATTAAAATATCGTATTTGTCCATCAAATATTTACTTTACTCTTCTAGTAAAACTAATGTTTTTTAGACAAATGTATTAGTTGAAGTTGTAATACTTAGAACCACAGCAAGGAAAAATATGTAAGGGACAGCTTTTAAGGGTATGTATCCTTGGCTTTTAGAGATGAAGTCCATTAATTTAGTTACTTTATGTAAATATATTAACAAGATGTTGTTCCTTATGTGTGCCAAAAAATTATTTTTTTGGAAATATATTGAAACAAAGAAATCTTTTTGGAGAGATTTTTTAACTAAGAACATTTTTTATGAAGTTATCTTAGTATTTGATTCTTAGATTAAAATCTATTATGAAACACTTTCCTGATATTCATGAGTTAAAACTATTAGAAAAAAATTCCCAAAAAAATGGTAGTGGAATTGTATATGAGGAATTGTTAGGAATATGGAATTTTAAGTATGTATGGGGAAAGGAGTCAGATGAAATCAAAAATATACCCAGTTCGATTCTTCAAGTATTGTCGGCAAGACTCGAATTAATAAGTAAAAATAAAGAAGATCAAATAAATTATGAAATAAAAAATTCAATTAATTTTGGATTATTAAATATTACTTTTATAGGCAGCGCAGAATTAAAAGGGATAAGACCCTTATTGGCTTTCTATTTTGAAGAATTGAAAATTAGTATTAGTAGTTTTCCTATATTTAATAAGGAATTAAAAAAACCAGAAGATAAAAAAATGCCTTTTTTCTCACTTGTAGGAATTAGCACTAAAGATAATTGGTTATGTGCTCGAGGCAGGGGCGGAGGGCTTGCAATATGGGTTAAGTCTTAATTTAGTGGTATTCTCCTGGATGATCTACCTTTCTTACGGTAACTTTATCAACTTTTTGTCCATTAAATCTTAAGAGATCATCTCCTGAAAAGTCATAACCTAAGCGTTGACCTATTAAGGCTACATCATCTGCTGTAGAGGATGTCGTAACCTGCTTTTTTAATTCTTCATCAGATTGCATCTTAATTAAAAATTTTCTTATTTCAGAAAAACTCATTACTAGAATTTGATTGGTTAATGTTAAAGAAATTTATAAAATCTTTTTCTTAGCAAGAACAAGATAAATAGATAATTATTATACTATTTTTATGACTTACTTATTCCTATATATAGTTGGCATAATTTTAATATGGTGGACATATCGTGTCGGTTGGCTTGAGGCGCTCAAAACAGTAGTTAAAGTTATAGTTCCCTCAACGCTTATTATTTTATTTAACATAAAAGCGGGAAGATTACTCTTTAAAAGTCCTGTAGTCGGTTTATTAAGCGCTTTGCCTACCTCTATTTTTATCTTTAGAGGTTCATTGCCTTTAGTTAGTTATATAAATAACTGGATTGAAAATAAAATAAATAATTATGATGATTCGGAAGTTATAGATACTGATTCCGTTCCTTTAGATGATTAATTTAATCAAATCCAAGAAATAATTCTTTGTGTACAACAAGAACATCAAATAAAGTTGTTCCATGAATAGGACTTAATGGGATCTTGTCTATATTCAATGCTTCTGCGCAAATTAAATGAGCATCCCATTTTGTATCGTGATCACTTATTTCAATTGACCACTCAATTACTTTTTTGAAATGATCTGGCATCTCCGAACCAATTTTTCTGCATATTTGGCATAGAACTGACAAAAGAGGAGGTTTTGATGGCCTTTTTAAATCTTTAATAAGACTTGGTTGTGTAAAAACACTTGTATAGCGAATGTAGTCTATTAATTCATATTCTTCTTTAGTAAGAGCTGCTTTATCTAATGCTCTTTCAAATTCTTCTATGGGGGTTATGGGCCTATCCAAAATATTAGTTGTTTCTGTTTTCTGAATCTATTTTTTCTTGATTAATTTCATTGTTTTGATTGCTTTCTATAGATTTAGGAGATTCATCTTTATCTTCTTCGCTCATAACTTGATCGATTTCATTTTGAAATTCATTCGACGCTTTTTTAAGACTTTTCAAAGTTTTACCAAGCTGTTTTCCTAATTCTGGAAGCTTTTTTGGACCAAAAATTAAAAGAGCTAAGATAAGTATTACAGTAACTTCAGGCAAACCTACACCAAAAATATTCATAACTGATAACTATTTAACTAATTAGGAAATCTACTATTAAATATAGTCAAATCATCTGAAAATTTCATTCTCGGAAGAGCTTTTTTAATATTAAAAAATTTTGAAAAATATTATTGTTATTAATACTCCTTTAAAGAAAACTAACCAAAGTAATTGATAATCACTCAATTTGAATTTTTTTTTGTACCAATTTATAAGAGTTTTATGTCTATCAATTAATTTTCTCATTTGCACCGAGATTATTTATTACTATCACTTATTTTATCTTAATTTCTTTTATTATTATTTTATAGCTATTCTAGGTTCTAATTAAATTAGATTATTCTATTAAATTTTAATTTTTTTCTAAATTATTGAAACTATTCGCTAAATATTTACTATTTAAAAAAAAATGAAGTACTTATTTGTTGTTTTTTACCTTTTTCTAATTTATCCAGCTGAAGCAGTTACAACAAAAATGTTCAAAGTATTGGATACGTGTGCAAGATATCGACTCGGTGAGATTAATCCTAATGAGGCTATAGAAAAACTAAAATTAACGAATTCTTCCACTAGTCAGCCAAAGGACCTAGTAAAAAAATATTGCTCAGTATTTACTCCAAATGAAAAAATTGAATTTTAATCTTAGCAACACATATTTAATTATTCTTTTTTGAATAATCTTTAGCTTTGTTTCGTATTTCTTTAACTTTTTTAAAATTAGTTATTTTTAAGTTAAAAATTACTCCCAAAAAAAGAATAAGAAATAAAAAAATATAAATTATTAATTCCATATTATTGAATTAATAAATTCACCCTAGTTTATTTCAAAAATTTTTTAGTATCTTTTAAAACAAAAAAACTGACTTTAATATCAGTTATTTACTTTAAGGCCACAAAAAAAACATATTAACCTCTAATATGGAGCTTTATAAGAACTGTTGTGCAGATTGGAGATAAAATTCCAGAATTTTCTTTACTGGATCAAAATGGAGTTAAAAGATCAAATAAGGGATTAAAAAATCCCCTTGTTTTGTTTTTTTATCCAAAAGATGATACGCCAGGTTGCACTATAGAAGTTTGCGGATTTAGAGATAAATATGACTTATTTAAAGTATTGGGTGCGCAAGTTTGGGGAGTAAGTAACGGAAGTGCCTCAAGTCATTTGGCATTTGCTAATAAAAATAAATTACAATATCCACTACTTTGTGATACAAATGACGCTCTTAGGAAAACTTTTAAAGTTCCTAAAGTATTAGGTTTTATGGATGGTAGGGTAACTTACGTTATTGATCGCAAAGGGACCGTTAGGCATATTTTTAGAGATTTATTGAATGGTCCTGAACACATTAAAGAGGCTATTAGAGTACTTAAGGAAATTCAAAATCAATAAATTATTCTTCAAAGAATTTGAGATTAATAACTTTTGTTTTATTATGGTTGCAGCTTTTTTTTAATATATGAAGAAAATGGGAATGCAGGCTGTTGATCTTGCTATTCAAAATGGAGTGGATCTTGACGGTACTCCAATCCCTCAAAAAATGCTAGATCTATACAATAGAATTATGGATGAGGAGAATAAAAGACAAAGGAGTGGTGTTAAAAAATCAATGAGAAATAGATGCGTCAAAACGGGTTCTAAGCATTTTGATAAAGAAACATTGAATCAATTATTAATAGATTCGGGATGGGAAGGTCTTAAAGAAAAGGAAATTTTATTTTTTTATAAATAAAAAAAAATTTTTAATTATCTTAAAAATCATTTATGGTAATTATTTATTTAAATTAAGAAACTGAGAACTAATTAAATATTTTTTTAAATCTAATTTTTTGAATTATTTAAACCATCCTTTTTTTTTAGAGGAAATTATTTTCTCTTTTTCAGCTTTTGTTTTATCACTTGCTTTTTTGAATGCCAAGTTGGCTTCTATAACTGTAACTATCGATATAAAAAAAAGACCAGAAATTCCAATTATTTGTTCACTTTGAGAGGGTTCTGAATCTCCTTGTAAAAAAAAACCTAAAGCGAGCCATGCAGTACTAGCAGTGATGGTAAAAAAGTATGGTTTCCATCTTCTTTGATATAAGTAACCTGATCCTAAACCAGGAAGAAAATTTAAAAAAGATGCTACCCACCCTTTTGAAGATGCGAGTATTTCGTCTCTTGAGGGATAAGACATTTACGTTAGGTATTTATTAAATGTGAATTTATATAAGCAAAAGATATTGCTGCGCAAATTACCCAACTAAAGGGTAAGAACATTCTTATTTTTTCTTTATTATTATTCATTTTTTAATTATGGAAAATATTTTTAAAATCTGTGGATTTTATAGATACCTTAAAACTAGAAGAATTAAAAAAGACGGTTTAAAACCGTCTTTGAAAAAAGTAATTTTCTAAAAATAAATTATTTACCTTTTGAGACTGAGAGTAATTTAAGTTCTTTTTTTACTTCTTTTTCTCTCTCTTCAAGATGTTTTAGTTGAGCTTTAAAAGCATCTTCAAGTCTTACTTTTTGTGTTGTAATTTCATCAAGCTCTTCTTGATGTTGGTTTTTCTTTAACTCCTTCATTTCACTATCGGAAATAACATATACAGGACGATATGAAGGTGTTTCAAAAAGAAGATCAAACATTGAATACATAAGTGACCTTTGAATTAGTACAAACTCAATATCTGATAATTCTTTGGAATATGAAAGGATAAATACCGAAGATATTGATACGGCAAATACACCGAATTTCGGTTTACCTAACATAACCGCCCAGTATTTACCGATCGAATTTTAAGGTATGTTTTAAAGTATTAAGGAGATGATCCTAAAAATTTAAATCAAAAAGAACTAAAAATGGATTTAAAAATTACTAAAACATTAGTAATCCCATCCAACGAAATTAAGTGGCGATTTTCCAGATCCTCCGGTCCTGGAGGGCAAAATGTAAATAAAATCGAAAGCAGAGTAGAGATTATTTTTGATTTAGAAGATTCCAAAGTATTAAATGATTATCAGAAAGAAATTCTTAAAAGAAACTTGAAAAAAAAATTAGTAAATAATAGCTTGCGTTTAGCGGTTCAAGAACACAGAAATCAATTATTAAATAGGCAGCTAGCTTTAATGAAATTTAGTTCAATCATAAAAAATGCTTTAAATAAACCATTTAAATTAAGAAAATCTACACAACCTACTAAAGCATCACAAAAGAAAAGAGTTGAGGTTAAGAAAAAACGTGGCGAATTGAAAAAAAGTAGACAAAAAGAAAAAATATATCAAATATGAATAAACTAAATAAATATTTTCATCGCAGACTGCAATCAAAGCATGTGATAAATTTAATTTTATTTTGGTTTATTGAATTCAACTAATGATTTCTGGTTAATTGATCCTAATTTTGTAGGGGTGATGCGTTTCTACAAAGATAGAGATTATTCTGATAAATCTATTGATTATATAATTATTGAAGAAGGAATTATTATGGGAATTCATGGAGAAAATCCTCCATTAATGAAAACAAGAAAAAAAATTGTTATTGAAGAAGCAAGATTATTATGGCAAAAATTGTTAAATGAAGGTTGGCAAAAAACTAATAAAAAATGGTGAGGGAATTCTACAAAAATTTTTTATTTCAGAAAATAAATGAACCTTTAGGGTATAGCCTGGAAATTTTTTCTTTTTGCAAATATTTCTTTTTTTTGATGTCGTTTTCATATCTTCTCAACATCATTAGATAGTTAGTAACTCCAAAAATTATTAAAAACATAATAAATCTTATTCCTGCCTCTAAGTTCATATGAGTATTAAGCTTTATTCTAATCTGACAATTACAAATTGAAAATCAATCGGTATTTATATCTAATTAAAACGTCTAGTAAAAATTTTTTTTGATTTTGCTATATAAAAAATACATAACAAAAATAATATTAAAATTGCACTAAAGCTTCCGATTGGGTTTGGAATATTTTGTGTAAAAGGCCCTGCTAAAAAAGAAGGTGTATTTTCTTTGAATTCTATTAATCCATTATTTAATAAAAACCAAATACCCACAAGTCCTCCATGAATTCCTATGCAATTCCATAAAGAACCTTTATTTCTAATTTTTATTAATGATAGAAATATCCCAAGTAAAATAAATCCCAAACGTAATCCTAGTATGTTCCAAAAGATCTCATTTGATAAATTATGAACGAAGCTAAAAATTATAGCTTGTAAAGCTATTGATATTTTTGTACCATATTCAAATTTTAATTCTTCTAGTAACCAGCCTCTAAAAATTATTTCCTCTGCGAATCCAACACCTAATCCCAGTAAAATAGAATTGATCAATATTATTGGCGAGAATTCACCTATCCAAGAAATATAATTTTTTTGCAATAGTGGTACCAGAATTAGAATTACTAAAACTAAAGCAAATAAAATACCTTGAGAAAAATTGAAAAAGTTTTTCAAGAATTTGTCTTTTGTTATCCCAAGAATCATCCAAGCACTTGATTTATTTCGTTTGATATAAAACCAATATGGTAGTAAAAAGATAAAAAGTAAGAAAGTAATAATAGTACCAATTAAGGATAAATTTTCTTTTTCAAAATTAAACAATAAAAGTGGCTGAGATAAAGCCCAGCCAATGCCATAAAGAATAGGAATAAAAAATATAGTGGATAAAAATCTTGGTCTTAAAAGAAAAAAACTTCTAATTAGTATCATTACATTTTTCATTTTAGTTTGAATATTAATTAACCCCAGCCTTTGCCTTTTATTATTCTAAATACTTGTTCAAAAAATTTTAGCTTTTTCTTTTTACTATAATTTATGTTTTTTGAAATATTAGATAAATCTTTATAAAATTGCCGAGTTATTTTATCTTCTTTATCACTAGGCCATAGTAAGTGTGAGCCCTCTTCATATTCTTCTTTATATCTTTCTTTATTCAAATTTTTTTTATATCGTAATAATTTAAATTTTACTTATTGCAAATGCTTAAAAGTGATGTTTATTAAATTTGTGTATATATTTAAAATTTATGCTGATTAATCTTTCAACTTTAGTTTTTACATTATTATCTCCATTACTTATTTTTGCAGTAATAGTATCTGTTTACTTATTTCATTAGGAAGTATTTACAAATAAACTTAATTAATTTAAGGGTGTATTATGCCTACTTTTTCTAATGCAAATGATAAAACTGCAATTACAGCCATTAGTGTTAAGATCTTGTTCTTTTTGATGAAATCCATAATGCATATTAATAATCTATTTATTAAATTCTTATATAAAATAATAAATAATCAAAATTATTATAACAATTACAATGGAACCCATTTATATAGGAGATTTATTTCCCTCAATAGCTTCTTATAAAAAGATTATTGAAAAATATGATAAAGGTATAAAAGAAGGGGAATTTATGAAGAACCTATTGGCGGAGATTTTAATTACCCTGATTGGTAAATATGCTTACTACAAAAATAACTTTTGCCTTGGCAGATTGGATTAGAGAGTGGCGTAAGTGCCGGAACAAGAATCCTTCTATTGATGAGTGTGTAAAATTTGTTGAGTGGAAATTAGAAGATTATAAACTTTCTGATAGTGATAAAAGAATAATTGAATCTATTTTGCTCTATGAATCTGAATAAATAAGGGATCATAGATTTTAATTTTTATATTTATCTATAAAAAACAAAGGATCATTAAAATCCTCTTACAAATTAAGAAAAAAGTAAATCAGCATATTTACGGATTTACTGAAAATATAAAAAGGAGTAATTTATAAATGTTGAGTTCGGAGGCAATCTAAATGATTGATAGTCCGCCTGAAATTTAGCAAATTCCAAAATATAGGAAGCGTATTCCTGAGAATGGGATTATTCGAAAATTAAAGTTCAATCAATTAGTCTGATAAGACTTCGCTTTATAATTACTAGCGACAATAGGGACTGAAATTATCGAGAGAAATCCCCGAATTCACGTATTCTAGGTTTATGAGTAAATAGACTTTAAAATATGTAATTTATATCCTGTAAGAAGGAAATCAAATATTAAAAAGGACTGTACAAGCAGTCCTTTTTTTGTTAAACAAAATTCATCTAAACTAGACTTATTTTTGGATAATATAGATTAATAAAGTGATTAAAAATATTTAAAAATGAAAGATCAAGTCTTGTTTCCGAAAATTGCAGTACGTGAAAAGGGTTTTTTACAAGTAAGTGATATTCATACTATTTATTGGGAAAGATCTGGTAATCCAAATGGCAAAAAAATTCTTGTTATTCATGGAGGTCCAGGTGGAGGAAGTCAACCAAGATATAGAAGATACTTTGACCCAGATAAATTCGATATTATTCAATTTGACCAAAGAGGTTGCGGTTCTTCAACTCCTTTCTCCGAATTAAAAGAAAATTCGACTAATCATTTAGTTGATGATATTGAAAAATTAAGGATCCTTTTAAAGATAGATAGTTGGCATTTGTTTGGTGGATCTTGGGGCTCAACACTTTCACTTATATATGCAATTAAAAATCCCTCAAGAGTTATAAGCTTAACTTTGCGAGGAATATTTTTATGTAGAAAGTTTGAATTATTGTGGTTCTATCAATATGGTGCAAGTGAGATATTCCCAGATGAATTTGAAGAATATATTTCTGTGATACCAAAAGAAGAAAGAAATGATTTGATAAGTTCTTTTTATAAATATCTAATATCATCAGATGCAAATGTTAGATCAAAAGCAGCAGCAGCTTGGACAAAATGGGAACTCTCAACTAGTCATTTAATAAACAAAAAATTCGATTTTGATAAGTCTGAAGTTAATTCTTTTTCAGATGCATTTGCAAGGATCGAATGTCATTATTTTATTAATAATATTTTCTTAGAAGATGATTTTATTTTGAAAAATATAAAAACAATAGAATCGATTCCAACAAAAATAATTCAAGGTAGGTATGACGTTGTTTGCCCTGTTAGGAGCGCTTGGGATCTAAATAAGAAATTAAAGAATTCTGAATTAATTATTGTTAATGATGCTGGTCATTCAATGAGTGAAAAGGGCATTACTAAAGAATTAATAAAAGCTGTAAAAGGAATTCAAAATCTCTAAAAGAGAGAATATTCCTTTAAAAATTAAAGGCCATTATCTTCAATATTTTGTGCAATACTCCTAAGAAGTTCGACGATATCAGAATCTTCGCATTGAGTATCTTCTTTGAGCAAAATGCACTCGTCTCTAATACTTACATTAGTACTCCACCATATACCAGAACTATTGGTATCGTCCCATTCAAATCTTTCAGACATAATTAATAAAATCAAATAAATACATTAAAGCTTGCATTAGTTCATCGTGGAATTATATATTTAATTTCAAAATTTAAAAAACTTTCCTAGGCGCTAAAAGTAATCTTGAAATTTCTGACAATAAAATTTAGAAATCTAATTTCAGTTCGTATTGTTTTTCCTTTTCCTTAGAAACATTTTTTTTATTATTTATGTTTTTTCTAGGCCTTTTTCTAGAGCCATGCTTTAAATAAATTTCTTTTGAGATATCCCAATATCCATCCTTTTTAGTGATTTCCTGAATTTTCTTCTTTGCAGTTTTAGTGCTAATTGGGATGTCAATTATTGGTCTTATGTAATTAATTTGTTCATATTCTTCTTGATTAAATCTAGATAATAGCCATGGTTCATGAATGAAATTAAGTGATATATCTTTTAATTCTGGTATCCATTTTTTTATAAATTTTCCTTGAGGATCATGATCTTTTCCCTGCTTAATAGGATTATAAATTCTATTCGTATTTATAGACGTAGTTCCAGATTGCATTTGGCATTGGTTCCAATGTATTCCAGGCTCATAATCTACAAATTTATTTGCTAATTCAGAACCTGAATCTTGCCATGGTAGCCATAAATTATAGCTAGCAAAAGACATTAACATCGCACGCATCCTGAAGTTAATCCATCCATTGAAATTTAATGAACGCATACATGCATCTACAAAAGGAAAGCCAGTATTACCTGAACTCCATGAATAAAGTAATTCATTATTTTTTTCTCTAATATTTTTAAAAAAAGGATGGTATTCCCTAAACTCTAGTTCTGGTTCACTTTCAAGTTTCTGAATAAAATGACAATGCCAAGTTAATCTGCTTTTTAACATTGTAGAATTTTTGTTTTTTGATATATCTGCCTTTTTAAAAATTTCTTTTAATGAAATGCATCCCCAACAAATATATGGGGATAGTCTTGTACAACTATCAAATGATTTTTCTGGGCTAGATATATCTTTTGAATAAGAATCTAATTTATTATTAAAGAAGTATTGCATTCTCTCTAAACCTTTCTTTCTTCCACCTTGCATTCTTCCTGGACAAGTTTCTTTTTTAAAGGAAAAAATTTCGTCTGAGGGTATTTCTCCAATATTAAAGTTAATAGGATTAATTCTTAATGGGGCTTTAAGTAAGTTTTTTTCGGAATTTTTTTGCCACTTTTTAGACCAATTATTCCTATCTAAATTTCCTCTAAAAACTGCAAATTGTAGAAATTCCTTCCAAATAATATTTTTGCTTAAAGCCCATTCTCTTACTTTTTGATCTCTTTTATATGTAAGCCAATCTCCTGTTTCTTGATGGCTATATATACCTTTGATTTTAAATTTTGAACTAATTTCATCAAATATATTAATAACATTCCCAGTCCTAATAATTAATGGTTGTCCAATCTCAGCAAGTGCATTTCTTAAATCGATTAAACTTTCTTTGCAAAATTGCCATTGTCTATTTGAATGAGTATTTTGGTTCCAAATATCTAACTCAATAATATAAATAGGTAAAATATCATTGTCTTTTATAGCCTCAAAGAGAGCTTCGTTATCAAAAATTCTTAAATCTTTCTTAAACCATAAGATATTTACTTCTTTCATAATTTTTTCTTTTAATCCTAGAAAAATAAGATTAAGTTTGTAGGTAAAAAATATAAAAAATTTTAGAATAACTAAAAATCAAAAAAATGAAAATAACAAAAAAACTTTGGCAGGAAAATTATGAGATTGCTTTACTAAGTTTAAATACAAAATTTGTTCAAGGTTTAAAGAATGGAAGTCTCCCTAAAAATATATTTCAAGAATATTTAGCTCAAGATTATTTCTTTTTAGAGACTTTTGCTAAGGCTTATGGTCTTGCTGTTTCCAAATCAAAAGATAAGTACTCAATAAGGAAGTTAAGTGAACTGTTAATGGGTGTTTCAGAGGAGTTAATACTTCATGAAACGTATTCAAAAGAATGGGATATTGATTTGTCTAATAACTATATAAAAAAAGCCACTAAAAATTATACAGATTTTCTTGATGATACTTCTAAAAGACTTAGCTCCGTTGAAATTATGTTTGCAATGACTCCATGTATGAGACTTTATTCTTGGATAGGAAAAAGTTTGTATGAGGAGGATTTTGACATTAAATATAAAGAATGGATAATTACTTATTCTGATGAGAGCTTTGAAAAGTTAGCAGATTCACTTGAAAATCTTATTGAGACTAATAAAGAAACATATGATATTAATCAGGCCAAATATTTATACAGGAGAGCTATGGAATTGGAGTTAGATTTTTTTAATGCATATTCAGATTTCTGATTTAAATTAAAATTTACTTATATTACTTTCCAAAACAAGTTAATAAATTATGTATTCTAAAATTGCACTTTCAATAGGCGGTAGTGACTCAGGGGGTGGAGCAGGCATACAGGCTGACTTAAGAACTTTCATGGCCATTAAAGTACATGGATGTTCTGTTATTACATGTATTACCGCACAAAATAGTATAGAGGTTACATGCGTTCAACCAGTAGAGAAGAATACTTTATTAAATCAGTTAGATACTTTATTTGCTGATTTTGGTATTGATGCCTTAAAAACTGGAATGTTATTAAATGAAAGGATAATCATTGATACTGCTTCAAAATTAAAAACTTACAAAATAACCAAAATTATTGACCCAGTAATGGTTACAAGAACTGGTTCTAAATTACTGGAAGATTCTGCTATTAATGCTTATAAAAAACTCTTATTACCAATTGCTGATTTGGTAACTCCAAATATTTATGAAGCAAATCTACTTTCTGGTTTAGAAATAAGGAGGAAAGAAGATATCGAAAATTCAGCAAGAAAAATTATTGGTCTTGGAGCTAAAGCGGTACTTATAAAAGGTGGCGGTTTAAAAGATATGAAAGGGAAGGATTTTTTCCTTGACTTAAATGGTAGAAAAGAGTGGCTATTTAATAATTTTATAAATACAAAAAATACCCACGGTAGCGGCTGTACTTTGAGTGCTGCTATTTGTGGTTACAAGGCTTTAGGTTTTGATCTATTTGATTCCATAAAAAAAGCAAAATTATTTGTTGAGAAATCTTTAGACAATTCTTATAAAATAGGCTCTGGCCCTGGTCCCTTAGGCCATCATTAATTATTTATAGAAGTGGAGTTAGAACCACCATTTTCTGTAGGGCTTTTTTAAAAATAAGATTTCTTCAGTCTCCCATCCTCCCTCCAACCACTCAAGATGCTCAAGCAATAAAGACTCACTTTCCCTTTTGCTTAATTGCCCAATTCTATTAGCAATACCATCGAACCTTACTTTCATCAATTCCTCAATCTTGATGTTATTCATAGGTTAAATAATAAATTTTTTCTACTCTTACTTGTATACATTTTCTTGTCAACGATTTAATTTTATTTGTTTACTAGCAGTTCTTAAATATGTATTAAATACAACTTTTTAAAATAGATAGTAATTAAGACTTATTCACATAGATTTAATTAAAGACTAATTTATATAAAAATACTTTAACTATGCATAAAGAAGAAACATCAAAGCAAAAAACTATTTTAAATGTAGGGTATTGTGAAACCACCTCTGAATGGCTGAATAGAATCATTACTGAGCTGGCAGATGAAAATAAAAATTTTGTAGATTTGTCAGTTATTTGTGCTTAAGTTTTTAGAAAATATAGTTTATTTTGATTTTTTTCAGTTAGCTTTTAATTATATGAGAAATTTAAAAGATATTTTGTGTTGTGAATCCTAATAAAAAAAACATAGAAATAATTAAACAATTTAATTTATCTCCTCATCCTGAGGGTGGATGGTTTAGAGAGATAGTAAGAAGTGAGAATTCTCTAATAAGGGAAGATGGCCAAAGTAGAAACTTTATTACGGGAATTTATTATCTTTTGGAGAGAGATGCAAAAAGTGCTTGGCACAGAGTAAATAATGCTGATGAAATTTGGATTTATTTAAGGGGCGATCCTCTGAATTTATGGTGCCTCGATAATGATAATAAGTTAATAAGAAATTTAATTTTAGATTCCAATAATCCTGTAGAAATGATCCCATCTGGATATTGGCAAGCTGCAAAAAGTACAGGCGAATTTACATTAGTGAGTTGTTGTGTTGGCCCGGGCTTTGATTTTAAGGATTTTGAATTACTCAAAAATACAAATCATACTTCTAGATTGGATAAAGCAATTAATGATCTTATTTGAGATATTTTTTTGTTTATATTTTTGAAATTATCCTCTAGATTTATAAGACTACTCAATTAATCTATATTTAATGAATCAAAATTCTGTCAAAACAATTGGTATTAATGATGAACCAAGAAAAGATTCATACTTAGTATATGTAAATCAGGCTGATGGATTAAAAGGCATTCTTAATAGGGATTTTGATGAATGGTCGAATTTTGATAGTTGGGAAAGTATTTCAGTTCAGCAATGGATTTTTTCTAGAGCTTTAGAGGTTTTCAGAGGTAAGAAAATTGATATTAAATGCGACTGTTGTGAATATAAAGATTTAATCCCAAATGATTTTGAGAGTATTAAAAAAGAAAAATGTTTTGGTAAAAAAAGTGCTTACATGATTGAAAAAGTTGTAGATGAAATCGTATTAGCTAAGGCAAGAAGAGAAAGTGATGGAACATATTCTGCGTAAGATTCATAAATATCTACGAAGTGAAAAATCTTTTATTTACCAGTGAAAATTATCTGAAGAACCAATCGTTAAATTTCTAGTCGACATCTTATGGAACTTAAAGTGTACCGAATCACTGAACTCCTTTTCATCTGAGTAACTCACAAGATCCACTGGGTCGATGTTTTCATCGAACCATGCATCATATTCAATATGGTTTGGTTCAGCAAAATAACTCATATCCAATTAATAGCTTTCAAAAAACGTATAAACGGTACATGCTATACCAAATTAAAATTCTTAATTTTTAGATAATCTATATTTTTAACTTGTTTATCAAGATTAGTTGCTAAAAAGAGAGGAGAAATATCTATAAATTCATGTCTCTCGATACATCCATGGTTTCTATCCATCCCCACTTCACAATCAAGGATGGGAAGATGGACCAGTGCATAGCTCTTTTAGAAGAAATTTTGGCACTAACAAAAGCTAATGAACCAGACTGCCTTTTTTTTAATATCACTACATGCGGGTCAGATAAGGCTTATGTAAGAGAGGCATATAAAGATGGTGCCGCTGCTTTATTTCATCTCAAAAATATGGGACATATGATTCCTAAGCTTTTTGAAGTGTCAGATATTACTGTGCAGGTCCAAGGCCCTGCCAAGGAGATTGAACCCTTGAAGGAAATACTGCCTGACGCTGATTTCTATGAAGCAATATCTGGATTTTGATTTAGATTGTATATATTGACAGTCGATCGCTGGGGGCTTTTAGCCCCCTTCTTTTATTTAGGAATTCAAAATAAATTAATCTTCCCTTTACTTTTATAAAGTAACTTTATTATCAGCTTAAATATTATTTTTATGGCATCAACTTTTTATATTGTTCATCATGAATTTAAGGCAGGCAAAGCTGAAAAATGGTGGGAAACAGCTTATGCGGCAATGTCGCCAGGTGGTGGATGGGATGATGCGGTAGCAGCTAATAAAGAAAAAGGATTTTTTAACCATTCTGCAAATGCCGTAACTAAAACTGGTCCTGTGTATTGTTTTTGGGAAGTAAAAGAGGGTATTTCTGCTGAAGATTTTCAGGAGTTTATAGATGGACCCTCTGGTCCAGGGTTCGGACAAGATGCTCTGATGAATATCTGTAAACCAATTGATACATCATTAATGAATGGACAAACACCTTATCCACCAGTTTTTTCTTGATTATTGACAGTCGATCTAAAATAAATAGCAATTAGTTTTTTTTATGACTATTGAAACTACTGTTTTCACCTTTAAACTTTCAAATACATTTGAGGAATGGGTAAAAATGTTTGATAGCCCAGAGATAGATGCATTTCATAAAACGGTAGGACTTACTCCTCTATATCGTGGCAAAAGTTTAATTGATCCAAAAGAAGTTATTGTTATTCATCAAGCTGAGGAAGGTGTGGCTAAGCATGTTTTTTCAGATCCTGAAACCATTAAGAATATAGAATCTGGAGGACATATTTATAGCACAACGAAAATCACAAGTTGGGTTTCTGATTAGTCGAAAAAGTAACTATGCAAACTTATACAAGTTTAATGCGTAACAGGAATCCCATATAAGATCTTTAAAACTAAATTAGGATATAGCTGAGTTTAAAGATAAGAGTATTAACTAATTAGTTCGACTAAATTATTAATAAGAATCTGAGTGCAAGCGGAAACCACAGGCATAGAAGAAGCATTAGTAAAAGAGTAATAGCATGGATATTTGGAATGTAATGCTCTTTTAAAATTTGTGTTTTCATAATTTATCTCGCCTTCTTAAGTTTGATTTCTCTTCTGATAAGCAACGCTATTACCACAACACACATGTTCATTAGAAAAACGTCTAATGGCATTTTTTAAAAAAGTCTCTATTAAATTAATAGCAAGATTTTTGATCTACGAATCAAGAGATGATTACAAATGTTTATTGGCTTAATAAAAGGAATTTAAAAACTAAATTTATGCTTAAATATCTCAGTTCTCATAACTATTAAATGGTTTATTCAGAAACAAGAATAGTAATAGGCGGTCTAGCTCATGTTCCTGTTCTTATTTTTATAGCCAATTTTATCAAAGGTAAGTTTGTAATTAAAACTGAAAAGGCAAAAGAAACTTTAGTTCATGAAGAGCCAGTTAAAATTATTGAGGTAAAAGATACAGTATCTAAAGAGGGAAAAGCAGAAACTATCAAGGAACTTTCAAATGAGCTGGACAGTATTGAAAAGAAAGCTGATGAGGTTTATGAAAAAGTAAAGAAGAAAAAGAAAGATAAGAAGAAGAAGAAAAAAAATAACTAAATTGAGATCCTATCAAGCATCAATACATCTTGAGCTTGGATTGTATCTCTTTTATCTTCGTCTTCGGGATCTTTATAAAATTCAATTTCAGCTTGAATTTTTCTCTTGTAAACTCCTTTGATATAGTCCATTTCTCTTTTGTCTTTGTTTAGAATTGAGAATGGTGATCTTTTTAAGTTCATAACTTTCTCCTAAATAAATAAAATTTAATCAGCCCCATTTTTTATCAGATTCAACAAAGCTATCCAATGTTTGCTGATTCCTGATTTCTTCCTCAAGAAGTTCTTCTTCTGATCTTTCTTCAATCTCAGATTTATATTCTTCCTTTAGAGTGGATTTGGTAGACATTTGCTCATGACGACTACATCTATGTTCTAACTAGTTAGAGAGGCCATTCGACTAATAAATATGTACGGTTTGAGGTACTTCTATATACGGATAAAGGATCAACAATCGAATTTGAATATGGTTAAAATCATCAATGATTTCGATTGGTTTTTTTCCCTTTAAAAATCATAAGTAAAGGCAGACCAACAAGCATAAGACTCCCATCAATTAATAAAAAAGTATTTAGATTCATTTATCTATTTCTTAGGGTTTATCCCAATTAAGGGTTATCCCTTTTTTTACTGGCTTTTTTTTCATATCATCCATCTCTTTTCTGATTTTGTTGTAGTATGCCAACTCTTCTGGATCATCAGAACCAAGACCATAATTCATGGTCGCTGCAAGATATATTCTATGCATCCTGTATGACGATAATTCCATTTCTTAAAAGAATTTTTTTAAATTCTAAAATATATAAATGTTATTTAATACTAATTGGTTTTATTGGGCTATAAATTTGCCTAGAACTCAACTTAGGTTCTCTCCCTTACCAAGGGAAGTAAATAATTTTAATAAGAAATAATTATGCTCTAATTTCTGCTCTAATTCGTTCATATTTAGTGGTCTTAAAATTATTTTATTTTTTCAAATTCTTATAAACTCATTAATGGAGATACTTCTTGTTCATGCCCTCGTCGGGACTTGAACCCGAGACCTCTCCCTTACCAAGGGAGTGCTCTACCGCTGAGCTACAAGGGCAATTTTAAAGTGGGCCGGGTTGGATTTGAACCAACGTAGGCAGAGCCAGCGGATTTACAGTCCGCCCCCTTTAACCACTCGGGCACCGACCCCCACTAATTGAACTTATCAGTTAATGGACACTTTGTGTGAAATTGTTTTGGTTTTTTTGTTTCTTTCTAGATAGCATTTGTAAAGAAAAGACTTTATTGATGATGAATATTTTATTGATAAATGGACCAAATCTAAATCTTTTGGGCACTAGAGAACCTGAAATATATGGTAATAAAACACTGAGTGATATAGAAAAAGATTTAACTAAAGTTGCTAAAGAAAAAAGTATTAATCTTGAATGTTTTCAAAGTAATCACGAAGGAGAAATAGTAGATAAAATTCAAAACTCTGTAAAAAGTATCCAAGGCATTCTTATAAACGCTGGCGCTTTTACTCATACCTCGATTTCTATTCGTGATGCTTTAATTGGATCAAAAATTCCCTTTGTAGAGTTACATATTTCAAATATTTTTAGTAGAGAAGATTTTCGTAAAGAATCTTTTCTTACAGATAAAGCTATAGGAATTATTAGTGGATTCGGAATATCAAGTTATTCCTTAGCTCTTGAAGGAATTATTGGATATTTAAGTAGTAAAGATTAAATGCTAGTCGATTTTAAAAGGCCCACTTCTCATATTAAATATTTATCTTCATTTACCTCAGATGAGTGGATCAAACTCGCATTATCTAATCCAATAGAAATTCTTATTGACCATGCTCATTGTGAAAGAAAAGCAGCAGGAGTAGCCATTCAATTGATGTTTAGATATCCATCAGAACCAAATCTGGCAGAAGTTCTAAGTCCAATAGCGAGAGAGGAATTAGAGCATTTTGAAAAAATACTTTATTTTTTAAAGGATCTTGGACATTCTCTTGAGTCCTTAAAACCGCCTCCATATGGAGCTGAATTGTCTAAGAATATAAGAAAGGAAGAGCCCAATAGAATGCTTGATAGTTTCTTAATAGCAGGACTTATTGAAGCAAGAAGTCATGAAAGATTAAGCTTGCTTGCGCTGAATTCTGAAGATAAATCGTTTAAATCCCTTTATGAGTCTCTACTAGAGAGTGAGGCAAGACATTTTGGAGTTTACTGGAAACTAGCGCAAACTAAATTCTCTAAAAATCAAACTTTCAAAAGGTTAGAGGAATTGTCTGCAATTGAGTCATCAATACTGGCTGAAACTTTTATGATGCCAAGGG
>CABZHQ010000013.1 GCA_902525585.1 uncultured Prochlorococcus sp. | reverse complement strand
ACTGATGAACCTGAATTAGGTGAATTTGATGATAATTTTACTTGGTCTGCAATGGTATTAGCTGCTCAAGGAAAAAAAATTAATCAAATATCGATTGATGAAATTGATTGGTTAACAAAATTACGGAGAGGATTAGAAGAAACCCGAAAAGGATTTGTTACTGAATTATTGGATAAATTGGGTGATGATCCTCTTACTCCTGAATCTCTTGATGATTTAGAAACTTTATTAATCAGGGCTGATGTAGGGATTGATTCAACCGATAAAGTTATAAGTTCTCTCAGAACAAAATTAAACGAGGAAGTTGTGGGTGCAGAAGCAGGAATAAAATTCTTGAAGAAGGAATTAAAATTAATTATTGACAAACCAATAAAAAATTCAGGTACTGATATCTTAGTTCCCAAAAAGGGAAAGTTAAATGTTTGGTTATTAGTAGGTGTTAATGGTGTTGGTAAAACTACCACATTAGGAAAATTAGCATATTTGTCATCTAAAAGTAATTATAAAACTTTGATTGCTGCAGCTGATACTTTTAGAGCAGCTGCAGTAGAACAACTTAAAGTTTGGGGAGATAGAAGTAATGTTGACGTCATATCAAATCAATCAAAAAATGCTGATCCAGCCGCTGTAGTTTTTGATGCCATTAATTCTGCAAAAAAAAGAAATGTTGATTTATTACTTGTTGATACAGCTGGAAGATTGCAAACAAAAAATAATTTGATGGATGAATTGGCGAAAATAAAAAAAATTATTGATAAAAAGGTTCCAGATGCAATTGTTGAATCATTGTTAGTTTTAGATGCAAGTCAGGGACAAAATGGCTTAAAGCAAGCAAAAAGTTTCGCTAAATCAGCAGATTTAAGTGGAGCAATTATTACAAAATTAGATGGGACTTCTCGAGGAGGAGTATCTTTAGCTGTTTCTGAAGAAGTAAATTTGCCTATAAGGTTTATTGGAGCTGGTGAAGGTATAAAAGATTTGAGGCCATTTAATAGTTATGAATTTGTAGAAGCTATGCTCGCAGATAAATAAATATTTAATTAATTTTATTTAAAAAATTAAATATAATGTTAAAACATAATTATCTATTAGATTCGTTTTGACAAATAATCAAAAAGAAAAAATTTTTTCGAACAAATTTATTCAAAATTTTTTAGAAAATGAATCTACAGTAACTTTAAAAAATAAATATAAATTTGCTGAAATTGCATCTTCATTAGCATATTATTTAAAATCGTTTTCCAACATTAACAAATTACTGGATTATATATCATTAATTTTTAAACATATTTTTTTTGAGAATATAATTTTAATTATTCCTTTAAATTATGAAGGTGACATATGGAATGAAAATATAAAATTATCTGTTAATGATGAATATTTTACAATTCAAAAAGAAATTAATAGTTTTTTGAATCAATTTCACTTTTCAAAAAATTTTAAAATAAAAGAAATTTTAACTTTTGAAAATGCTTTAAAAAATAATTTTAAACAATATAAAATTGAAACAAAAAAAATAATATCTAGAGGAAAATGTAGAGGATTTATTTATATTTTTAGCAAAGATATTACTAGTCAGTCGATTACTGAAGATCGTAATTTTAATTTTATTGAAAATTGCCTAGCTGTTGGATTAGAAAATCATTACTTATTAAAAACAAAAAAAAAGCATGAAAACGTAGATAGAGAAATTTCTACTGGTGCTGAAATTCAATCTCAATTACTTCCGGATTATTGTCCAATTATTCATGGTATAGATCTTGCAGCACATTGCAGACCAGCTCTTCAGCTCGGTGGGGATTACTATGATTTTATGTGCTTAAAGACTAATATCTCCGAAAAAAGAAAAGAAAAATCAAGATGGGCCTTTGTAATAGGGGATGTCATGGGTAAAGGAATTCCAGCCGGTCTTTTAATGACGATGTTAAGAGGAATGCTACGTGCAGAGGTCCTTACAGGTCTGCCTCCAGATAGAATTTTGCATGATTTGAATCAACTAGCAATAAATGATTTAGATCAATCACATAGATTTGTGACTTTATTTTACTCAGATTATGATCCTAGAACTAGAAAATTGAGATTTGCTAATGCAGCTCATAATCCACCTCTTCTTTGGAAAAGTTCAGATCAGAAAATTATTAAATTAGATGCAGAAGGATTTGTACTTGGACTACAAAAAGATGCTGAATATGAATGTGGTGAAATAAAGCTTAATCAAAATGATTTAGTTCTTTATTACACAGATGGAGTAATAGATACTTCTAATTCTTTAGGGCAAAGATTTGATGAAGAAAAATTAATAAAAACGCTTACAAAATTTTGCAAGCAATCTTATACATCCCAAGAAATTTTAAATAAAATATTTAAAAAGTTAGATGACTTTACAGGACAAAATCGAAATTTGGAAGATGATGCTTCGATGGTTATTTTTCAATTAAAATAGATTTTTTTGTCACATATATAAAAAAATGCTTTATTAGAGATACTTAAAGTTACAACTTAATATGGCAAAAGTTTGGAGCAAAAGGTTTGATAATGCACTTGATACTTTTATTGAAAAGTTTAATTCTTCAATTTTTTTTGATAGAAAGCTTATTTTAGAAGATTTAGATTGCTCGATTGCTCATGCGAAAATGCTTGGCAAAACAAAGGTTTTATCCTCTTCTGAAGCATTGCAAATTATTAATGGTCTGGAATCAATAAAAGTTGAGTATTTAGAGGGCAAATTTTCTCCTGGTCCACCTTCAGAAGATATTCACTATTGCATTGAAGAAAAGCTAATAAGTTTAATAGGCGAAACAGGAAAAAAATTACATACAGGTAGAAGTAGAAATGATCAAGTTGGTACAGATTTAAGATTGTGGCTTAGAAAAGAGATTGACAGTAATGAAATTTTAATAACCGAATTGCAAAAATCCTTTTTAAATCTCGCGAAATCCAATATTCATACTTTAATTCCTGGATATACCCACATGCAAAGAGCTCAACCATTATCTTTGGCGCATCATTTATTAGCTTATATAGAAATGCTTCAAAGAGACCGAGAAAGGTTTAAAGAAGTACGCTCAAGAGTAAATACTTCTCCATTAGGAGCTGCAGCATTAGCGGGAACAAAAATAAAAATAGATAGGCACTTTACAGCTGCAGAATTGGGTTTTGAAAAGATTTATAAAAATAGTATTGATGCAGTAAGTGATAGAGATTTTTGTATAGAGTTTGTTTCTGCATCTGCTTTATTGATGTCTCATTTAAGTAAAATTTCAGAGGAAATAATTTTATGGGTAACTGATGAATTTTCCTTTGCAAAATTAACTGATAAATGTGCTACGGGAAGTAGCTTAATGCCGCAGAAAAAAAATCCTGACGTTCCAGAATTGATAAGAGGTAAGACAGGAAGAGTGTATGGACATCTTCAAGCATTGTTAACGATGGTCAAAGGAATACCTCTGGCATATAATAAGGATTTTCAGGAGGATAAAGAGCCAATATTTGATACTGCAGAAACAATATCTTCTTGTATTAAAGCAATGACTATTCTAATTAATCAGGGCATTGAATTTAATATTAAAAATCTATCTGATTCTGTAGAAAATGATTTTTCTAATGCTACTGATTTGGCAGATTACTTAGTTGGTAAAAGTGTTCCTTTTAGGACAGCTTATCAAGTTGTTGGTGAAATAGTTAAATATTGTCTGGAGAGGAAAATGTTATTTAAAAACCTCAAAATTGATGAATTTAAAAAATTTCATCCAAAATTTGATGAGGATGTTTTTCTGGATCTTAAGCCTTTTAATGTCGTTAAATCAAGAAATAGCGAAGGTGGTACAGGTTTTGTTCAAGTAGAAAAAGAGGTAAATAACTGGCAAAAAAAATTGTTACTTTGAATCTAAATTATTTTTCTACAACAAGGGTATGCTTTGAAGTAGAATAGTAAAGCAACGTTATGGGACTACTAATTGTAGTTTTTTTATAAGTTAATTTTTCTTTGTTGAGTTTAAAGTGAGTATTTTTGTTGGCAATTTGCCGTTCCGCGCAGAGCGTGAAGATGTTATACAGTTGTTTGCCCCTTTTGGTGAGGTTTTAAATTGTTCTCTTCCTTTGGAGAGAGATACTGGAAGGAAAAGAGGTTTTGCATTTATTGAAATGGCAGATGAAGCTATTGAGTCAATAGCTATTGATGGTTTGCAAGGCACGGAACTTATGGGTAGGCCATTGAGAATTAATAAAGCTGAGCCAAGAAGTTCTGGAGGACCTCGTAGAGGTGGAAGAGGTGGCTACGGTGGCGGCAATAACGGTGGTGGCTACGGTGGTGGTAATAACAGTGGTGGCTACGGTGGCGGTAATAAAGGCGGTGGCTACGGTGGTGGTAATAACAGTGGTGGCTACGGTGGTGGTGGTAATTCTGAATCCAATAGTTCTTACACTAATAAATCTTCTGGGGCAGAAGGTTGGGAAGACAGAAGTTATGGAAATTCTTCTGAAAATTCTGAATATGAAAGTGGTAGGAGCAGGAGAAAAAGGGGAATGTCCCATGAGAGCAATGCTTCAAACGATACAAATTAGAATCCCATTTCTTCAAGACCTTTCGTTAATTTAAAAAGATATTCAATATTTAATTCTTTTTTTATAGATTTATTTGAAATTTGATTTCTCCAAATTTTTGCTTTTGGTATACCTTCAACTAAATTAATAAGATGTTTACAAATATCCCAAGATTTTCCTCCATTACTTAAGTGATTTTCTATATATGGAATTAAAGAAAATATAATATCTGAAGCAGATTTTGGTTTTGTATTAATTCCATAAATTTTTTGATCAATTTCAGACCATCTTAAGGGATGTTTATATATTGATCGTCCAATCATGACCCCATCAAAATCATTTAAGGCTTGTAATGATTCATCGATATTGGTTAAACCCCCATTGATTTCTATTAATAATTCTGGATTTGATTTTTTCAATTTTTTTACTACACCATAATTTAGTGGAGGTATGGTCCTGTTTTGTTTTGGATTTAGACCTTTTAATATTGCTTTCCTTGCATGAACTGTAAATCTGTCTGCTCCAGCATTTGCGATAATTCTTACAAAATTATTTAAGTTAACGAAAGTATCTTCATCGTCTACGCCGATTCTGTGTTTGATGGTAACAGGTAGCTTACAATTATTTTTTAAAGATTCTATGCATCTTGCTACTTTTTCAGGGTCTTTCATAAGTGAAGCGCCAAAATTTCCAGAACAGACTCTTGGACTAGGACAACCAACATTAAAGTTTATTTCGTCATAACCCCAATCCTGAGCCATTTTTGCTGCCTCTTTAAGGATTTCAGGATCGTCCCCACCAAACTGAATGGATATCGGATGTTCTTCACCATTAAAATCTAGGAAATTTTCCTTTTTATTCGTATGAACTAAACTTTGGGCAACAATCATTTCCGTATATAATAAAGCTTCAGAACTTATTTTTCTCATTATCATTCTGAAATGTTTATCAGTACAATCCATCATTGGTGCAATACTTAATTTGTGAATATTTTTAATAGAATTAGGCTGAATGAAATTCATTACTTTTTTGTGATTTAAATATATGAATCAATTTCTATCAAGAAGAACTTTTATTCTAATTCCTATTATGTCAATCTTTAAAATAATCTTTAAACCTATTCAAGTGTTAGCATCTTCACTTGCTTCTAAAGAAGAGTGGAATTTCTCAAATGACGAATGGAAATCTAGGCTTAATTCAGAATCTTATTATATTCTGAGGGAGGAAGGAACTGAAAGAGCTTTCAGTAGCCAATTAAATAATGAGAAAAGAAAAGGGATTTTTCACTGTGCAGGTTGCGATTTGCCGCTTTTTTCTTCAGATAAAAAGTTCGATAGTGGTACAGGATGGCCAAGTTTTTGGGATCCAATTCAAGGATCAGTAGAAACGAAAGTTGATTTTAAGTTAATTGTCCCTAGAACCGAATATCATTGTTCTAGATGCGGAGGTCATCAAGGACATGTTTTCAATGATGGGCCACTTCCTACTGGCAAAAGATACTGTAACAATGGATTAGCACTAAGGTTTGTTCCTGACTAAATATTTGTGCGGCCTTCCGCAACTTGTTTTGTGCATCACTTTATTGGAGAATGGTTTTATTAAATTTTAAAGAAATGATTGAAAATCAATCAGACAAAATTGAAAATAAAGAAGATGCTCTTTCTGATCAGGATAATACTTTTGAAGATTCATCATCTGAGCAAGTATTACCCGATGACAAAAATGAATTATCTTCTCAAAAAACAGAAGAAATAAATACCGAAGAATTAAAAAACTCTATTTCTAATAATGATGCAAGATTAGAACAACTAGAAAAAGAGCATGAAACATTAAAAAATCAATATGTAAGGATTTCAGCAGATTTTGATAATTTTAGAAAAAGGCAGTCAAGAGATCAGGACGATTTAAAAATTCAACTTGTTTCAAAGACTTTAACTGCAATACTACCTATTGTTGATAATTTCGAGAGAGCAAGACAACAACTTAAACCTGAAAGTGAAGAAGCTCAAGCTCTTCATAGAAGTTATCAAGGATTGTATAAACAATTGGTAGAAGTTTTAAAACAACAGGGAGTTTCACCAATGAGAGTTGTTGGTCAGCAATTTGATCCAAGCTTGCATGAAGCGGTATTAAGAGAGCCTAGTCAAGAGTTTCAAGAAGACTTTATTATTGAAGAATTGCAGCGAGGATATCATCTTGAAGGTAAGGTTTTGAGACATGCTTTGGTTAAAGTTTCTATGGGACCTGGAAAACAAAATTCACAAGAGCAAGTAGAAAAGGATAAAGTTGAAGTGGATATTGATTCAGAGGTAAATACTTCTGAAGATGTATAAATTCCAAATTTTTACTTGAGCATTATCTAATGGCTGATTTCTATCAAATACTTGGAGTTTCGAGAGATGCTGATGCGGATACCTTAAAAAAAGCGTATAGAAAATTAGCAAGACAATATCATCCTGATGTTAATAAAGAACCTGGTGCGGAAGAGAAATTTAAAGAAATTGGTAAGGCTTACGAAGCGTTAGCTGATCCTGAAACTAGAGCAAGATATGACCAATTTGGAGAGGCTGGCCTTGGAGGCGCAGCTGGAATGCCTGATATGGGAGACATGGGTGGCTTTGCTGATTTATTTGAAACTTTTTTTAATGGCTTTGGCGGGCAAAATCCACAGGGAGGAAGAACACAAAGAAGAGGTCCTCAACAAGGAGATGATCTTAGGTATGACCTTAATGTTGACTTTAAAGATGCAATTTTTGGCCAACAAAGAGAAATTAAAATTCCTCATTTGGAGACATGTGAAGTCTGTAGGGGGACAGGTGCAAAAACAGGAACTGGACCTAAAACTTGTTCAACATGTGGTGGAAGTGGACAAGTCAGAAGAGCCACAAGAACACCTTTTGGTAATTTCACACAAGTAGCAGAATGTCCTTCATGTAGTGGGGCTGGTCAGATAATTGCAGATCCGTGTGTAAGTTGCGGCGGAAATGGAGTGAAGCAAGTCAAAAAAAAATTAAGAATTAATATTCCTGCAGGAGTTGATACTGGCACTAAATTAAGAGTTACCGGCGAAGGAAATGTTGGCTTGAAAGGGGGTCCACCTGGAGATCTTTATGTTTTTATAAAGGTTAAGAATGATTCAAAACTTAAAAGAGATGGTGTGACTATTTACTCAGAAATAGCAGTGAGTTATTTACAGGCTATTTTAGGTGACACTGTGAAAATTACTACAGTTGATGGAGATGTTAATTTAAACATTCCAAGTGGTACGCAGCCAAATACGACTCTCTCACTTGAGAATAAAGGGGTACCTAGACTTGGTAATCCCGTTGCTAGAGGAAATCATGAAGTCTTAGTAAAAGTAAAATTACCAACTCGTATAACGGACGGAGAACGAGAACTTTTAGAGGGATTAGCTTCTCAATATTCAGATAAAAATATTAATTCCAGTAGTGGACTTTTTAGTAAACTATTTGGTAAAGAATCTTAATGACTTCCTTAAAGTATTTGGATCTAAAATCTGTTCCATGTCCTTTAAATGTTGTCAAAATCCAATTGGCTTTGGAGAAGTTATCAAAAAACGAACAACTTATTGTTGAAATAGATAAAGGTGAACCAGAAGAAATGGTATTAAACAATTTAAAAGAGATGGGATGTTTGTTTAAACAAATCAAAGAAAATGAAAAATTTATTAAAATAAAAATATTGAATGAAAACTAATAGTAAATATTTAGGTTTAGTTACGAAAAAATTTAATGATTTTTTTTTAGTTGATTTAAAAAATCAAGAAAACTCTGCAAATAGCGAGAAATTTTTATGTAAGGTTAAGAAGTCTATAAATTTTAAGGATCAATTAATTTATGTTGGAGATGAAGTAGCGATTGAAAAAATTGACTTTAAAAGTAAACGCGCAGTAATAACAAGTCTAAAAAAAAGAAAAAATTTTTTAGTTAGACCCTCAGTAGCCAATATTTCTAACATATACGTTACTTTTTCCGTTGAAGAACCAGATTTAAATTTATCTCAAGTTAATAGGTTTTTGATATCAGCAGAATCAATGGGTGTTGAAGTTTCATTAGTTTTGACAAAGTGTGATTTAATTTCTGATAAAAGAAGATCATTTTTAGTTGATAAATTTAAGAAGTGGGGTTACCAAGTAATAACTTTAAATTTACACAAATCTGATTGCTTTAAAAATTTATTAGCTGAGTTAAAGCAAAAAGAATGTTCTATTTTTATGGGCCCATCAGGAGTTGGCAAAACTACTTTGCTAAATATGATTATTCCAGATCTTCAAAATAGTACTGCTCCAGTTTCCAATAAAATTAAGAGAGGAAAAAATACTACTCGAAATGTTGAGTTATTTTCAATATCGAATCAAAGTTATATTGTTGATACTCCTGGTTTTAATATGCAACCTCTAGAGGTTGATATTAAGTTGTTACCACATCTTTATTCAGAAATATATAAACAGGTATTCGAAGAAGGAATTAAGTGTAAATTTCGTAACTGCTTACATTTAAGAGATGAAGGATGTAATTTAAATAAATCCTTCGAAAGATATTCTTTTTATAAAGCAATGATTGAGTCATTTAAGAGTCAATATTATCAAAACCAGGAAGATTAAGATTTAATCCACCAGTCAAATCATTCATCCTTTCTTTCATAGTTGTAGTTGATAATTCATGAGCTTTTTGAATAGCCTGTAGAATGTTTTTCTCTATTTCTTCTTTATTTGAATTCAAGATATTTTCTTGTACTTCTACCCTTAAAGGAAGTTGGTTTCCACTTATCCAAACTTTTATCATCTCGTCATCACTTTTGCCTTCAATCTCCATACTTTCCAGCTCATCTTGTAATTTTTGAGCATCTTGCTGAATTTGTTTAGCTTTTTTAAAAGCTTCTGTAAGTTGTCCAAAGTTAGGAAGTCCAAAACCCGCCATTATGTAAAAACGTTTCTTTAGTCAGGATAGTCAAAACCAATCATTCTTACTTCTGGTTGCAAATAAATCCCTTTGTTTTGTAGTACTTTTTGTTGAATTACTGTTATTAATTTATAAATATCTTTTGAACTTGCTGAAGAAGTGTTAATTATAAAATTTGAATGCATTGTAGAAATTTCAGCACCGCCAATTTTAAATCCCTTTAAACCCATATCATCAATTAATTTAGCTGCATAATTATTCTTAGGATTTTTAAAAACACTACCAAAACTAGGTTGATGATATGGTTGTGTTTCTGTTTTAAATTTAAGGTTATTTTTGGTTTTTTGAATTAATTGTTCTAGATTTCCATTTGGTTCAAAATATAATCTTGCACTAATAATTGTTAAATCATTTTTTTGAAAAGAGCTAAATCTATACTCAAAATTGATATCTTTTTTTTCAATTTCAAGTTTTTCATGAGTTTTATTATTTATGACTTTTACGGAAATAAGATTTTTTGCTAGCGATAAATTACCTGTGCCAGCATTCATATAAATTGCTCCTCCTAATGTTCCTGGAATTCCTACAGCCCATTCTCCTCCTTGTAATCTATTTTTAGCAAGAGCATTAGATAATGTTGGGAGCATTACACCTGCTTCCGCTTCAACAATTCCTGAAGATGGCTCTATCTTTAATGATTTCAATTTTTTTGTACAAACAACTAAGCCTTTTATGAAAATATTATTTATTAAAAGATTTGAACCTGCGCCAATTATTTGACATCTTTGTTTGTTTAAATTAGCCCATTTTAGTAGATATGAAAATTCTTTAATGTTTCTTGGCTCAGCAAAATATTCAGCTACTCCTCCCACTTTTATAGTTGTATAAGAACTTAAATTACAGTTTTCAGAAAAATTTTTTTTATTCATAAATATAGCTATCTATTTTTATTGTTTTGTTCATTTAAAATTGACCAGAAATTATGACAATCACCAGCTCCCATATTCAAAATTAAATCCCCTTGTTGAGTTAATTCGTAAAAATTCTTTGTAAATTCATAATAATTATTTACATACCACACATTTTTATTTTTTTTATAAATCAGATCAGTGATAATTTTCGAAGTAATTTTATCTTCGTTTCTTTCTCCTGCTCCATAAATACTGGTTACATAAATAACATCTGCTTTTGATAATTCTTCAGCGAATTGTTTAGTAAAATGCTTCACTCGAGAGAATCTATGAGGTTGAAATATAGCTATTAATCTATTTTTTTGACATTCATTATTTTGTTTTTGCTTAATTAATATTCTTCCTAATTTAATCGTCTCTTTTATTTCGTTTGGGTGATGTGCATAGTCATCATATATACTTCTTTCATCTATTTGGCCTCTGAATTCAAATCTTTTTTTTGGGAGCTTCAGATATTTTATATTTTTCTTAATTTCTATAAAATCTACTCCTATCATTCTTGAAGCTGCTATTGCTGCGGTAATGTTAGATAGATTGTGTAATCCTGGAATTGGAATATTTAAACTACTAACAAAATTTCCATTTTCATAATATTTTCCAATTGTATACTTTGAATTAATTTCAGTCGGAATTATTGCATAAGTTACGTTTTTATTAGTAGTGTTTGACCACTTGCAATTAGAATAAAAATTATTTCTTGAGGTTTCACAATCAAAATTAAGGAGTAATTTTTTCGAGTTTTTAGCGAAACTTTTAAAAGAATTTATTACTTCACTTAAATTAGAAAAGTGATCGCAATGATCAAAATCAATATTATTAATTATTCCAATATCAGACTTATATTTGTTAATTGTCCCATCAGATTCATCAACTTCAGCTACTAAGTATTTTGTATTTTCTAAATGACAATTAGAGTTGTAAATAGGAATTATTCCTCCAGTTATTGAAGAAGAATTACGTGTACATAATTCAAGTATTGTTGATAGAAATGTACTGGTTGATGTTTTTCCGTGGCTGCCGGCTACTGCCAATGAAGTATAACTGCGCATTAACATTGCAAGTATCTCTGAACGATGTTTTATTGATAAATTTTTTTCTCTGCAGTACGAAAATTCTTCATTTTCTGGTTTGATCGCGGAGCTTACAACACAATTAATCAATTTGTTGGTAAATTTTGAGATAACAAATTCAATATTTTGTCGAATTTGAGAAGTAAAGATGACTACACCTAATTTCTCTAATTTATTTGTTTCATCGTTTCTAATTAAATCAGATCCTGAAACTGAATAACCTTTTTTAAGTAAACCTATTGCTAATGCTGACATCCCAATACCTCCAATCCCAATAAAATGAAAATGACTTTTCAACAGTAGTTTTTTATCCAATGTTTATCTTTTACTTAAATCAAAATAACTTCTAGGTGAAATTTTGCTATTTTTTCTTAAAAAAAAATGTTTTTTTTCTTGAATTAATACAAAACTAGACTTATTTGCTTAATAAATCAAAAAAACCTTACGTTATTGCACAAAATTCAGTATGATCAGCAACTTAGGTTAATCATTTAGAAATTATTAATTATGACTTTGCGTGTTGCAATTAACGGCTTTGGTAGAATTGGTCGAAACTTTATGCGTTGTTGGCTTAGTAGAGGGGCTTACACCAATATTGAAGTTGTTGGAATTAATGTCACTTCAGATCCTAAGACTAACGCTCATCTATTAAAGTATGACTCAGTCCTTGGCCAACTTGATGGTGTTGATATTCAATATACTGATGACACTTTTGTAATTAATAACAAGACAATAAAATGTTTCTCTGATCGAAACCCAATGAATCTTCCTTGGAGAGATTGGGGTGTAGATTTGGTTATCGAATCTACTGGAGTATTTAATACAGACGTGGGTGCTAGTAAGCACTTAGAGGTAGGAGCAAAAAAAGTCATCTTAACTGCCCCTGGTAAAGGTGACGGTGTTGGTACTTATGTAGTTGGTGTAAATGCTGATACATATAAACATAAAGATTACGATATTTTGAGTAATGCTAGTTGTACAACAAACTGTTTAGCTCCAGTAGTTAAAGTTTTAGACCAAACTTTTGGGATTAACAAAGGTTTAATGACTACAATTCATAGTTATACAGGGGATCAAAGAATTTTAGATAATAGTCATAGAGATCTAAGAAGGGCTAGAGCCGCTGCTACAAATATTGTTCCTACTTCTACAGGAGCTGCAAAAGCAGTAGCGTTGGTATATCCAGAAATGAAAGGCAAATTAACAGGAATTGCAATGAGAGTTCCAACCCCTAACGTTTCAGCAGTAGATTTTGTTTTTGAATCTTCTAAATCTGTCACAGCTGAAGAAGTCAATAACGCTCTTAAGGATGCATCTTTAAGCTCAATGAAAGGTATTATTAAATATGGAGATGAACCATTGGTGTCAAGTGATTATGCAGGTACCAATGAATCATCAATTGTAGATAGTGACCTTACTATGTGTATCGGAGATAACCTTGTAAAGGTGCTTGCGTGGTATGACAATGAGTGGGGTTATAGTCAGAGAGTTGTAGATTTGGCAGAGATTGTTGCTAAAAATTGGGAGTAATTAAAAGTGTTTGAAAGGTGTGTAATTAAATAATTTGTTTTTTTTATTATCTTTAAATTCTATTGATGGTTCACCATCAGCAAAAAAACCAATCTCGTTAATATCTTTATCAAATTTAGATAAATTCTTTGCCCATTTCTTTGGCAATGAGAAAACTAATTCATAATCTTCACCTCCAAAAAAATAATATTCATCCCATTTATCTCCTTTAGGCCAATCCTTATCCTTAGGTATTTTTTCATAATTTATGATCGCTTTGCAGTTGCTGGCTATCGCTAAATCTTGTAGGGCTTGAAATAGTCCATCACTGCTATCAGTACATCCTATTCTCTTTATATTTTTATTAGAGCGAGTTTTGAGGAGATTATTTAGAAAATTTGGGTAAACTCTAGGGCGACAAAAATGTTCAATGGATTTAATGATTAATCTTTCATTAAGAGAACATTTATTATCGAAATTAATTTTATTTTGTATCAAAAATCCCAGTTTGCTAAGACCATGAATTCCTGTAGTTAAGATTATATCTCCGGGTTTACAGGCGTTTCTTCGTAATTCAAGTTCACCTTGAATTCCAAAGGCCGTAATTGAAATCATTTTTTCAATTCCTTTTGAGCAATCTCCCCCTAGAATCACTCCGCCATATTCTTTCAATGCTTTATTTATTCCTTTGTATAATTCTTCAACCCAGATCCACTCAGTTCTAGCAGGTAGAACTAGGCTTATCGTAATACCTAAAGTTTTCTTGCTTCCACTGGATAATAAGTCAGAGATGTTGCTAATAACTGCTTTCCAGCCAAGGTCCCCAGGACAAGTAGTAATATCATTGAAATGAACATTTTCCACCAAAGAATCAGTATTAACAAGTAAATTTTCATTTTTAGTTTTGATCAAAGCGCAATCATCTGAAATTTGGTTTTTAGGCATAAATTTTCCTAGCCTATTTATTAATTCTTTTTCCCCTATATCTTCTAATATTTCTTTATGCATTTAATTTGAGGTTTTCAATCCCTTCTAAAACATCGATTGAAATTATTATGTCATCCTTCGTAAGCTCTTCTAATACATCAAATCCATCTACAACGTAACCAAAGGCAGCATTCCTCCCATCAATTAAATTGCGACCTGCTGGATTTAATTCTGCTTCATATAAAAAGAAGAAAAATTGCGATGAGCCGTCATCAACTGCGGTATTTGAATGAGACCATCCCAGAGTTCCAAGTGTTGCAAAAGGTAACGTTGGCGTTTCTGTGTAAAGACCTAAATCTTCAAAAGTTTGATTATAAAAAGTATCTTGTTCATCAGGAATTCTAATTTCTAAGGGAACGTGACGTTCTTCGTTTGTTTCAGGATCTACGTAACCAATATCTTCACCAGTTGGATCACCTGTTTGCAGTACAAAAAATTCTTCTGCTCTGTTGATAGGTAAATCTTTGTAGAAGTTTTTTGAAGATAAATCTATAAATGCTCCTGCAGTAAGTGGGGCGTTAAATCCATCTACAATTGCTTTCATATCTCCTTTGGAGGTCTTTATATTGACTTTTGCTCTGCCCAGTAATCTTGGTAAATTATCAAATTCCTTGGGAATAAAGTATGGAAATTCATTTGGTAGAAAATATTCTTCTAATCCACCTATTTTATCTAAAGCATCTCTTCGGGTCGCTATAAATGAGTATTTATCCTTTGATTTAGAGTAATCTTGAAGACTATCAAAATTTTCTTTGAGCTCTAAAAATGTTTTTTCAGCAATTTTCTTTTTATCATTTGGTAATTCTTGAATAATTTTACTTTGGTATTTTTTTAGTAAAGATTGACATTTTGTAACAGTTTTCGTAAGAGCAGGCCATCTTCCTCCTCTTACAAGGTCACTAGTTTCTTCCAATTTGTGTTGAAGTTCTTGTAACTCAACTTGCTTGATAGGGAGTGCGTTTCTGAGGATTGCACTAGGGTCTTTTACTGCATTTCCAGTAGGTAAATCAGCAAATACTTGAATCGGTTTTAAGAGAAAAACCTGTAAAATTACAATCGATAAAATTAAGAAAAGTTTGTTCTGATTTGATAAGAATTTTTGCATAGCACTCTTGCAGGTTTATGATCCTTGGGGATGTAATACAGGAATGATTTCCAGTAACGATTTTCGCACAGGTACTACCATCGAATTGGATGGACAAGTTTGGCGTGTTGTAGAATTTCTACATGTCAAGCCTGGCAAGGGTTCTGCTTTTGTGCGAACAAAATTAAAATCAGTTCAAAGCGGCAACGTGGTTGAAAAAACTTTTCGAGCCGGAGAATCAGTACAGCAGGCTATCCTTGAGAAGTCTAACCTGCAGCATACTTATGTGGAGTCTGGTGATTATGTTTTTATGGACATGACAAGTTTTGAAGAGACAAGACTCACCTCTGAACAAATCGGTAGAGGTGCAAAGTATTTGAAAGAGGGAATGGAGGTTAATGTAATTTTTCATAATGATAAAGTTTTAGAAGTAGAACTTCCAATATCTATTTCTTTGAAAGTTACAGAGACTGATCCAGGAGTTAAAGGTGATACTGCAAGTGGGGGCACGAAACCAGCTATTCTAGAAACAGGTGCTCAAGTTATGGTACCTTTATTTATTTCTGTGGGAGAAATGATTAAAGTTGATACTCGTAATGACAGTTATCTTGGACGTGAAAATTAATGGCTATGAAATTAGATCATGATGACTTAAATCGCTTAATTGAGAAAATCTCTACAAGTGATATACAAGAGTTCTCGCTAGAGGGAGAAGATTTTAAACTCGAAATAAAAAGGAATGTATTTGACCAGAGCCAAGTTATTAATAATTTAGTTTCTAATACTTCATTTGATAAGCAAAAAATTGCTAATCAAAAAACTATTAATGATAATATCCCTGTTGTCAATGAGCCTGAAGCGCCTCAGGTGGCGCCCCCAGGACGTTCTGACCTGACGGAAATCACTTCTCCTATGGTTGGGACTTTTTATAGGGCTGCAGCGCCTGGTGAGGACCCATTCGTCGAAGTAGGGAATAACGTCAAGGTCGGTCAAACTATTTGTATTTTGGAAGCAATGAAGTTAATGAACGAAATAGAATCTGAATTTAATGCTGAAATAGTAGAGATTCTCGTTGAAAATGGAACACCAGTAGAATTTGGTCAGGTTTTAATGCGTGTTAAGCAGTCTTGAATTGTTAGTCATTTCTACGGCAGTCTTTATAGCTTCAATCATGCTATGCGATTGAGCTATCCCTTTGCCAGCAATATCAAATCCTGTTCCATGATCTGGAGATGTTCTTATAAAAGGCAACCCTATTGTCGTATTAACTGAGTAATTAAAAGCTATAACTTTAATTGGTATTAGACCTTGATCATGATACATAGCAAGAATCCCATCATGTTTTTCAGCATCTTTGTTTCTCCACGCTTTTGCGGAGGAGTTCCAGCAACTATCTGGTGATATAGGGCCTAATAATTTAATACCTCTATTCTTCTCCTTCCACGTGATTAATGCATCATTGAGCCAATCTTTTTCTTCATTACCTAAAATACCCTCTTCGCCGGCATGAGGGTTTAATCCTGCCACCTTTAAAGTAGGTTTATCAGTATAGGTATTACAAAAATCTTTGAAAAGATCCAATTTAGAGTGGATTAATTCTGTAGTTAATTTCTTAGGAACCTCAGAAAGGGGTATGTGGGTTGTAGCTAGTAAAGTATTAAATCTCCAACCTGTAATTGGTGATTTTGCTGTAAATAACATTCCAACGTTTTTTGCTCCACATGATTTTGCTAGTACTTCGGTTTGTCCAGAAAAATAATGACCTGCTAGTGACCATGATTTCTTGCAAATTGGTCCAGTTACAAGTGCTGAATTATGATATTGTTTTACAATTTCTATTGCTTTTATTAAATATTGAAAACTTGAATTACCAAAAGTTAATTTAGGGTCATTATCTGAAGAAGAAATTTCGAGATCATGTATCTTAAAATTTTCTGGATTTGCAAGTTTTTTTAATCCTAAGGATCTAAGGTTTTTATATGTATTTTGCAGATTTTTTTTTGACCCAACTATTGTAAAGTCAATATTTTCTGGTATCTCATTGGAGCAAAGTGCTTTTAAGATTATTTCGGGTCCAATACCAGACTCATCTCCGACGCTTAATACTACCTTTATTGTTTTATTTGTATTTTGAAAATTCATAAAAATTTTTTAGGTTTATTTTTAACTATTCAGATAGCAATTTTTTAAACCTGTTCTGTAGTTTTTATAAATTAGTTTATATCCAAGTGTTTCGCATAAAAGTTTATTCGAAACTCTCCTATTTTCCATCCAAAACGATTGAGCGATAGGCGTTAATTCCTTTTTTGCATCTTCAAATAATATGGGCTTTGGCATTGTTAAACCAAGTAAATTGTAGCAATATTGAATAACTTCTATTTGAGAACAGGGTTCGTCATCAGCAATATTAATAACTTGTCTAAACTTTAAGGAATTTTTATTCTGTAATAGATAGATAATTGCATTTGTAATATCAGCAACATGGATTCTCGAAAATACTTGATTTTTTTTTGATATAACGCGAATTTTTTTATTTTTTATTGCTTCAAAAGTGGATCGTCCTGGTCCATAAATACCGGGTAATCTAAAAATTTGTACAGGTAAACCAGACTCAATCCATTCTTTTTCACAATTTAACCTCTTATGACTTCTTTTTTGATAAGGATTTGGTTCATTGATTTCAGAAACCCAATCACCCTTGGTGTTCCCATAGACACCTGTCGTAGATAAATAACCAACCCATTCAAGCGACAAACTTTTAAGTTTATCTTTAAGACTGCCTAATACTGGATCATTTCCACATTTGTCGGGAGGTATGCAACTAAGAACATGTGTGACTCCATCAAAAATTTTTTTATTAGGAATCACTTCGCTTTCGCTATTAAATACGAAACTATCTGGATCTTTTTTTTTAGATCTCGAACTTGTCACGACAGTACACCCTAATTGCCTTACTGTTTTTGCAAAGAAACTGCCTGTGAAACCACATCCCAAGATTAAAAATTTATTTTTTTTATTTAATAAACTGGCGGAAATCTTCATACGATGTTAAAGTAGTACATATGTATTAATTAATGATGAAGACAGCTCTTAAGCCTGATTTAAAATCAAGAACTTATTGCATTAGCAAAAGTTATAGTCGCCTTGAAGAAAGAGAAATTAGTTTAATTAATACTAAACTCTATCAAAAATTAATAGTACTTCTCATTTCTTTTTCGACAATTTTAATATTCCCAGAATCGCCAAGAGAATTGGGAAATATCTGTGAGAGTTACAATTCTAAAAAAATATGTAATGTTTGGTAGTTAAGCAGCTTTATATTCTGATTCATCTTTTTCGTAATTTTGGTTTAATTGAAAATTTGGATTAGCCCATTGCAGTAATCTTATAGCTAATCTCAAATCTCCCTCTAACCACGCTCTTATAGCCATTGCTCTTCGAGGGTCATAAAATTTTTGTTTTCTATACCAATACAAAGCATTTGCATCTGATTTATCCCCATTGCAGGAAAGACATGCAGGTACGCAGTTTTCTGTTGTACTTAAACCGCCTTGGCTACGGGGTAATACGTGATCAATAGATTCAGATGGTTTTCCGCAATATATACAACTTTTTCCTGTAAATTTATGAATAGATTTTCGCCATTGTCTCAATCTGAACTTAGGGCATAAATCCTCTAAAAAAACCGCATCATTGATATGCATTCAGATCATTTAGTTGATTAAATAATGGCTTGAATATATCTAAAGTCAATATTTATTTATCGTTTTTTTGCTTAAATTAGCTTGTAAAAATTTAATTTAGTGTTAACAGATACAAAAAAGTTATGAAATAATTTTTTTAAAATTTCAAAGTTTTTATTAGTAACTATATCGTTCAATTGTTTCTTCCGAAAAATCTTCATTAGCTTCTTCTAATTCTTTTTCTAATCTTTTTCTCTTATTTTCTTTTTCTTTAGCTTCTTTCTCTTTTCTTTTGGCTTCTCTTTCTAGATCTCTTTCTAGCTCTCTGTTGGGATGCAGACCATCCAAGTACTCAACGCAATAGCTGAAGTTTTCTCTATCTCTTATGACTGACTCAGTAATTTGTGCTGCAGCTTGTTTAGGTGAAACTTTAAAAAATCCTCCTTTTTGTTTTTTGATATATGTATATGCTGCTTCCCAACTACTTTCATGATCATTTCCACCATCTCTCATAGTACAGAAAATTTCTGCTCCAAATGAACCTGCATTGACTTTTGGCGTAGTAAGAAATAAAGGAGTGAATAATCCTAGAGTTAAAAATATTATTATTTTCTGACTAAATCTTTGCATTAGATTTTTTTCTCATATTTTAAAATATCTTTTATTGTGAATATGTCTATAGAAATTTAAGATTTAATTACTCCAAATATATTTAAGCATTTCACAACTAAAGGAAGAATTAGAAGAACAGTAATCAATCTAACTGCGTGTAGGGTAGCTACTGCAGCTCCAACCCCATACTCTGATCCTACAAGACTCATACCGCTAATACCGCCAGGTGCTGCACCAAGAATTGTTGTTATCACATCGATATTAAGTAATCTGCTTGTCCATAATCCAATTGCTAATCCTGTAATAACTAAAGTAAAAGTTATTAAAATAGCTGGCCTCCACAAGGTTTGAAGATCGATTAATGAGTCTTTAGTTAAAGATGTACCAATAACTGTTCCAATGCCGATTTCTAAAATTGTTCTTGTGCCTGTTGGCCACTCTGCAATATCGACTTTGCCACTGATGCTAAGTATGCTTGCGCCTATTAAGGCACCTGCAAGAGGAGCTGCAGGGATACCTGTTTTTAGAGCTAAAGCCCCAAAAATGCCGCCAGCAAGAAGGTAATATATGAGATTTATGTTAGGCATAATTTATAGATATTTTTGGATATGATATTAGAAAAATATTTATTTGTTTAAGTTTATAGGCAAATAATATTTTTGATTTCCTCTCGTAATGTCACCTTTTATTGGCATAATAATACTTAAAGCATGAATTTTTATGTCTTCACAAATTTCATATAAAGATAATAAAAAACGCATAAAGAAAAAATTATCTTTTTTTGAGGGTGGTCACCAGCTGGAAAAATTAGAGTTTGCCCTTGCAATAGCTCAAACTAAGGGTGATGAAAAAAAATCAATCGTTCTTAGAAAAAAGATTGTTGAACTAGGGGGCAATATTGAAGAGCCAGGTACCTAAATTAATTTTCCTCAAGATATCTAGATACCACAACTAGTGCTTCACCAGCTTGTTTGGCTGTTATTTTACCGAGGCTAAGTAGAGTATTACTAATAGCAGAAATTACTGTAATAATATCCCTATCATTTACATAACCTAAATGTCCGACTCTAAATATTTTCCCTTTCAAATGATCTTGACCTCCAGCAAGTAGAATATCAAAATTACTCTTTATCGATTTTCGAAATTTTTCAGCATCCATTTCTTCAGTTTTTATTGCAGTAACAGAAGGGCTTAAGTACTTTTCATCAGCAAATAATTTGAGATTTAAAGCCTTTACAGCATGACTCATTGCTAATTTATGTTTATTATGTCTGCGGAAAATGTTATCTAAGCCTTCTTCTCTCATCATTTTTAATGCTTCATCTAAAGCAAAAACTAAATTTACTGCTGGAGTATATGGATTACTATTACTTAAAAGACTTTTTCTGTAGGATTTTAAATTTAAATAAAATTTTGGTAAATTAGATTTTTCTGCAGCTTTCCATGCTTTTTGGCTCATTGATATAAAACTAAGCCCCGGAGGTATCATATATCCTTTTTGTGATCCTGAAGCAACAATATCTAATTCCCATTCATCTACTGGAACATTGCAAGCTCCAAGACTTGTAACGCAGTCAACAATTGATAAAGCTGTGTTGTGTTCGCGAATATATGAACTTATAGTTTCCAGATCATTAATTACACCTGTTGAGGTTTCAGAATGAGTTAAAATAACTGCCTTTATTTCTTTTTGTTCATCTTTCTTTAGTACTTTTTTAAATTCTTCTGGATTGAGTGGAGTACCCCATTGGGAATCAATTTTTATTACATCTAGACCAAATTCTTTAGCAACTTTTACCCATCTTTCGCCAAATTTTCCATTTTCTCCACAAATTACTTTATCTCCTTTACTTAGGCTATTTATTATTCCAGCCTCCATCGCAGCAGTTCCACTACCAGTAATTGTTAAAACTTCATTTTGTGTTTGATGAAGCCACTGTAAATTTTTTGTAGTACTTTCTACGAGATCTTGGAATTCTTTACTGCGATGTCCGATTGGATGCTTACTTAATGCTTGTAAAACTTTTTCTGGAACTGGTGTAGGTCCAGGAATCATCAATGATAATTTTTGTTCTATGGCCACTTTTTATGAAATAGGTCATTCTTAGATTAGTTCTCATTATATATTTTTCAATTACTTGATTTGAAAAAAGGATTTTCTTTACCTTTGTGGGTTGCTGGAGCTGCTAGGTCAGCATTAAAAAAACTAGTAGGATTACCATTTGAGAATTATGAACTAATAAAAATTCCTGATAAAAGAAAAGAAATAAAAATCGAGATTCATTCGGTTGGTCTACTTAAAGATAAATCCCATGCATTAGGAATTTCTTTTGCAAAGTCTGGATTAGATCTTGACATTACACAAAATTTAGAAATATGGACAATAGCCTCTTTAGAAAAAATTTCTTTAAATGATCCTGTTCAAACAATTCCAATAAATATTATTGCAGGATCTGGCGTAGGTATAAGGAAGGATACATCAGAGATATGCATTTCTGATTTTGCAAAAGAAGTTTTACATGAAAATTTATTAGATATTATTCCTAAGGGCTTTAATTTGAAATTAGAAATAATTTTCCCAAATGGGAAATTTTTAGCAGAAAGAACTAGTAATAAGTCATTTGGTATCGTTGACGGATTATCTATTATTGGTACTTCTGCTGAGACTTATTCGAGTGCTTCACCTGATCAATTAGAAGAGGCTAAAACTAAGCTAGCAAAGTTTACTCAAGATGGTTTTAAAGAGGAAGTTGTTTTTGTTATTGGTGAAAATGGGTTTAATTTGGCAAAAACTCATAATGTTAATTTGCCAATTATCAAAATTGGAAATTGGATAGGACCGTTGTTAGTTGATGCTGCAATAAAAAAAGTAAAAACTATAATTCTTCTTGGTTATCACGGAAAATTAATTAAATTAGCAGGTGGTATTTTTCATACGCATAATCATTTAGCTGATGCAAGAATTGAGATTCTTGTTTATTTAGCCGTTCAAGAAAAGGTACCAATTAAAATTATAGAAAAATTATCTCAGTTAAATAATATTGAGGATGCATTACTAATTCTTGAAAAATTTAATCAATCTTTAGCTGATAGATTATTCAAGAATTTATCAAGTACGATTGAAAAGCGTTCTATAGCTTATGTAAATAGGTATGTAAAAACTAATATGGAAATTGCTTCAATCATTTTTGATAGAAATAGGAAAATTAGGTGGACTGGAATTTGCGGTAATAAGTATATTTCTTATTTTCAATTAGATTAATTTGTGATTCATTATGCTTTTCTAAAAAATTGAGCTAATTTTTATACATGAATAAAATATCTTTTAAAAAAGAACGAGATCCTTCAATATTAATTTTAGATTTCGGATCTCAATATTCTGAATTGATTGCAAGAAGAATTAGAGAAACTAATGTTTTTTCTCTCGTAGTAAGTAATTACATTTCAATTGAGGAAATTACAAATATTCAACCTAAAGGGATTATTTTGAGTGGAGGCCCAAATTCTGTATATGAACAAAATGCGCCAAAGTGTGATGAAAAAATTTTTAATTTAGGAATTCCTATTCTTGGCATATGCTATGGGATGCAATTAATGGTCAAAGAACTTGGAGGATCTGTTATTTCAGCAACAAAAAGAGCTGAATATGGTAGAGCACCAATCAATATAGACTTAGAATCAGACCTTCTTTCGAATGTAGAAGATCAATCTATTATGTGGATGAGTCATGGCGATTCTATTAATTGTTTGCCTGATGGATTTAATAAAATTGCTCATACCGAGAACACACACCATGCAGCAATTTCAAATGATCTAAAGAAATTATTTGGCGTACAATTTCATCCGGAAGTTATTCATTCAGAGTTTGGGATGACGGTAATTAAAAATTTTGTTTATAAGATTTCTTCTTGTGCGCCTGATTGGACAACTGAAACTTATATTGAGGAAACTATTCCCAGGATAAGAGAGCAAGTTGGTGATAAAAAAGTTTTGCTTGCCTTATCTGGAGGAGTTGATTCCTCAACTCTTGCTTTTCTTCTCAATAAAGCTATTGGAAATCAGCTTACATGCATGTTTATAGACCAAGGTTTCATGAGGAAAGGTGAACCAGAATTTTTAATGAATTTTTTTGATAAGAAATTTCATATAAAAGTTGAATATATTAATGCAAGGGAAAGGTTTATTGAAAAATTAAAAGGAATTACTGATCCAGAACAAAAAAGAAAAATTATAGGTGAAGAATTTATTAGAGTGTTTGAGGAAGAAAGCAATAGATTGGGACCTTTTGAGTATTTGGCCCAAGGTACACTTTATCCTGATGTTATTGAAAGTGCTGGAACTAATGTTGATCCTAAAACAGGAGAAAGAATAGCTGTAAAGATAAAGAGTCATCATAATGTGGGTGGATTGCCAAAAGATTTACAATTTAAATTAGTTGAGCCATTAAGAAAACTTTTTAAGGATGAAGTCCGAAAAGTCGGAGCTGCATTAGGTTTACCTGATGAAATTATAAAAAGACATCCATTCCCAGGACCAGGATTAGCTATAAGAATTTTGGGAGAGGTGAACAATGAAAAACTTGATTGTTTAAGAGATGCAGATTGGATTGTAAGAGATGAAATTAAAAAAGCAGGTCTTTACAATGATATTTGGCAAGCTTTTGCCGTATTGTTACCTGTAAAAACTGTAGGGGTTATGGGTGATAAAAGGACTTACGCATGGCCAATAGTTTTGCGTTGTGTCTCTAGTGAAGATGGCATGACAGCCGATTGGTCAAAAATTCCTTTTCAGATTTTGGAAAGGATTGCAAATAGAATTGTAAATGAAGTAGTTTTAGTTAATAGAGTTGTTTATGATATTACAAGCAAACCTCCTGGAACTATTGAGTGGGAGTGAAGAATAGGTTATAAACCCAGTAATAGACTCAAAAAGTAGGTTTCCCTCAGGTTTCCCTCAGGATTTATGTATCCTATTTGCAATGGATCTTAACAGCGAGGTTTCCCTCAGGTTTCCCGTGGAGTATGAATCCTGTCTCTATAGAGAAATCGTAGATTTTTAAATTTCTCTACACTTTGTATTCAAAATTCTATTTTTTTATGCTCTTAATAATGAGGTGGTTCTGATTCCTCTGGAGGAAAATAGATATTCTCATCATTACTTTTTTTCTTCTTTCTAAAATACTCTTCGGATGGATCTAATCCCATCATTATCGCAATTGAGTTCTTTTTTCATTGAGAAATTAGTTATTAATCTGCCTTTAATGACTCAGCAAATGGTTTGATTCGTTTATAAGCATTTTCAGTATCACCAGAAAAATAACTATCTAAAATGGAAAATGTAAATTCATCAATAACTGAAATCATTTCTTTTATATTTCCATATAATCCTTCAGGATGAATAAATTGAATTTGAATAAGTTTAACTAAAGGAAACCAAATATCTTTAATAAATTTTTTATCTTTTACTGCTTTATCGAGCAGTGTTTGAAGTGCGGAACCATTATCACAAGGATCTGTGAATTGATTTACTACCCAAGACTTTATAATTACTTCTTCAGTATTAAATATATTGAGTTCTTCTAAAACCTGAAGAATAATCAGAATATGAGTTTTCATTACAGCAAATAAAATATTTCTTTCTTCTTTTTTACTATTAACTTCTTCATTAATATTCAAAATTGTTCTTCTGGGAATGTGTATTAAAGAATAGAAAATTATTCTTTCTATATCTTCATTATTAATTGCAGTTTGAATTGGATCTTTATCAAACATTTCAAATTCATAAAAATCCATTACTCTTTCAAAATCTTGAATAGTATCAGATGTCTCTTTGCCAACTATTTTTTCAAATTGATCCTTATTTCTAAGACTGCTTGCTAACTTTAACTTCTTTCTCCTTAAAGGATTTAAATTCATTCCATAACCGTCAAATACCTCAATATGAGATAAATTTTTTCTAATGATACTTCCAAATTTAATTGCATCATCTAAAGACCAGTTTAAAAATTCGACACTGTTAATTTTCTTGGGTTTTCCTTTTGAGTTAAAGTTATCGGGAATATTGCGAAAGAAATTATCTGCTATTTCTTGATCTTTTTTCTTTTCCTCTTCAAGGTCTAACTTGATCAAAAGTTTATAATCTTTCTGATACTCCTCAGATAGTTCTTCAAGATAATTCTCTTTGTATTTTATTGAATATTTTTGCTCAACTTCTAGAAAATTCTGTTTTGAGCAAATGCCTTTACCAAATATCTCTTCAGATCTATCATTTATAAACCATGCCCATGCAATATCTTCCCAATTCCTTTCCCTAATTTGCTTAATAACAGGAACATAACTGGGGAATACTTTATTGAATTCATCCTCAGTAATTCCTTGTTTTTCAAAATATCTGAAAATTGACCAACATTTAACATACTCCTTACCTTCAAAAAAATCATCACATACTTTTGAATCCCTTTCATAATCTTTAATTAAAAAAGCATTATCACTATTTTTAGAGTTTTGATCTTCAAAAAGACCTTTCTCATAACACAGGTAAGCGTTTATGCCTAAACCACCAACAATTTCTAGAAAGTTTTTAGGTGTTTGAATGTCTTCTAAAACGCTTCCAATTCTCTCAGTTGCACCTTTTATTTTGGAAATATCATTTGACTCAAAATCATCCATAATTTTTTGTAATTGAGGATCATTAAATTTAACTTTTTTTTGAGTATTATTTTTTATTTGAACATCTTTTATATTGCTATTCTGAATCCCCGAATCAAACATGAATGCAATGACTAAAATAGTGAATAATAAAAGACCAATAGAAGGAAAATTAAAAATCCCTATTAAAAATAAAATCACATATGAAAATTTTCTAAAAGATTTATTTTTAATTAATCGCATTAACCTTATCTATCCCCAGGAGTCTTATCTAACCATTGTAACCGATCTTTTTTAAGCATCATTTCACAATATATAGAATGCACCCCATACTTATTTTCCTTACATGTAGCATCAACATATCTATCAAAGGCAACTTGACTTTTTTTTAATGTGCAAGCATGAGATTCATACATATCATTACATTTTCCTCTTGATGAAATCCTAGACTTGATTAGAACATCAAGTTTCTCAATTGCTTGATTTGAACAGAACCAAACTAATCCATTATTAATTCTTTGAGGCAATGCATCATCCAAGCATTTTGAATAAAAAGCATACTTTGAATATTCCTTTTTTTCATTCTTTTCTGCATTAAGAGGAAATACAAAAAACAAAAATAAAAAGGGGAGAAATAAAAGTTTCCTCATTAATCCCATCCATAAGGAAAGAACTTTCTACACCCACCTGAATTAACAAAAAAACCCTCTGTAGCATCAATAATAGTTTTCATCTCTTTTGATAATTTCTGTCTTCCATACTGACCTTGCTCAGTAAAAGGAATCGAATAATAATAACCTTGGGAAAGTGATGGCATTAATGCTCTTAATTTGCCAGACTTCCTATCCTCTTTTGAAGTTGCTCTTCCTAATTGATTGCCCACAAAATTAATAAAAGGTCCTGTTCTTATCTCCTTTGTATTTTTTGTTCTTTCCTGATAGGTTTTTTCTTCCTTTAATAATTCAGGCGAATATGATCTTGCGGTGTAATACTGACCACCATATCCATTCCAGATACCTACATAGAAACCTAAAGAAGGTTGATTTTTATAATTTAGAGTTCCTATACCGCCACCTGAACCAGTATATTTCAAAGTTATCGTCACATCTGGTTCTACTTCACTTGTAAGAGTGCAAAGTGAATCTGCCTTAACTGATGAAATTAAACCGAATGAAAAGAATAAAAATAAAAAGTGTTTCATTTATATCTACCGTCACGATATTTTAATTTGGTAGTCTCTTCGCAAATATCAACATCTATCCATTCCATATTTGCAGTATGAGTTGGCATGTCTTCTTTTGCGGCAACTGTATATTTACATTCTCCTTTTTCCTTATAAACCCAATACCAAGGATACTTATAAAATTTATTGTCCTTAATTTTATCGGACAGTATCTTCCAATATTTGTCATTAACTAATTTAATTGCTGCTCTTTCTCCTTCAGTACATTCACCTTGCGATTCTGGGCAGGTATATTTGTGCCTTTTATATTGTTCTGAATTAGCAGAAGTATTAAAACCAAATATTAATAATAAAAGAATTAATTTTTTCAACGAATTTTTATTGTTAAATCAATTTTAAGGAATCTGTCAATTCGTTTCTAAAATGCTTTAAAAATAAAATAAGAGGGCATTTGTTTGCCCTCTTCGAGTCTTATGCACCTCGCTGTCCACAAAGTCGATGAAGTGCTTTTGACTCCTGAATTATTTCTACTCCTACTGAATAGAAAAAGATAGTCGTATAAACCACAAAGCACTTTTACTCGGGTAATAATACTCTATGAATTTCAAGTTAATAGTTGGATAATTTAGATATAGATCTAGGAGGTCTTATGAAACTATTCAATCAATTCAATGTCCTTCCAAGATACCTAACTGCATTTAATTATGCAGGGTTAAACTTGAATGAGACTCCACAAGAACTAAAAAAATGTACTCCTGAGTTTCAAAACTTTTGGGATAAAGAATGTAGAGAACATCCAACAAATCAAAATTGTCTAATTTACTGTGACTGAGTAATAATTTTTAAGTTTTTACTCAATAAACTCTTCTTAAAAAGAGGTTTCCCTCAGGTTTCCCTCAGGAAAATGTGTGTTATTATGAGTTCAAACATGTTGGTATCACTACGTTTATGACTGCCTTATTTCTCGGTACTATAGAGTGGGAGTAAATTAACAAATTTTCTAAAAATTTAAAACTTTTATTTTATGTAAGAAATATTTTTAAATGGGGTATTAACTATCAATGAGCAAGATTATTAAATTAAGTCGATCTACTGTTGAGAAATATCTTAGTTGTCCAAGATGTTGTGTACTTGACAAAAAATATCAAATAAAACCTCCATCATTACCTTTTACTTTAAATATAGCTGTAGATAATTTATGTAAAAATGAATTTGATTATTACAGAAAAATTCAAAAGCCCCATCCTTTATTTATTGAATATGGTATTGATGCTGTTCCTTTCAAACACAAAGATTTAGAACGTTGGAGAAGTAATTTTCAAGGCATAAGATATTTGTCAATTGAACACAACTATGATTTTGGTGGTGCTGTGGATGATATTTGGCAGAAAAAAAATGGTGATCTTATTATTGTTGATGTGAAAGCAACCTCTAGAAATAATTTTGATTGGTCTGAGACTTTTAATAAATACGAATATGCAAAAGCTTATAAGAGACAATTAGAAATGTATCAGTGGTTATTTAAAAAAAATGGTTTTCAAGTAGCTAAAGAAGCTTATCTTTTATATTTCAATGGAAAGAAAAATGAAGAGTTATTTAATAATCAATTAAATTTTGACGTACATCTAATTAAATTAGATTGTTCTACTTCATGGGTAGAAAATAAGATAATTGATACGGTTAATTTATTACGTACGGATGATTTCCCCAAACCTTCATTAAAGTGTGAATACTGTAATTATTTAAAGAAGCGTTGGCGGTTATCGATAACTTAATATTCATAGGATAATTTTTCATATTTCTGGAAAAATAGTGAATAAAAGATAATCTTTAAGTAGATTAATAATTTAGACTTTTGATAAATTCGAAAAATTCTGAAAGAAAGATAACTAATCATCTGCAACAAGATGTAGTCAAAGTATCTGGCAAAACAATTTTTATTAATCCTTTTTTATATTGGCGGAGATTTGACGAAAACACTAATAGATGGCTTAGAGAACCTGGTCAAATGTCAGAGGATCAAATTTCACCAAATCGGAACCGTTTTTATCCAGAAATAGAGTGGGCTGATTTGAGTCATGAGCAAAAACTCATAAAAGATGCAACTGTTGAGATGTTTTTAAAAACTCTTGAATTGATAAGTACATTTCATCCTTATCTTAGTTCCGGACAATTATTAGAAGTGGAGAGGAAGATGGCGATTACAAAAAAAATTCCTTTCGAAAAATGGGTAACAAAATCTTTCGCCAAAAAAACGAGATTATTAGAAAATGAAAAAAGAAAATTTCAAAGAGAAAGATTTTTTAGTAGTTGGAGGGAATGGTTTAGTCTTATAAATACTCAACAAGCTATTTTGCCATTAATCGTCACGATATTTATTTCTTCATTTGTTGGATGGTCTCTAGGGATATCAAAGAATAGTTGTAATCCTTACTTTGAACAAAATATAGATCAATTAAATTGATTTGTTTTTGATATTTTTAAAATATCTAAGTTAATATAATTTTGAAAAAATAAATATATTGCTTAAGATAATATCAATTGGAATAATTTCTTAAAATAAGGATAAATTTTATGAGTGGAAATTTGAATTCAAATTATATTGAAAAGGATGTTTTTAATTTAAAAACTGAAGATAGTAATTATAAAGATTTAATCAAAAAACTTAAAGAAATAAAATCAACTATTGCTTTACTAGAAAAAACAATATTTAAATAAATTTTATATTTTTGATAAAAAAGATTCCCAATAAAAACCTTTTTTCATTAAAAAGACAACCTCTAGTCTTACTTATTTTTTCTTCTTTTTCCTTTTTATTAATACTATTTAGGTTAATTTTTTTACAACTTTTTAATTATGAATCTTTTAAGAACATGTCTGATGAGAACAGGATTAGACTTATTGCTTCAAATCCAATTCGCGGCAGAATACTTGATAAAAATGGTTATGTTTTAGCCGATAGTAGACTTAAATATTCTTTAATAATAAAGCCTCAATCTGTGAATCAAAGCAATTGGGAAAAACAGAAATCGAGTATTTCTAACTTGTTAAATATTGATAGTAATGTAATTCAAAAAAAATACTCTGACGGTCTTAAAAATCAGAAACTTTCAGTAATTATTCTTGAGGATTTAAATGTAGATCAATTAATAAAATTTCAGGAGAATGAAGGTAATTTAATTAGTTTTGAAATAGCTACCAAATTAATTAGAAATTATCCTCATAAATCCCTTGCAGCACATGTAATTGGTTATACTCAGCCAATTACTGAATTAGAATATAAATTCTTATCTAAGGATGGTTATAGATTAAATGACTTAATCGGTAGAACAGGAATTGAATATGTTTACGAAGATTATATAAGAGGTGAATGGGGTGGAGAAATGGTTGAAGTTAATTCATTAGGAAAATTTCAAAGATCATTGGGTATAAAACCTCCAGTACAAGGTAATGATATTGAACTAACAATTGACCTTAATTTGCAATTAGTTGCTGAGGAAGTTCTTAAAGATAAAAAAGCAGGAGCGATAATAGTAATGGATCCAAGAGATGGTGCAATAAGAGCAATGGCAAGTAAACCTACATTTGATTTAAATTTTTTCTCAAAGGATTTTAAACCTGAGGAAGAATATAATAAACTTTTTAATTCTCCTGCAAAACCTTTATTTAATAGAGCATTAAATGCCTACGATCCAGGAAGTGTTTGGAAAATTGTAACGGCTTTAGCTGGCTTGGAAAGTGGAAAATTTCCCAGAGAAACCATGTTGGATACCAAACCATGCATAACTTATGGGAGCCAATGTTTTAGAGAGCATAATGATTTGGGCTTTGGGGTAATAGGTTATGAAGATGCCTTAAGAGTTTCTAGTAATACATTTTTTTATCAAGTAGGTTATGGAGTAGGAGTTGATGAAATTCATAAGGTCTCACGAAAGCTTGGTTTTAATTCTTTATCTGGAATTGAAATTTCTGAACAAGAAAATATAGGATTAGTAGCTAGTAGCGAATGGGCTAAAGAAGGGAGAGGATGGGGGCAACCAGGAAGAACCCCTTGGGTTCCAGAAGATATTGCGAGTATGTCTATTGGACAATTTGTTGTACAAGTAACCCCTATTCAAATTGCTAAAGCATATGCTGCAATTGCAAATGGAGGTTATTTAGTTACTCCCTATTTAGTTAAAAAAGATGAAGAAAATCTTTCAGATAAAAAACTTATAAAAATCGATATTGACTCAAATAATATTCAGTTGATAAAAAGTGGTCTTAAGAAAGTAGTCGAGTCTGGCACAGGAGTATCAATTAATTATGGAGTTTCAAATTTACCTCCAGTTTCAGGCAAAACTGGAACTGCTGAAGATGGTGAGGGTGGATTAGATCACGCCTGGTTTGTTTGCTTTACTCCTTCTGAAAAAAGCGAATTACTTGTAGTTGCTTTTGCACAAAATACTCCTGGTGGGGGATCTGTTCATGCATTGCCTATGGCTCGAGAAATTTTGAAAGTTTGGAATGAAAAAAGTTGATATTTTATTAGGTTTTAAATGTTTATGTTTTTAATTTTTTCATTTGTAAAAGTCTTTGAATTATATCTTCAATAGTTTTTGTATCTATAGGTTTACTATATGAGGACAAAAGTTGTCTCCCTAATACTTGACTTCCTAAATGCACTAATTGAATGCGCAATGAAGTCAGCAGTTCTAACCCTATGCCACCAGAAAATGTTGCAATTGCAATTGGTTGACCATTAAATAAATTCCTAAAGTCATCTCCCGAAATAGAAAGCCATGCTATGAAGTTGGAGAGAATGGGAGGTATAGATCCATTATATTCAGGCGCACAAATAACCCATCTTTCAATCCTGAAAAGCTTTGTTTTTAATTCTTTTATTTCATTTGGAATATTTTCTTTGCTGTGAATTCTTGGATTAAATAATGGAATATCAAGAATGGTAAGATCTAAAATTTCAGAACTTATTTTAAGTTCATTACTTTTTTCAAGAAATTTTTCGGAAAGTTCTAGATTTTTACCACAACTAGCCGTAATAATTATCAGATCTTTTGTTTCAGTCATAAATAAGATAAATAAATTTAATAGTTAGCACCTGTTTTGCGGTGATGAACTGCCGTTAGACTATCGGATTTTAGTATATTACCGTGTAGTACTTCGGCGTAAATTACCCAATGATCTCCACATTCCATTCTTTCTTTGACAGACGCTTCTATCCAGGCTAAAGAGTTAGGAATTATTATCTGTTCATTAGGAGTTAATTCAATATTTATTCCCTCAAATCTATCTTCTCCAGGTGCGAAGGGCTTCGTGAATCTTTTCAAAGGTTCTTTAAAATCTTTTTCGCTAAGAATATTTAAAGCGAATGAATCTCCTATTTGCAGAAGAGACTCTACCGATCTATCTTTTGCAACCGCAATACTTAACCCGGGCGGAGAAAAACTTGCTTGACTAACCCAAGATGCAAGCATAGCTCCTTTAATATTATTCTCATCTTTGCCTTTAGAAGCTGTCAGGACACAAAGTGAACCAATTACTCTTCCAAGAGCTTGTAGCTTTGGATCCGTTTTGCTTGTAATCATTCCCGTATCTGATTTTCTAGGTTTTTTCTTTGTTTTCTTTATAATTTTTCTTCCAAAGTGAGTTCCTATTTCTTCTAACTCTTTAATCTTTGGTTTATTTGGACTAAATTTAATCCTTATAGGGTCAAAACTAAACTTAAAACCACCGTCTTTTAATTTTGTTTCAAGTAAATCTATAGCTTCGCCGCTCCAGCCAAAACTGCCAAAAATTCCGACTGGCTTATCTCTATTACCCTCAGCTAACAATGTTCCTAATGCACTAACTATCGGAGTTGGGGCGTGACCACCCAATGTGGGTGAGCCTATTAAGTACCCATCAGCATTTTGGATGGATTTTACAAGTGCATCATTAGGTGTAAATTCACAATTAATACTTTCAACTTCTACAGAGGTTCTATTTATCCCTTTAGCTAATGCATCACCTATTGAGGCTGTATTTCCATACGCACTTGCATATATCAGAGCGATTTTAGGATTATTTGTTGAGAGGTTATCTCCCCATCTAATATAGTCATTTAAAAAACTTTTTAAGCTATATTCGATAGCGGGACCATGTAATGGTGCAATAGTTTGAATGTCATAATCTGCGATTTTTTCAGTTATTGATACTACTTGATTAGACATTGGTGCCATCAAACAATCATAAAAATGCTTCCTATCAATTTCTGTACTAATTCGATTTGTTTCAGACCAATATTTAGATGCAATGTGTGCAGAGAAAATTTTTTCACTAAGAAGTATTTCTTGATTACGCTCATAAATTATCAGCCCACCAGGCCAGCGTGCTGTTGGAATAGGAATTAACTCTAGTGAGATGTTATCTAATTCTAAATTAAGTTCTTTTTTGATTATTTTTATTTCAGGTAAGTCAATTTCAATAAGGTTTTCTAAAGTAGGATTTCTTTGATTCCAAAGTTCGCTAATAAGTTTATAACCTGGATTCGAGCAAGTAATAGTTGTGTTTTGAAATTGGGTGCTTATATTTTTTATGGTTTCAATGATTTGGGGATTAATATGACCAGAAATAAAGTTGATTTTGTTTAATTTAAATTGATCGCAAAACCTAGAAATTACTTTATTAAAAGAATTTAAATATTGTTTCTCAGGGGGATGAATAATAAAAAGTTCTTCATGACTTCTAATGAAAAAAGTATTAAAAGAGGTTCCTTTTTCAAGGTTAAATTCAAGTTCAAATCTTTCTTTATTTTGGTCTAAAAATCTTACACAAGAAAAATTTTCGCTAATTTCAAATTCTGATAAGTTTTGATTTTCAGCTAGTAAACCTATATTAATATGTGACATTTTAAAGACTTATTTTCTGGTTTTAATTTGCGACTTATTAGTCGTGAAGAGGTGTCATATTGACTTTCAACGGATTTTCAACTATCGACCAGAACATTTAGTTCTTGTGAAACCGTTATTTATCAATCGATTATACCTATAACAGAACCATTAATGAGTTGTTAGATGTAGGGTTTTTAGCTGGAACGCGATTTCTTTTTGGTTATCTAAACAAATTGATGATATTTATACATTTTCCTATAATCGTCATTCAATCTTTCTGTTGCTAATTTTCTATTCTTCATTGCGTCTCTAATCAAATCTATTTCATGGAAGTTTTGATTGAGAATAGTGAAAGGAGTAATGAGTTTCATAAGACCTCCTGTATCTACACTTATATTGTCTTCCTTTTTACTTGAAATTCATAGGGTATTTCTACCCGAGTATTAGTGCTTTGTGGTTGTTACGACTATCATTTTCCATTTAGTAGGAGTAGAAATAATTCAGGAGTCAAAAGCACTTCATCGACTTTGTGGACAGCGAGGTGCATAAGACTCGAAGAGGGCAAATAAATGCCCTCTTATAAATTAAAAAAAATATTTGCTATTTGAGTTGAGTGATATCAATTGGTCTCAAAACTCTAATTGAAAAGTCTAATCAATAGTGATTAGCAACTTTTCTGTGATGAACTGCTGTCTTACATGATAAGTCAGAAACATTACCATTTTCAACAACCCCATAAATTATCCAATGGTCTGGAGTCTCTAGTCTGGAACTAACTTTGCAATCTAAAAAGGCGAGTGAATCTGAGAGAACTGGTCCACCTTCAGCGATGTTGCTAATTACATCTACTTCCGCAAATCTATCAGCTCCAGGGGCAAATCTTTTTAAAAAATGTCTGAACATTTTTTGATAGTTATCTTCTCTCAAAATATTCACAACAAAACCTTTCCCAACTTGCATATATGATTCAATAGCTCTATCTTTTGCTACTGCAACTGTAATACCAGGTGGAGAAAAGCTTGCTTGACTAACCCAACTTGCGACCATTGCACTTTGTCTAAATGTAGAACCTTCGCCTTGGCTCGCTGTAACTACATATAATCCTCCACTTAATCTCCCTAACGCTTTATCTAAATTTGAATCAAGGCTCTTCATAGAGGCAATATTCTTCTTTTTATTGATCAATTGACCCAAGTCAGTTCCGGCTTCTTCGAATTGTTGATAAACAATGGGATCTGGAATATTTTTAACTCTCAAGGGAGAGAAAGCTTCTTTTTGACCAAGTTCTCTTAATTTATTTGCTAAGGAATCTATTGGTTCATCATTTCCACCAAATGCATCATAAACTGCAGTAAATTGTTTTGGTTTTAGTGCTGCAAATAAAGTACCGAGAGATTCTTTTAATTCATTATCTGAGTCTACTGGCCATGTGGGAATGACTACTGCTTTTGATTCGGAAATTAAACTTGTTAATTCTTGCGGGTCAGAAGACCTTAAATCAATTAATTGAACCTGCGCATCTGCTTTGCTTATTCCATGAGATATCGCTTGACTTAGTCGATCACAATAACCATAGTCGCTTATATAGCAGACTGACACAAAATCATTGCCTTTGCTTTTATTACTACTCCATTCTAGATATTTTCCTTTCCAAAAATTGACCTGATTATGGAGCAAAGGCCCATGACCAACAGCTATTGTTTTTAATTCAGGTAGCTTATCTATTCTTTTAATTGCCTGCATAACGCTTCTAGCGTTTGGACCCATAAGGCAATCGTAATAAAAACGGAAATCATCGTATATTTCTTTTTGATCAGCGTCAAAAAATTCGTCAGAACAATAATGGAGTCCAAATGCATCGCATGTATAGAGAACATTTGTGCTGTGATCATATGAAAAAATGGTATCTGGCCAATGTAAATTTGGTGCGCTTATGAATTCAATATTATGTTCTAAACCACTATTAGGATTAGTTCCGAGATTTAAAAACTCTCCACTCTTAACCTCTAGACGTTTAAAAGGAATATGTATTTGGTCTTCAATAAATTTAAGTGCTAATTTCGATCCAACTACTATGATATTTTGGTTTAATTCTAAAAGATTGCCTATTAAACCAGAATGATCAGGTTCTGTGTGGCTAGTAATTAGATAATCAACTTCTTGCGGATTTACCTTTTTCAGTAATTCTTCAAACCATAAATCTTCGAACTTTGCGTGACTAGTATCAATAATTGCTAGTTTTTCGCCTTTAATAATAAAACTATTGTAAGTAGTTCCATTTCTCAAACCAAATTCAATATCAAATCTACTGCGATCCCAATCCAAAGATCTTATGGCACAAGAATCATCAGCAAAGGTTTGAGATTGAACCGTCAACTTGTTATTAGTTTGTGCCAATTTTGAATTACTTGTCTGGGCAGAGGCTATCATAGAATAATTAGCTTTATAAATTAACTTTAGTTATATAGAATATAAATTCGCGTGATTATTTTTGCGAAATAACCGAAATTACGCTTTTTTTTAATTTTTAATCTTCTTATTCTTGATAAATGACATCTCAACTAATTAAAAAAATAGTTACTGGAGATGAAATAAGAAATGCTTTTTTAAAATTTTATAGTGAAAAATTACATAAAATCATTCCAAGTGCATCTTTGATTCCAGATGACCCTACGGTTATGCTCACAATTGCTGGAATGCTACCTTTTAAACCAGTTTTTTTAGGTTTAAAAGAAAGACCATCAAAAAGGGCTACATCTAGCCAAAAGTGTATCAGAACAAACGATATAGAAAACGTTGGAGTTACAGCTAGACACCACACTTTTTTTGAAATGCTTGGTAATTTTTCTTTTGGAGATTATTTCAAACGAGAGGCTATTCAATGGGCTTGGGAATTAGTTACTAATATTTATCAAATTTCTGTTGAAAATATAATTGTGAGTGTTTTTCACGAAGACGAAGAGTCTGCAAAAATTTGGAGAGATGAAATTGGTATTCATCCAGATAGGATAGTGAAACTAGGTGAAGAAGATAATTTTTGGTCATCTGGCAAAACAGGTCCATGTGGACCTTGTTCAGAACTTTATTTTGATTTTCATCCCGAAAAGGGTTTGCATAATATTGATTTAGAAGATGGAGATCGTTTTATTGAATTTTATAATCTTGTTTTTATGCAATATAATCGTGGCCCTAATGGAAAATTGACAGATTTAAAATTTAAAAATATTGATACAGGAATGGGTCTTGAAAGGATGGCTCAAATACTACAAAAAAAGCAAAATAATTATGAGACAGATTTAATTTTTCCTATCATTCAAAAAATTTGCGAGATTGCAAATATTGATTATTTTTCTACAGAAGATAAAAACAAAATTTCTTTAAAAATCATTGGTGATCATACAAGAGCTGTTATTCATTTAATTTCTGATGGTGTAGCAGCAAGTAATCTCGGCAGGGGATATATATTAAGACGGCTTATTAGAAGAATGGTCAGACATGGCAGATTATTAGGAATAACAAATGAATTTTTGCCTCATATTGCTACTATTGGGATCAATTTAATGCAAAATAATTATCCTGATTTAAAAAATAATAATGATTTAATTTTGAATGAGATAAAAATCGAAGAAATAAGATTTAGGGAAACTCTTGAAAGAGGAGAGAAATTGCTGGATGAGATAATTGCTTCAGGCCAGAAATTAATTTCTGGTTTTAAAGCTTTTGAACTTTATGATACTTATGGATTTCCTTTAGAACTTACTGTAGAAATTGCTGAAGAAAATAGTATCAGTGTAGATATAAAGGGTTTTGAAGAAGAAATGAATGCACAAAAAGACAGAGCTAAAGCTGCTTCAAGTAATATTGATTTGACATTAGAGGGATCATTAGAGCGAGAAATAGATCTTTTTAACAAAACTGTTTTTAATGGTTATGAGTCACTCATTTCCGAAGCTGAAATAAAGGGTATATTTTTGGATTCAACATTAGTTAAGCAAGCAAGTGAAGGTCAGAAAGTTTTAATTGTTCTTGATCAGACAACTTTTTATGGAGAATCTGGCGGGCAAGTTGGTGATATTGGAACGATATTTTCAAAAGATGTAGAGGTCTTGGTTGATAATGTTGTGCGAAAGAAAAATGTTTTTTTACATTATGGAACGATAAAAAAAGGAATATTAACTATTGGACAAAAAGTTAAGACTAATGTTAGCTCCTCTAATAGAGCTAAGGCTGCTGCAAATCATACAGCTACTCATTTATTACAATCTGCACTTAAATCAGTTGTTAATGAAAGTGTTGGACAAAAAGGTTCATTAGTAGCTTTTAATAAATTACGATTTGACTTTAATTCCTCTAATTCTATTTCTAAAGATCAAATTTCTAAGATTGAGACTTTAGTTAACTCTTGGATTATGGAAAATCATGCCCTAGAAATAAAAAATATGTCTAAGAGTGAGGCTCTTGAAAAGGGAGCAGTCGCCATGTTTGGAGAAAAATATGATGATGAAGTGCGCGTTGTTAATGTACCAGGAGTTTCAATGGAACTTTGTGGTGGCACACATGTTAAAACTACATCCGAATTAGGTTCTTTCAAAATAATTAGTGAGGAAGGAATCTCAGCCGGAGTACGAAGAATCGAAGCATTATCAGGCCAATCAGCATTAGAATATTTCAGTGATAGAAATGCTTTAGTAAATCAATTAAGTGATTTGTTAAAGGCAAATCCTAATCAACTTTTTGAAAGGGTTAATAATTTGCAAGCAGAGCTTATTAATAAGAAGAAAGAGATACAAAAAATGAAAGATGAAATTGCATATATTAAATACTCTTCTATAAAATCTTCCGCAGAAATAGTAAATTCTTTTTCAATTTTGGTAAATCAGATTGATGGATTAGATGGGAATTCATTGCAATCAGCAGCACTTAATTTAACTTCTCATTTAGGAAATAAAGCAATAGTGATTCTTGGGGGGATACCAAATCCAGAAAATAGAAAGTTGTTATTTGCAGTTTCTTTAGGTGATGATGCAGTAAAAATAGGATTGCATGCAGGTAAATTAATCAATGAGATTGCAAGAATTTGTTCGGGAGGAGGAGGAGGAAAGCCTAACTTAGCTCAAGCAGGTGCTAAAGATATTGATAAGTTAAGTGATGCTTTAGATTATGCTAAAAATTATTTGCAAAAAACATTAGATAGTCATTCTGATAAATAACTACTTTTTCTGAGACTAGTTTCGATTTGATCCATTAATTTCCTTGCTTCTTCAATAGTTAATTTTTTTTGATCAATTGCTGATTCAGTATTAATTCTTATAGATTCAACCAAAGAAGCTGAACTGTAATCTAATAATTGCAAAATTTCAGATTTACTTTCCTCTTTAATAATATTTTTGACCTTATATGAATTTTCTTGATTTATATCTATATGAACAACGTTTGTACTGCCAAATAAATTGTGCAAGTTTCCTAATGCTTCTTGATAGGCTCCAGTCATAAAAATTCCAATTAGATAATCTTTATCTTCTTCTGGCTTATGCAAATTTAGTAATGATTTAATTTTTCCATTATCAAAAAAATTATTTAGTTTCCCATCTGAATCACATGTTAAATCTGCAAAGTTGCCTTTGCAGAAAGGCTCCTCTAAGTGCCTATGTATTGGTACTACTGGAAAAATCTGATTGATTGCCCAGCTATCGGGAATAGATTTAAAGATAGATAAATTTGCATAATAAGTTGATGCAAGAGTTTCTGTAATTTCAGATAAATCAGGGTGATTAATTTCATCATTATTCAGGTTATTAGAAATTTCTTTTGCACAAGCCCAAGTAAGTTCTTCGGCATAAGCTCTTTCTGCCAAACTTAAAAATCCTAATCTAAAAGCGACTAAGCAATCTTCTTTAAACTTTTTTGCATCATTCCATAGTTCAATTATTTGAGATAAATTTATTTTTTTATTTTTAAGTTTTTTTAATTCATTGAAAGTTTCAAGTAAATTTGAAATTATTAATTGTTGATTTTTTTTATCAAAAATTTTTAGTTTGGAATTGACATGGCTTGTTCCTAAGACATTAAAAATTAAAACTGAACAATGACTAATTATTGCTCTTCCACTTTCTGAGATTATGGTTGGATGCTTGATATTATTTAATTCACATGAATCCTTAATAGTTGCAATTACATCGTTAGCATAATTTTGAAGCGAATAATTAGTAGAGGTGTTGGAGGAGGTTTTAGTTCCATCAAAATCTATTCCTAATCCTCCCCCAACGTCGATATATTGCATTGGGGCTCCTAGTTTGCATAGTTCAACATATATTTGACTCGCTTCTTGTAATGCGTCTTTGATCACAGCAATATCACTTATTTGACTGCCTATATGAAAATGGAGTAATTTCATTTCGTTGATAAGATTTGCTTCTTTTAGTTCTTTGATTGTCAACATAATTTCTGGGATTGATAATCCAAATTTGGAATTATCTCCAATAGATTTACCCCACCTACCGCTACTTTTACTTGATAACTTTGCTCTAATTCCTATCAGTGGAGTAGCGTTAAGTTCTTGAACTACTTGAATTATTCTTTTTACCTCATCTCGTTGTTCAATAACTATTATTGGATTTTTGCCCAGTTTTCTGGCTAAAGTAGCAATCTCAATATATTTTTTATCTTTATATCCGTTGCATATTAATAATGAGTTTTGGTTTTCAAGAAGTGCAAGGCCTATTAATAGTTCTGATTTACTTCCCACTTCTAAACCAAAATTCCATTGGCTACCAAACTCTATTATCTTTTCTAGGACATTTTTCTGTTGATTACATTTGACAGGAAAAACGCCTTGATAAATATTCTTATATTTATAGGTTTTTATTGCTTTAAAAAAAGAGTCATGTAATGCATTTATGCGATCTTTCAAGATATCATTAAATCTTATGATTAATGGAGGATTTATTTCTCTACTCTTAAGTTCTTGAGCAAGCTTAAAAAGATCAATCTTATTTTCAGATTTTATATCTTTAGTTACTGATATATTTCCTTTGGAATTTATAGAAAAATATTTATCTCCCCATTTGTCTATGTTATAAGTCGAAATACTATCTTTAATAGTCCAAATATTCTTTAATTTTTTCGGCTCAAAATTGGTCAATTTATGTCTTAGTGATTAATAAATGTTTTTGAAAATAACTCAAAACAATATCTTTTATTTTAATGATTACTTGCCAAGTTACCACCCAAAAGTTGAATATACATAGAGTGATTATTAACTAAATGACCAAAGAGAGAACCTTTATTGCAATTAAACCAGATGGAGTTCAAAGAGGATATGTTTCTGAGATTATTGGCAGATTTGAAAAAAAAGGATTTAAATTGGTTGGATTAAAGCAATTAATTCCTTCAAAAGAACTTGCTCAAAATCATTATGGAGTACATAGAGAAAGACCCTTTTTTGGTGATTTAGTAGACTTTATTTCAAGTGGTCCTGTTGTAGCAATGGTGTGGGAAGGCGAAGGAGTTATTTTGAGTGCAAGAAAACTAATAGGTGCAACAAAACCTCTGGAAGCAGAGCCTGGAACAATTAGAGGTGATTTAGCTATTGATATTGGGAGGAATATTATTCATGGTTCTGATGGAGAAGATACAGCAAAATTTGAAATCGATCTTTGGTTTAACGAAGAGGAATTATGTGAGTGGGAAACTTCTGATTCGAAATGGCGATCTGAAAATTAGAATTTAAATCGCAAATCTATCTAAACTAAATTTTTCTAAAAAGCTTTTTTCTATTTCTTTGAGATTTTTATTTTGAACTATTTTCAAAAGAAGATCACTTGTTATTGCAGAAAATAAAACTCCATTTCTGTAATGTCCTGTAGCTATAAAAAGATTTTCAATTTTTGATTTTCCAATTATTGGTTTTAGATCTGGTGTGGAAGGTCTAAAACCCCACCAATGTTCCATTTGTGGCCAATTAATAGCTTCTGGCAATAAGGAGCGAATGCCTTCTTGCAGTTGTTTTATTCCATTAGGAGTATTACCCTGATTAAATTTTGAATCTTTTTCAACTGTCGCTCCAACTATAATAAGTCCATCATCACGGGGAACTAGATAAGTTTTTGGACCAAAAATAACTCTTTTCAAAAAATTTGTTGGACCTTGTATTGATAGCATTTGTCCTTTTACAGGAAAGACTGGAATCTTATTAAAAATCTTTTTACTCCAAGCACCGCTGCATATAATTGCTTTTTCGCAGTTAATTTTTTTTATTTCCCCAGTGGCACATACAACTGTTGCGCCTGTAACTTTGTTTTTTTCGAATGTCAAATCCTCTACTTCTGATCCCTCTTGAAATTCGACTCCATGCAAGGAGCATGCTCTCTCAAGAGCACGCATCAGTCTTCTTCGGTTATCTATTTGACCATCTTGTTCAAAAAGTAAACCATGTTTCCAAATAGAATTCATTCCATTAATTTCTGTTTGAAGATCTTTGTGATTTAAATATTTTCCATATTCATAAGTGGGAAATTTTTCAAGATCTTCTTTGTTTTTAAAAGGAACTACTATGCCACATTTTCTTAAACCGCATTTAATATTACTATCTTGTTCAATACTTTTTATCCACTTTGGAATTAGATTTTGACTTTCTTGGCCAAATTTTAGTAATTCATCTTCGAGCCCTTCGGCATGAGTAGCTAACATTCCTGCAGCAACAAATCCAGCTGATTCATTTCTGTTTTTGCTTAAAACTAAAACTTTGAAGTTATTTCTGGAAAATTCATAAGCAATAGATAAACCTAACAGTCCACCTCCAATGATTAATATTGAATTTTTGGTTTCTTGTGCCATTTAAAAATTAATATTTTTATTTTTGTTTTGGTCCTCTTTTCCTTTATATCCAATAATATTAATAAAGAGACTTTTAATAATGAACAATTTGGAATCTTGGGAAGCTGTGATTGGTTTGGAAACTCATGTACAGCTTAATACGAAAAGTAAAATATTCACATCTGCGTCAACAGCTTTTGGAGATGCACCTAATACTCATATAGATCCTGTAGTTTGCGGGTTACCAGGAACTCTTCCAGTCTTGAACGAGACTGTTCTTGAGTATGCTGTAAAAACTTCGTTAGCATTAAATTTAAACGTTGCAGAACATTGTAAATTTGATAGAAAACAATATTTTTATCCTGATCTGCCTAAAAATTATCAAATTTCACAATTTGATGAGCCATTAGCTGAAAATGGTTGGTTAGAGGTTGAAATAATTGAAAAGGACAAGGAACCCTATATCAAAAAAATTGGTATAGAAAGGCTACATATGGAAGAAGACGCCGGAAAACTAGTCCATTCAGGAAGTGATAGATTAGCTGGCTCTAAGTATTCTTTAGTTGATTACAATCGTGCCGGAATAGCACTTTGTGAGATTGTAAGTAAACCAGATATTAGATCAGGTAAAGAGGCGTCTGAATATGCTTCAGAGATTAGAAGAACAGTTAGATATCTAGGGGTATCAGACGGAAATATGCAAGAGGGTTCATTACGCTGTGATGTCAATATTTCAGTTAGAAAAGGACCTAATGCTCCTTTTGGTACCAAAGTGGAAATAAAAAATATGAATTCATTTTCTGCAATTCAAAAGGCTTGTGATTATGAAATAGCCAGACAAATAGAAGTTTATGAAAATGGAGGAAAAATTCTCCAAGAAACAAGGTTATGGGATGAAGCTAAGCAATTAACGAAAAGTATGAGATTAAAAGAAGGTAGTAGTGACTATAGATATTTTCCTGATCCTGACTTAGGCCCAATTGAAATAACTAAAGCCCAACAAGAAATATGGTTTAAAGAACTACCAGAATTACCTTCACAGAAAAGAAATAAATACGTAAGTCAATTTGGGTTGTCTGCATATGATGCAAGGGTAATTTCTGATGAAATAAGCATGGCAAACTTTTTTGAAGAAACAGTAGTAAATGGTGCTGAGGCCAAACTAGCTTCAAATTGGGTAACAAGTGATATTGTGGGCTATTTAAAATCAAACAAACTAAGTTTTAGTGAATCAAAGCTTAGTCCTGAGAATCTTGCTGAAATGATTAATATGATTTCAAAAAATATAATTAGTGGAAAAATTGCTAAAGAAATTTTACCTGAACTTATTCAAAAAAATATTTCTCCGAAAAAATTAGTTGAAGAAAAAGGGTTGGCAATGATATCTGATTCTTCAAGTATTTTACCAATAATTGATGAACTGATAAATGAACATCCAAATGAAGTTCAAGCATTTAAAAATGGCAAAACTAAGTTACTTGGTTTTTTTGTTGGTCAACTTATGAAAAGAACAAAAGGTAAAGCTGACCCGAAACTTGCAAATAAACTTCTTATGGAAAAATTGAATAGCTAAAGCTTAAAGAAGCTCTTTTATTGTATTTATCCATTTATTTTGATCATCCGAATTATCTAAAATAATATCTGAAAATTTTCTTTTTTCTTCAAAACTTAATTGAAAATTTATTAATTCATATGCTTCTTTTTCGCTAATTTTATCTCTTGTAATAAGTCTTTTTTTTTGTAGTTCTTTAGGACATTTAACTAACCATATTTCAGTGCAAATATCTTCAAATTTTGCTTCAAACAATAATGGAATAGCCAATACTATAGTTTGATTATTTCTGTATTGACTGCATTCTTTTATCATTCTTTCTTTAATTAAGGGGTGAAGAAGTTTTTCAATCCATTCCTTGCTTGCTGAATGTTTAAAAATAATGTTCCTTAAAAGTTTTCTGTTTATTTCCCTTTCTGAGTTGCTTTTATTATCAATAATTTTATTTCCAAAATAATCTAAAATTTTCTTATATCCATATGTATTTGGTTTGATTAATTCTCTTGAAAAATGATCTGCATCTAATATTGGTATGTTTTTATGTTTTCTAATGTAATTAGTTATGGTTGTCTTCCCACTTGCAATACCACCTGTTAAACCAATTCTTCTTTGGTTGTTTTTTAATTTTTGAAGAATATCCATATAATTAATAATAATCTAATTACTTAGTGTCTTTAGTATTAAAGAGTAGTTAGTATGAATTAAAATACCAAAAAGTTTGAGCCAGTTAGATTCCAATTGGTCGTTTGTTGATGACAGTAAGGTAACACCTAAGGGGTTTCTTTTCGCTGGGATATCTGCTGGTTTAAAAGCTTCTCAAAAAAAGGATTTAGCACTAATACTCGCTCCAGAAGGAAGTATTTTTAGTGGGATGTTTACCCAATCAATAGTTCGCGCTTCTTGTGTGGATATTTGTGAGGAAAGGATTACAACAACTTCAGGCTTTGTAAGAGCAATACTAATTAATTCTGGTCAAGCAAATGCCTGCACAGGAGATCTTGGCATTCAACATTTGCAAATTGCTACAGGAAAGATTGCGGAACTTTTAGGAATAAAAGAAGAAGAAGTTTTAATGTGCTCAACTGGTGTAATTGGTGTTCCAATACAAATAAATGAACTAGTAAAAAATCTACCGAATTTAGTTAGTGATTTAAAGGATAATAATTTTGAAAATGCAGCAGAAGCAATTTTAACTACTGATTTGACTTTGAAAAAAGTGTCAATAGAGACGATTATTCAAGGTAGAAAAATAAAAATAGCAGGATTTGCAAAAGGTTCAGGAATGATTTACCCCAACATGGCTACAATGCTTGCTTTTCTAACCTGTGATGCGGGTATTCAAAAAGAAGAATGGGACAAAATGATTGCTATTGCGGTTCAAAAATCTTTTAATGCAATATCGGTTGATGGAGAGACAAGCACAAATGATTCTTTTGTTGGAATAAATGCAGGAGAGAAAATTGAAAAAAGGTTTTTTCCAATTATCCAAGAAGGGATTGATATTGTATGTCAGAACTTGGCAAAAAATATTGCGAGGGATGGAGAGGGAGCAAATTGTTTATTAGAAGTTTTGGTTCAAGGAGCAAAAACTACAGATGATGCAATTATGCTCGCGAAATCTATTTGTAATTCTGCCTTGGTAAAAACTGCGATACATGGTTGTGATCCGAATTGGGGACGAATCATTTCTGCTGCAGGTAATTCTGGAGTTAAATTTAATTTAAATCACGTTGACTTGTATATAGGAAACGCTCAGATTTTGGCAAACGGCAAGTTAAATAAATATGATCCACAAAAAGTCACAGACTATATTAAGTCCAGAATGAAAGGTAGATATTTAGTAGATGATATTGTAAAAATTACGATTAATCTAAATTCTGGCGAATCAAAAGGCACAGCTTGGGGGTGCGATCTTTCTAAAAAATATGTTGAAATAAATAGCGAATATACCACCTAACCCCAAATCCGTTCTGGCACAGTCGATTACAAGGATACTATAAACGAGATACCACTAAAATACCACTAGATTTCTACATTATTATTTTTAAAAAATGTCGATTTTAATACCGCTTTTTTCTTTTAATTCTTTTAAGGAATTTATCTTTAAATTTGATTGATACCAATTTTCATGAGTTCCTTTTATTAATCCAATTTCTTTCTTTAACCAAGATTTTAATTTTTTCTCTGTTTCTAAAACTTTATGTCCGTCGTGAGGTCCTGAAATTTCAATTATCTCCCAACCCTCTAGTTGATGAACTTTAATTCTTGTATCTATAAAATTTGAAATACCTAATTGTTGTTCTTTATCAAATCTCTGCATTAAATAAAACCAACTTGGTCTTTCTGGATTAAATCCATATTCCGCGCAAGAAGGACAACCTGTATTGAAGGAAGTTCTGTGACTAATCCTTGTTTTCCATTGATGCCCTAATTTGCATTTCCATGATTTTGTGAGGCCACTACCGAAAGCATATTTTGAAGGGTTCCACCCATCTGCTTCTGCAGCAATTTCTGGAAATTTTGTTTTTAAATCATTAAAACCACTCCATACCTTTTTGTTAGAACAATACGGACATTTTGTCCCCCTTTTTGTTCGTGCAAATATTAGTGCTTTCCATGTATGTCCTAATTTACATTTCCATGATTTTGTTATGGAACTACCAGAATGAAATTTTGAAGGATCCCACCCATCTGCCTCCGCCGCAATTTCTGGGAATTGGGATTTTAGATCATTTGTTCCTATTAATAATTGTTGATTTGTACAAATAGGACATTGAGATTCAGATTGTGTTCTGGAAATAATAGTTGTTTTCCATTTATGCCCTTTAATACACACCCATGATTTCCTTTTATAAGATCCAAACAACTCATTTGAGGGATTCCATCCATCTGCTTCTGCAGCAATACTTGGAAACTTTGTTTCTAAGTCGTTAAAACCTTTAAAAACAACTTTGTTTACGCATATAGGACAACTTGCATTTTTTCTGGTTCTTTCATAAATGACTGCT
>CABZHQ010000012.1 GCA_902525585.1 uncultured Prochlorococcus sp. | reverse complement strand
TTACAATTGAAGGTAAAAAAATTGTTGTAATAGGAAGGAGTTTGCTTGTTGGTAAGCCCCTATCGCTTATGTTTTTGAATCTAAATGGCACGGTAACAATGACTCATTCAAAAACATTAAAATTGAATAAAGTTTGTAGAGAAGCCGATATTTTAATAGCGGCTGCAGGAAAACCAAATCTTGTGGATTCGAGTTTTGTGAAAGAAGGAGCAGTAATTATTGACGTTGGAATACATAGATTAAAAAGTTCCGATAAAAATCAAACCAGATTATGTGGCGATGTATTATTAGAAGATGTAATTTCTAAAGCATTTGCTTACACACCTGTGCCAGGAGGTGTTGGACCAATGACAGTAACAATGTTACTTGTAAATACTATTTTTAGCTGGCAAAAACAATTTGGTTTATCATCGAATCTTAATGACCTTTTGCCATAAACTCCAAGATGAAAAAATTTTTACAAAAGTTTTAAAATGACTGAAGTTATAAATAGTATTTCTGATTTTGAAAAATATCTTAAAAACACAAAAAAGGTTGTAGAAGAAGCACTTGATTTTTCGTTGGGCCCTGAGAATCCAGAAATATTAAGAGAATCAATGCGATATTCCCTTTTAGCAGGAGGGAAAAGAATACGTCCAATTTTATGTTTAGCATCTTGCTCTCTTGCTGGAGGAGAACCTTCTCTTGCTATTCCTACCGCAGTAGCAATAGACATGATGATCTGCCCGCTATGGATAATGATGACTTAAGGAGAGGTAGGCCGACGAATCATAAAGTATATGGAGATGCAATAGCTATTCTTGCGGGTGATGCTTTATTAACTAGAGCCTTTGAAATGGTCTCTTTAAGAAGCCCTGGAGTCGATCCAAATAGATTATTAAATGTAATTGGCGAATTATCCCTAGTTGCTGGCGCACCAGGATTAGTCGGAGGGCAAGTTGTTGATTTGGAATGCGAAGGTAAAGAAGTCGACCTTGAAACTCTCGAATATATTCATCTTCATAAAACTGGTGCTTTATTAAAGGCTTGCGTTAGAACAGGCGCGATGATTGCAGGCGCTAATGAAAAACTATTACAAGCTCTAACAACATATGCAGAAGGAATTGGTTTAGCATTCCAAATAATAGATGATATTCTCGATTTAACTTCGAGCAGTGAAAAGCTTGGTAAAACAGCCGGCAAGGATCTTTTAGCTGACAAAACTACATACCCTAAATTACTTGGGATGGAGGAGTCAAAGAAAAGAGCATTTGATTTAGTTGAAAAAGCAAAAAAAGCAATTGAACCTTGGGGTGCAGATGCAAAGTATTTATTATCGTTAGCCGATTTTATTACAAATAGGGACAGATAATTAGTTTTAATTTATGTCTGAGTTTTTTTCCTTTTTCAATAATTCAGTTCTTTTTTGGAGCTTATTATCATGCTTACTAGCTCAATTTTTCAAAATTGTATTCAATTTCTTTTCAACAGGAGAGATTAGATTTGGAATTATGTTTGAGACAGGTGGGATGCCTTCAAGTCATTCCGCCTTAATAACTGGTGCTTCATCTGGTATAGGTTATGAATTGGGATTTGATAGCTCAATATTCGCATTATCAGTTGCTGTAGCACTAATAGTTATGTATGACGCTAGTGGTGTAAGAAAATCAGCTGGAATTCAAGCTGCAGAAATCAATAAACTATCGAAAAAACTAGACCCTCAATCTGAATTACTTTTAAAAGAAACTCTTGGCCATACAAAATTTGAGGTCATGGTGGGGAGTTTTTTAGGACCATTAATCACTCTGCCTGGAATGTTTTTTTTAGGTTCTCCTCTCAAAATATTTAATTTGATAATGAATTAAGAATCCTTTGAAAAGATAATTTGGGTGGCATCTATAAAGTTTTGTGCGACTTCTGGAGAACTTGGCAAATGTAAGTGAATCCAACTTGCATGTAATTTTTCATCAAAAAAACCTTCATTTTTGTATTCAGTTTTCCAAGATTTAATTTTCCATGGGGAAGAAAATTTCTTATGATAGTTAGCTTTTCTTAAATCAAGTTCAGATAAATTATTTTCAATTTCCCAATAATGAAATTCATGTCCTCTTACTAATTGATTTTTTTTAATGATCGAAGTATTTTTTAAACCCTCAATATATCTATAACCTACTGAAAGTTTATTTTTTTTTGTTCCAAAAGGGAGAATGCCACTCATTTCATGATTATTACCATTTTCATCTTTTATAAAGTCTCCTAAAATCATCATCCCTCCGCACTCTGCGTATATAAAACCATTTTTGCGGAATTTTCTTAACGAATTTAAGCTTTTTATAGAGTTACTTATATGATCAGCATATTTTTCAGGGAACCCTCCAGGAATAATCAAAGAATAAGCATCATTTGGTATTTCTTCATCATCATAAATACTCCATGAAATCAATGGTATGCCTATTTCAAGCAAAAACTCCTTAGTTTCAGGATATTGAAAATGAAAGATTTTATCTTCTGCAATTGCGATAGGTTTACTTTTGTCTATTTTAAAATCTTTAAAAGTGACAGATTTAAATATTTTCTTTTGAGGAGATTTCAAGAATTTTATAAGAGAAGGTAAATCAAGATTTCTTTCGGCAAAATTTGCAAAATATTCAACATCAATTTCTTTACCATTATCCAATGGAGATATCAAGCCTAAATTAGCTTTTTTTAAAGCTATTTTTGAATCAGATGGTAAAAAACCAAGAATTTCGATATCTTCATTTTTAAAAACTTCTTTGATTAATTTTTTATGTCTTTCCGAATTAACATTGTTAAATATAATTCCTGCTATTGACAACTCACTATCGAAATCTTTAAAACCGCGAACAGTCGCCAAAAGAGAAGCGACTTGACCTCTAGCATTAACAATAAAAATTACTGGGACATTGAGAAGTCTAGAGATATTTGCCGTGCTTGAATAGGTTGTTGACCCTAAACCATCGAATAGACCCATTGCTCCTTCAATCAATGAGAATTCACATTTCAAAGAATATTTAAAAAAACAGTCTTGAACCCATTCCTCACCACTTAAAAAAATATCTAAATTTCTACAAACAGGTTGACCAATTGAACTGAGTTGTTGTTGATCAAGATAATCTGGGCCAACCTTGAAAGTTTGAATCTTTATACCTTTTGAGAACGCCCAACAAGATATCAAAAGTGATAATGTAGTTTTCCCACTATCAGTTGAAGGAGAAGAAATTACACAAGGCATTTATTAGTTATTAAAACCATTAAATATTTGAAGGGCTATTTTAATAGAGTTTTCAAAAAGAGGACTTGTATGACCTCTACTACTTCCCAATAATTTACTAACATCAAACTCTGATGTAGAAAATGAATTTGGAACAACTTTTTCTATTAATTCCATATTAGCCATTCCCCCTGCTTCAAGTCTCATGCATTCCACTGATTCACAGCCAAGTATTACACAAGTGTTATTTTTTTGAACCTCACTAATTTTTGAAATCAATCTCAATCCAATTACTTGTCCTAAATGAATACTTGGATTCCCTAAAGTTAAGGGATTAATTGATGCAGAAATCATTTCGCCATTAATTCTTTCAAACTCTATTTTTGTTGATTCTGCGTCCCTTTCAACACTTAGAAAAGACCAACCAAGTTTATCGCTAATCCATGAAATCAAAAACAACGCTTGAATCATATGATCTCCAGCGATATCAATATCAACATCAGTAATATGATCTAAAATTGGTCTCCTCGAAGGCGGATCAAAAATCATTGCCAATGATTCTCTCCAATTTTTTAACCTAACCCAATTCAAATCATTAATAGCTTTATTTGAATTATTTAATTGATCTAAAACTTTTAAACATCTGTTAGGCGATCCGAGAGCAGTATCAATTATTAATCTTAGACCATAGTTAGTAAAATATTCGAAGATTTCAGGCGATTCATCCAAGCTTCCATTCCACCACAACCATGAAGGTAATTCATCAATAGATAATTCATCAATTATTTTTAATCCTTTATTAGATATAGAGGCTGAGTCCCCCCTAATAACAACTAAATCTCCACATATAGGTTGCATAGCTGAAGTATCACTTAATGGACAGTAAGCTGACACAAAAGTTTTAATATCTGAATTTTTATTTAACGTTGGCGCTAGAGTTATTAATCTTCTTGGATTCAATGTACTAATTGATGATTCAAAAAATTGACCTCTAAAATCTTCAAAGTCTTTTTTAGATAAATTTTCCTTCAACAAATTCAATAATTCCTCACTATAAATGGAAGTACTGATAGGAAGTGCTCGATCTAATATAAACTTTTTAGCAACTTCAATTATCTCTGTACTTAAATTTCCAGTAATTGGTCCATTTACTAATCCTTTTTGAACTAAACATTGTTCAAGCCAAGCAGGCTGCCAGATCATTAATGTAAAAGTATTAGCTCCTGTATTATCTTTATCTTCTGAAATCCATAATTTATTAAGATAACTAGAAATCTCCCTACAAGGAAGCTCTAATGGAGTTTGGAGTGTTAGTTGAGGTTTCATTTTTAAGGTCTACGCCAGAAAATATTTTCTTTTGAAAGTAATTGATCAGACTCTGGAGGTCCCCACGTCATAGATTCATAATTGAAAATAGGTAATTTCCAAGGAGAATTATCCATCAATTCTATTAATGGCGTATAAAGTTTCCAGGCTGCCTCTACTTCATCACTTCTAGTAAATAAGGTTGGGTCAGAAAGCATTGCATCAGCTAATAATCTTACATAGCCTTCATCTGAGGGTTCTCCAAATGATTCATCATAAGAAAATTCCATCTCAACAGGTCTTGATTTCATTCCAGAACCAGGAGATTTTACCTCAAATTTGAAAGTAGCACCTTCATTTGGCTGAATTCTAAGGATAAGTTGATTTGGAGCAGGATTAATTATTGTTGATTCAAATAAATGAACAGGAACGTCTTTAAAAGTTAATACTATTTCTCCAAGTCTTTTAGGTAGTCTTTTCCCTGTTCTCAAATAAAAAGGAACCCCTTGCCAACGCCAGTTATCAACGAAAACTTTTGCCGCAATATAAGTTTCTGTTGTGCTATTACAATTAACACCATCTTCCTGCCTATATCCTTTGAGTAGATTTGCAATATTTCCTCCCTCTCCATATTGACCTCTTATACAACAATTCCACGGTTCATTTTCGTCGGCAAGTTTTGAAGCTTGAAGCACCTTAGCTTTTTCATTTCTTATTGCTTCTGGTTCAAACTTTCCAGGAGGTTCCATAGCAGTAACAGCAAGCATTTGAGTCATATGATTTTGAAGCATATCTCTTAAAGCACCAGAGCTTTCGTAATAACCTGCTCTATCTTCAACACCCACTATTTCAGATGAAGTAATTTGAACACTTGATATATAATTTCTATTCCAGATTGGTTCAAAAATAGTGTTAGCAAACCTTAAAACAAGAATATTTTGAACTGTCTCTTTACCTAAATAATGATCAATCCTATAAATCTGACTTTCTTCAGCACAACTTTGAACGATCTTATTCAATTTTTTTGCACTTGAATAATCTCTTCCAAAAGGTTTTTCAATTACTAAACGACTTTTCTTAGGGTCATCTAAAAGGCCTGCGGCTTTAAGAGCTTTACATCCACTTGCATAGAAATTCGGAGATACTGATAAATAAAATGTTCTATTCCCATGAGTGGCTTGTATTTTATCAATTTCATTTAATCTTTTAGAAAGCTTTACAACATGATCACCTTGTTGCAAATCAACTGGTTCATAAAATAGATAACTAGAAAATTGTTCCCACTCCCTTTCTTTACCTGATATTTGATTGCATAGCTTTAGTTTCATCTTTTCTCTAAACTCATTATCATCCCAAGATCTTCTCGCACAACCAACTATTCCAAACTCACTAGGAATTCTTCTCTGCAAATAGAGTTCAAATAAGGCTGGTATTAATTTTCTATGAGTAAGATCTCCACTAGCACCAAATATTACTAAGCATTGTGGAGGAATGACTCTTTCCTGCCGTAAACCTAATCTTAGAGGATTACTTAAAGTTGAAGACATCTTTTTAGTATTCTTTTTTTAAAATCCTCTTTTTTTCTAAAATTAGCTACATATTGTGTCTAAACCAAAAAGTATTTAGTAAGTGAAACTCAAATCTAAATATCAAATATTTAATAGGTTTCTACGTGCCATCTTCCTGCTTTTTTTAGTTGAGGTCTTAACTCTGACCAGTTCAACCCTTTTTCTTCTGCCGCCTTAGTCATCGCTTCATCTATTCCAGGTTCCATACCCTTTAAACCGCAAAGATATATATGTGTCTTTTCATCTTCAATCATATTGAAAAGTTCATTGGCTGATTCTAAAACTCTGTCTTGAATATACATTCTTCCACCTTTTGTATTTTGCTGCTCACGACTAATAGCTTTTGTATATTTAAAGTTATCAGGATTATCAGTAAGATATCTTTGAAGATCTTCCTCGTATAACAAATTAGCTGATTTAGGAGCACCCATAAATAACCAAGCTTTACCCTTGAAATTCCAATTATTTTTTTCTTTTTCAGTGGGTTCGAACATTCTTCTTAGATAAGCCCTCATTGGTGCTATTCCAGTTCCAGTAGCCAACATAACGATGTTTGCGTCCTCCTCGTCTGGTAGCAGCATCTCTTTACCCACAGGACCTGTTATTTTAACCTTATCCCCAGGTTTAATATCGCATAAATAAGTCGAGCAGACGCCATTGATGGTTTCGCCATCTTTTTCATACTGAAGCTGTCTTACACAAAGAGAAACTGTATTTCCATTAAAGTCATCACCATGTCTGGTGCTAGCAATTGAGTAAAGTCTTAATTTATGAGGTTTTCCATTAGCATCTTCACCAGCAGGCATAATACCAATACTTTGACCTTCGACATAATTTAAAAATGGATCACTGTTTTTAAGGTCAAAAGTAATATGATTTACTCTACCAATTGCTCCTTCTTTAAGAAGACTGTAGTTTTCAATTACTGTTCCTTCGTATGGTGTTTTAGGCCTATAAATATTTACGGGTACATCTGCATGTTTTTTCTTAACTACTTTTGGAGCTTCTGTTTTTGGAGCTTCTGTTTTTGGAGCTTCTGTTTTTGAAATAGTAACTTTTTTGGGTTCCACAGCTTTTGCCTCAGGTTTTTTTGTCTTGGTTTCTTCAACGAATTTTAAAGCTCTTTTATTAAAAGTTGTGAGTATAAAATAAAAAACAGCTATAACTACTGGTATATGAGCTAATCCGCCTGCGATTACTTTTGCTTGTGAATACATTTTTAAGATTTCTTTTATAAAAGATTATCAATTTGTAGTTTAATTTGTAGTGATTTCACAAAAATGGTTACGTTTTGAGATCGGAATAAATATACGAAATTATTTTTATTTTTCAGTATTTGTTGTTTTTATCAGTATAGTTACACAGAAATAATTTTTTATTTGGTTAAAAAATTCATTTATGAATAATTCTCAAGAATCAGAAGATCATTCTAATAACAATGATTACCAGACAATTGAGCAAACGATGGAAAAGCTTTCTGGTGGAACAAGAAGGCTTGCAGCTCAACTTACAACCTCTGCGAGTTTTAATTCTTTATGGAATGTTTTAACAGATTATGATCGCCTAAATCTTTACATACCGAATTTACTTTCAAGCAAAAAAATATATCAAAAGAACAATAATGTGCACCTTAAACAAGTGGGAGCGCAGGATTTTCTTGGTATGAAATTTTCTGCTGAAGTAACTATTGATTTATTCGAAAATAAGGAGATTGGCCTTATAAAATTCAATTTGATTAAAGGAGATTTCAGGAAGTTTGAAGGTAGTTGGAAAATTCAAAACATTAAAAATACTTCAAAAAATTCATTAATTTACGATCTTACTGTTCAAGGTTGTCAGTGGATGCCTATAGGGATGATAGAGAAGAGACTAAAGAAAGATCTTTCAGAAAATCTTATAGCCGTAGATAGGCAAGCGAAATCCTCGATGTAATTAGTAAAACTTTAAAAATAGCCCCAAGGGGATTCGAACCCCTGTCGCCTCCGTGAAAGGGAGGTGTCCTAGGCCTCTAGACGATGGGGCCAGGAAGATAGCATAACAGCTTATTAAAAATTAAGAGTAAGGCTATCCTTTCGTCAAGTACTGTTGCCCTTTGTTTTGTCCTTGCCACACAGGAACAGTAAAATGGAAGCAAGAACCTAATCCAATTTCAGATACGACCCATATTCTTCCTCCATGGACTTGTACTATTCTCCTACATACAGATAAACCTATCCCAAATCCTGAAGTTCCTTCAGAAGTCTGTGGGAGTCTAACTTTATCCAGAAAAATTCTTTTTTGTTCGCTCATAGGAATACCTGCACCTTTGTCACAAATTGTTATCTCTACCCATTGATTTGTCTTATGAATCATAGTGATTTTTATAAATCCAGAGTCCTTAGAAAATTTAATAGCATTTTCAATTAAATTTAAAAATACTTGCCTCATTCTTCTTTGATCTGCAAATACACTTGGCAAATCAGATGGAATATCAGTATCAATTTCAATATTCCTTAATCTCCAGAATTTTTCTAATTCGAGTATAACTTCAGCACTTATATTACCTAAATCAATTTTCTGAGGATTAAATAACGCTTCCCATTTAGTTGTTCCAACTTCTAAAAGATCCTGAGATAAGAGTTCAATCTCTTCTAAACGTCTTTTAATTACCTCTTGCAATTTTGAAATATCTATTTGTCCGAGTTTTTGACTTTGAACAGCCAAAGTAGCTGCAGTTAAGGGTGTTCTTAATTCATGCGCGACCATTCTTAATAACCTTTCCTGAGACTCTATTCTTTTTGTTAATGTCTCATTTTCTTGTCTCAAAACGAGAAGTTCATCTTCCAATAGAAATTCTTTTTGAGTTCTTATTGAATCAATTTTGGATGGCTGCAAATTAATCCCAAGATTTTTTGTTAAACCTTCCTGAGTCCACCTTGGCAGCCATTTTTGCAACTGAGAGAAAATATTACTTCCAGCAAATATTTGCTTTGGAGATGGGGAAACTTTTATAAGAGCAGGAATAGCGACTAATCTATGTAATTCAAGTAATTCCGGCTGCTCTGTGGGGTCAGAAATCTGGAGAGATATCTCAAATTCACAATCATCTGATTCTAAGTAAGCTATTAGAGACTTAATATCATTACTAGAAAGTTGATTTCTAGCTGCCACAAGTATTAACTTTAATTCTTTTTTGTCATTCAAATGGTTCCCTCTGAAGTGTTGAAAAGCTGTTAATCCTTATGAACACATTAAGATATTTTATTTTATTTTACAGATAAGCTATGAAATAAGTAGGTCTTATTTATATATGGTTGCTATTAATCCAAAAAAAAATTTACATTTTGGTGAAAATCCTCCAGAAATCCATCTAAATAGTAATTTAAAAAGATGGTTTTCAAGGAATATTGGATTATGGAAATCTAATAGAACGTATTTCCTTGATGAAGCACAAAAAATTTATAATTTAATTATGAATATTAATATACAAGCTCTCGAGAGTAAATCCGAATGGGAGTCGTATTATAAATTCACATGGTATCCAGAAAAAAAATATAATTTCTTCGAGGAAAATCCCCAGTTTAAAGAACAAGGAGAGATGCGTGCATTTTTAAAAGGCCATCAACTTATGAGGGAAAATTTCTATTTAAGTAATGTTGAAGGGATTTCAAATATTAGGCAAGTCGACGAAAACGAAATGATTTTTGAATCCTCCTACAAAGATTGGTATATTATTGAACATACAAGACTTGTTGATTCAGATAATTATAGATTTAGGGTTATATATTCCTGGAACCAAAATAAGCTAAAAATAGTAGAGAATCATCACGAAATAAAAATTATTAAGTAACTTATTTCTTTTAATTAATGTTAAAAGTAAAAATGTTATCTTGTAGTAAATATTAATAGTTAATGTATATTAATTTTTATTCAAAAAGAATGATTAAATTGTTGGGTATTACCCTTATTATTCCTATTACACTTTTTGATTTTTGTATCTTTAATAGACCAATAAAAGCAGAAAAAAATTTAATTGCTGCTTCTGAAAAAGATCTTTTTCTATATCGGCAAATGGGGGCATCTTATCTTTGTATAGCTTCAAAAGCCGAGGTAGATTTTAAAAAAGGTCTTGGCATCGCCAGTGCTACTTTTGCAAATGTGATAATAGGTAAACATGGCGGGGTAATCAAAGAAGTGGGGACTGAAAAACTTGACGAAAAAAGACTCTATAATGCGGGCACATTTCAGATCGTAGGAAGTGCACTAAATATTTGTCCTGAAAGTATTCCAAAGAACATAAAAAACGACTACGAAAAAAGGATAAAGGAACTTGTAAAGAAAAACAAAAAATAAATCTTTTATTTATCTGAACATTGAACTAACTGAACTTTCTTCATGGATTCTCCAAATAGCTTCCCCCAGCATATTTGCAACAGAAAGTACCTTTAACTGGGGAAAATTATCCTTAACTAGTACTGGTATGCTGTTTGTCACAATAACTTGCTCGAATAAATCCTTAGAACTAAGTCTTTCATAAGAAGGCGGAGAAAATACAGCATGTGAAGCGCATGCAAATATTCTATTAGCTCCTTCTTTTTTTAATAAATTAGCTCCAGAACATATTGTGCCGCCAGTGTCTATCATATCGTCTATGAGAATTGCAGTTTTACCTTTAACTTCTCCAATAACTGTTAAACTTTCAGCAATATTATGAGCCGATCTCCTTTTGTCAATTATAGCCAAGGGAGCATCCTTCATTAACTTCGCAAATGCTCTTGCTCTTGCAACTCCGCCTACATCAGGTGAGACGACAACTACTTCTTCTAAATCTAAAGTTTCTAGATAATCAATTAATACAGGTGAACCGTAAATATGATCACATGGTATGTCAAAGTAACCTTGTATTTGTGCAGAATGTAAGTCCATAGCGAGAACCCTATCAACTCCTGATTTTTCAAGTAAATTGGCAGTTAATTTTGCAGTGATAGACTCTCTGCCTGAAGTCTTTCTATCTGCCCTTGCATATCCGAAATAGGGAATTACAGCCGTTATTTGTCTCGCAGACGCTCTTTTGCATGCGTCCACCATTATCATAAGCTCCATCAAACTATCGTTTACAGGAGCAGATGTAGGTTGTATCAGGAATACATCACAACCTCTAATAGATTGCTGTATCTGAACATAAAGTTCTCCATCAGCAAATCTTTTAGATATTAAAGGTACATTTTCAATCCCTAAGTATGATGCAATTTCTTCAGCTAATTTAGGGTTTGTTGTCCCACTTACAAGCCTTAATCTACTATTAGTTAGATTAAAGTTCGATTCTTTATTCTGCATTGCCGTGATAAAACTTGTCACGAAATTTGCACTATAAAACTATATTCTTATCGTAGTCGTTTATGTGAATTTCGCAAAAATTAATGACTAGATCCTTTAAAATGTCATATGAATCAAGCAATATGTCGTTTATTAAAAAATCACAATTTATATTGATTAATTCTTAAAAGCCAAAATAATATTTGTCAATTAAAAAAAATTTGTATATGGTTGAATTTAGAGAATCAAAAACACTTCAAGTGTAAAGAATCAAAATATAATTTAAAAATGCCTATAGAGTCAATTCTTGCAAAAAAATCATTAGGCGTTCTTATGCATCCAACATGTATTCCGGGAGGAAGAGTATGTGGAACTTTCGGTAAAGGAGTTAAGGAGTGGATAAATAAACTTCATAAGCATGGAATTGAATACTGGCAATTCTTACCTCTTACACCTACTGACTCCACAGGTTCTCCATATAGCTCCCCATCTAGTTTTGCACTAAACCCATGGTTTTTGGACATAGATGATTTAATCGAGAAAGGTTATATCTTCATCACCAATAAAGAAAATCTAGTTTCAATAGATCAGAATAAAGATCATTTTGATTTTGATCTTGCAGATGATTTAGCAAAGAAAATAGGTCACCTCCTTTTACAAGGTTGGAGTTCACAATCTGAAGAAAGAAAAATTAATTTTAATAAATGGATTAGTAGGAATTCTTGGGTTGAAGACTATACAAAATTTGTTGTAATCAGAGAGGAGTTTAATATGTTGCCTTGGTGGGAATGGCCTCAAGAATTTAAAATAAAAAATAACAAGTTCTTAAAATCGTGGATTAAGAAAAAAAGTGAAGAGATACTTATTAAAAAATTAATACAGTGGCATCTTGATGAACAATGGAGCGATATTAAAAACTTCGCAAAATCTAGAAATATTAAACTTATAGGAGATTTACCTTTTTATGTCTCAAGAGACAGTGCCGACGTATGGAGCAATAAATCATTATTTTCAATTTTCAAAAATGGAGATTTAATCTTTCAAAGTGGTGTTCCACCTGATTATTTTTCATCAACTGGACAATTATGGGGTACCCCAACTTACTTTTGGTCAAAACATAAGAGAACTAATTTCGATTGGTGGAGAAAAAGATTTCTAAGGCAATTTGAACTTGTGGATATATTAAGGTTTGATCATTTTAGAGGTTTAGCAGGTTACTGGAGAGTTAATGGCAGTTCTAAATCGGCAATAAAGGGGAAATGGATAAGTTCTCCAGGTAGAACACTATTAAATAAAGTAAAAAAGGATTTAAGGACTAACTATCTACCAATTATTGCGGAAGATCTGGGAGTAATAACCCCAGATGTGGAGAAATTAAGGAAAAATTTTGAATTACCTGGCATGAAAATATTACAATTTGCTTTTGATGGTAATGAAGATAATCCTTATTTACCTAAGAATATTGTAGGAGAAAATTGGGTTGTTTATACAGGTACTCACGATAACTCTACTTCACTTTCATGGTGGGAATGTTTAGATTATGAATCCAAAAGAAGAATAAAAGATGAGTATAATTTTTCAGAGACTCCTTCTTGGGATTTAATAGAAATTGGCATGGACACTAATGCTAATCTCTTTATCGCTCCAATTCAAGATCTATTATCTCTAGACGATTCGTCTAGATTAAACAAACCTGGCACTACAAAAAATAACTGGAAATGGAAGTTAAATCGTCCTTTAGAAGAAATAGAAGGTAAGATAAGAGCCTTTAGTGAGCTAGGAAATAATTTTGGGAGAACTCTAAAGTAGAATTTACAAAAAATTATTTATCTATGATTTGATTTTCAATATTTTGAATCTCTATAACATTTACATTTAGAATAAAGTATCTCTTCAGTAAAAATATAGTCATAACTAATACAAAAAAATATAAAAGACTTCCTTGCCATGTATTGATAAGATCGAATTTCCTGAACAAAAAATCCTTTCCCCCTTTATTTAAAATTTTTCTTTCTCTAACTGCAAGTTTTAATAAAGTATTCTTTTTTAATGCTAAGCATTCCTCTAATTTAATTAATATAGATCTTATAAAAGGATAATTTGGCCTAATATTTTTATTATTATTTTCAATAGAATTTATTATCCGTTCAGGAATTTTTGAAATGTATGACAATTCTTTTATTGTGAGTTTTTGTTGGGTTCTTGCTTCTTTTACTAACTTTGCAATTTCTATATATTGATCAACAACTTCAGTACTAAAATCCTTATTTTTATCAGATTTTTTATAAGGTAAAAAGCGATTTTTTAAAATATTCATTATTTATTCCCAAAGCTAATTAATTTTTTTACTATTCAATTTCTAAAATTTAATAACTTGTTTAATTCTAATCGAATTAAGATAATAAGTACTTTTATGAGATATAAATATTAAAACTAAACTGTAGAAATAATATTTTGCAATGCACTTTTTGCAATATTCAGAGGGCTAAAAGTATCTCTAATTAAAGCTAACAGTTTTTTGGCATCAGTAAATTCTAATTTTTCGTCTTTTATAAGGCTTAAAAGAAGATTCTTCCTAACTTCAGATCCTTTTTTACTGACAAATAATTTTAATCCAGCATTAGCAACTGGTATTAGATCTGAATTAATATTCTCTGAATCTTTAAATAAAATATTTAATAAACTTTCAACTTTTTCTGTTTGAATTTGACCTTTTTTATCAAAAACGACTTCTAGAAGGATGTCTAAAATCTCTTCAGAATTATCAGTAAGTAGTTTTTTAGCAATATATGGATAAGCGATCTTTAAAATTTTAAATTCAGGATCAAGTCTTAATGCTAAACCTTCTTGACTAACAACGGCTCTTATTATTAAAGCAAACCTACTGGGAACTCTAAAAGGGTAGGAATACATTAGTTTTGAAAATTTATCAGTTACATTTTTAAGATTAAAAGTACCAACCTCAGCGCCAAAAGACCCCCCAAGAACATCTTTTAATGGTTCAACAAGTATTTGAAGATCTTGTTCTTTTGTTAAAAAACCTAATTTCTGGAAATCTTCTGCCAAAAGATAATATTCTTCATTAATTATGTGAACAATTGCCTTAATAAGAGTAAGTCTATCTGAATTTGTAATAGTATCCATCATTCCAAAATCTACATAAGCTAAATTTCCAAATTCTGCATTCCCTCCTTTGAGAGCAAACATATTTCCTGGATGTGGGTCTGCATGAAAATATCCAAATTCAAATAGTTGCTGTAGTCCGCTGATAACACAAGTTTTTATAAAAGAAGCAGGTATTAAGTTATTTTCCTCCAATAAAGCACGGTCTCTTAACTTAACTCCATCAATCCAAGAAGTTGAGATAATCCTTTTAGATGAAAACTTGGTTTCTAATTTAGGTATAAAAATATTAGGGTTTTGTTTGAATAAATTTGCAAACCTCAAAGCATTTTCGGCCTCTTTTTGATAGTCAATTTCATCAAAAAGTGCCTTGCCAAATTCATCTATTATTTCTCCAATTCCAACACCTATATTCAAAGGTAAGAATGGGGATAAAAAAGTTCCTAAAAACCTCAAGATTACAATATCCCTTCTTATGAGAAAGTATAAATTTGGCCGCTGCACTTTCACTGCTAGATAAGTATTACTTATTTTTGCTTTATAAACTTGTCCTAGGCTTGCTGAAGCAATAGGACTATCTGGAAACTCATCAAATAATTCATTAGCAGGTTCTCCAAGTTCCTCCTCAATAATTTTTAGAGCAACTTTGTGATCAAATGCTGGAAGATTATCCTGTAAGTTTGTAAGTTCTGTAAGCCAATCCTGTCTAATAAGATCAGGTCTAGTTGAAAGTGCTTGGCCTAATTTTATAAAACAAGGTCCTAAATCTGTTATTACATCAAAAAGATATTTCGAGAGATTTTTTTGTACATTTTTATTTTTACTGTTACCTTGAAAAAGTATTCTTAAAAAAAGAAAAATAAAAGCTAAAAGGATATATAAAACTCTTGGGATAAAAATCCATGGTCTCAAAATCAACCAAATTAAGTCATCTTTTGCTGAATATTTCGAATAAGCTCTTTTCATTAAAGTTAAAAATTATCAAAAAGAAATCAATTCTGTTCATTATATATATCAATAATACTTTATGAGCATTTCCTCTTTTCTAACTAAAAAGTTTCTAAAGTCTCTATTCTTTCCCGCTCATAACAGAGGAAAAGCTTTACCAAAGAAATTAGTGAAATTATTAGAGAATCCTCCGGGGTATTGGGACTTACCCGAGCTGCCAGAAATTGGATCGCCACTATCTAATAGCGGATTAATTGCTAAATCTCAAAGAGAATTCTCTGATAAATTTCAAGCGAAAGAATGTTTTTTTGGCGTTAATGGAGCTTCTGGATTAATACAATCAGCAGTAATTGCGATGGCGAATCCAGGCGAAACTATCCTAATGCCTAGAAATGTACATATAAGTGTTATAAAAACCTGTGCGATGCAAAACATAAAACCAATATTTTTTGACCTAGAGTTTTCAACAGAAACGGGTCATTACAAACCAATTACAGAAATTTGGTTGAAAAATGTATTTAAAAAATTAAATTTTGATGAGAATAAAATTGTAGGGGTAATTCTCGTAAGTCCCTCCTATCATGGTTATGCCAGAGATTTAGAGCCTTTAATAGATTTGTGTCATCAAAAAAATTTACCTGTTTTAGTTGATGAAGCCCATGGTTCTTATTTCCTTTTTTGTGAAAACCTCAATTTACCAAAATCTGCCTTATCTTCAAACGCTGATTTAGTCGTTCATTCTTTACATAAATCACTCAATGGTTTAACTCAAACGGCAGTACTTTGGTACAAAGGGAATCTAATAAATGAACGTAATTTAATCAACAGTATTAATTTGTTGCAAACTACTAGTCCAAGTTCCTTATTACTTTCTTCCTGTGAAGAGTCTATTAAAGACTGGCTTAATAAAAAAAGTTTATCAAAATATCAAAAAAGAATTTTAGAGGCAAAAAGTATCCACAAAAAATTAATTCAAAAAAATATTCCCCTCATAGAAACCCAAGATCCTTTAAAAATTGTAGTTAATACCTCTAAAGCTGGAATTGATGGTTTTACTGCGGATAAATTTTTTTATAGAAATGGCCTTATTGCTGAATTACCAGAAACGATGACTCTCACTTTTTGCTTAGGATTTGCAAATCAAAAAGATTTTCTTAATTTATTTGAAAAGTTATGGAATAAATTACTATTAAATTCGAAAATATCTAAAAATTTAGAAGTACTCCAATCGCCCTTTAGACTAGTTCAATCCCCCGAAATTCAAATTGGAATTGCTTGGAGAAGTGAAACTCGGAGTATTCCTTTCTCGCAATCATTAAATAAAATATCTGGAGATATTATTTGCCCTTATCCACCTGGAATACCTCTACTAGTTCCTGGAGAAAAAATTGATATCGATAGGTTCAATTGGATAAATAATCAAAGTTTATGGAACAAAGATCTGATAAATTTTAATATAAGAGTCATAGAAACATAGAAATTTAATATGAGATTAAGAAGCGGATTACTTATAGGAATTTTTGGTTTAATTGTTGTTTTGTTGGGGGGATGGTTTTTTACATTGGCAACTGCGTTGCTTACATATTTAGCATTATTGGAATTTTTTCGAATGGCAGAATTTAAAGGAATAAGACCAGCCACAAAAACCACATTATTTTCATCTTTTATTATTATAATTTCCACTTATCTTGAGACCGTTGGGGTGATTGAAGGAGAAATATCAAATTCAATTTTACCAATCTGTTCAGTTGGGATATGTACTTGGTTACTTTTGCAACCAAAACCTGGGACAATTTCAGATATTGCAGCATCTATTTTTGGATTATTCTATTTAGGGTTTTTACCTAGTTACTGGATTAAGTTAAGGGGATTAGATTCAGTGATAATAGGTTCAAATCAGGGTTTTATGTCGCTTGAGAACTTATCAAATACTACAGGTCTTCATTTAACTCTAACTTCTTGTTTATTAATTGTAGCTAGTGATATTGGTTCTTATTTTATTGGGAAGTCATTTGGCAAAACATCCCTTTCTCCAATATCTCCGAGCAAAACTATAGAAGGTTTAATTGGAGGAATATCCTGTTCAATTTTACTAGCAATATTTTTCGCATTTTTAATGAATTGGGAAAATCCCTTATTTGTTGGAATAATTTATGGAATTTCAATTTCCCTTATGGCATTAGTTGGGGATTTAATTGAATCTATGATGAAGAGAGATGCAAAAATAAAAGATTCTGGAAATTTTTTACCTGGACATGGAGGAATTCTTGACAGAATTGATAGTTACATTTTTACTCCATCTGTTTTATATTACATTTTTATACTTATCAAATATCTTAATTAATAAATCTTTTATTCCAAAAAATAATCTTGGATGATTTTACTAGATAATGAGGGTAGATCTATATGGGGAAGATGACCACAATTTTGCAACCCTACAAAATTTAATTTTGCAATATTTCTTATATTTTTAATCTCTTTTTTCCCAAGAATTCGATCATTTTTTCCACATAATGTTTTAATTGGGATGTTCTGGATATATTTATGAGTTCCAGCAAACCCTCCACTTTTGGCAAATGAAGCAAGTGAATTCCTCCATCCTTTACAACCTAGATGAATTGAAGCAATTTGCTCTTCCATCTTACCAACGCATTCATCTGGAAAAGCAAATGCTTGCCTACAAAGACTTTTTCTGACCTGAGGCAATCCAAGAAATGAGGCGCCAATTTGGTTAAGAGGAAAAGGGATACTCTTAGGTTCTCCAAACAATCCGGCGGGAGACAAAAGGATAATTTTATCAATAGAATCAGGAATTTCATAAGCAAGTTTTAAAGCTGTTGAGCCTCCCATAGACGCACCTATAATTTTTATATTCTTTGTTATTTTTAATGTCTTGAGAAGATCAATTAAATGCGTAATTATTTTCGAGGAATTGTATTCATTTGTTGCGCATCTGGGACTAAAACCAAAACCTAGAAGATCAGGAACGATAACTTGAAAATTTCTTTTTAGTGATTTATATATTCTTCTGAATTCTAAAAAACTACTATCAAAGCCATGTAGAAGAAGTATAGGTTGACCCTTTCCTCCCATAACTACTGGGAATTTTAAGGAGTTCCAATTTTGGTTGAGTTTTATCCACTTAACATCATTTGCCAAATAAAGACCTAAAGGATCTAATAGTGACAATTTGGCACTTTCAAAAAATTCTGCATTTAAATCACTTAATTGTTCAAAATTGTTTTTAGTCAAAAAATATTTATGATTTAATTTTTTGTTGTTCAAAATTTGAAATAACCTCTATTATGTCTCGTTTATTAATTTCAAAAGGCAAAAAGTGAATCTCAGATTTATCTCGACAAGTAAAATCAGCAATTTTTTCTAAATTATTATTTTCAAAAACATTTATTCCAAGTTGTCCGATATTAGTTGGCAAATTCAATTCTTTCATAAGTACAAATAATTGTTTAATTGATTGATCAGCTAATTTATTATTATTTTTCATTTCTTCTAGTCTTAATTGCAATAATAATCCAACCCCAACAATCTCACCATGTAAGAATTTATTAGGGGTGATTATCTGAGTAATAGCATTATGAATAGCATGTGCTGCTGCAGTCCTACATTTTTCTCCACCAATACCGCCAACTAATCCTGCTGTAATTCCACATGCTTCTACAGTATTTTGCCAAGATGAATTATTTTCAAATTGACCCTTAAATGCTTTTCCTCCCTCTATTAATAGTTGATCTCTTAAAACTCTTGATATTTGAATTGCTTGTTGAACAAGACCGTCATCTGTTTTTGAACTTGTTATTGAGGATTCGTACCATTTTGCCAAGGCATCTGCTATGCCACTTGCAAGTGTTCTTGATGGAGCTGTTTGAATAAATTTATGGTCAAAAACTAGTATTTTCGGACAAGCTCTTAATGCAACATCTTTTATAAATTGACCATCCTTAGTATAAATATTCGATAAGGCTGTCCAACCAGCACATGTAGATGCGCTAAGGGGTACTGTAATACAAGGGATATTAAGAGACTCGGCTATATATTTTCCAGAGTCTAGAACTTTGCCACCTCCAGCTGCGATAACACAATCATTATTATTATTTGAAATTATATTCTTAACTCTTGTAATATCTTCGTAACAACAATCAAATTTCAAATTGGCAGAATTTACATTAAGTTTTTGATTTTTTAAATCATTAAAGATATTATTTCTCAAATTGTTCGTTTGAATCCCCCTACCTAGAATTAATGGACTTTTAGTTAATTTAGTGATTTGAGGTAATGATTTTTCCCAAGCAGAATTTCCCCTGTATATAGTTTCTGGAGAGATAGACTGCATATTTACTTTGAATGATTAGAAGTTAGCACCTGCTAACTCTTGAGAAGATTCTTCAGAAGAAATATTTATTGTAACTTTTTTATTATCATCTATATCAACTAAAGCATTATCCCCATCTTTTATTCTGCCAGAAAGAACTTCCTCAGCCAAACTATCTTCTAGTAAACGCATAACTGCCCTTCTCAAAGGTCTCGCTCCATATGAAGGATTATAACCTTCTTCAACAAGTCTTTCTTTAAAAGCATCGGTGACATTTAATTTAATACCTTTAACCTGTAGTCGGACAAAAACTTCTTGCAACATTATTTCAGCAATTTCTTTAACTTCATTTTTAGTTAATTGTCTGAATACAATTATTTCATCAAGCCTATTTAAAAATTCAGGCCTAAAGTATTGCTTAAGTTCTTCATTAACTAGTGATTTAATTCTGTTATATTGACTATCTTCAACTGAATCACCTGAGAATTCGAATCCTAGTCCGCCGCCACCTTTCTCGATTACTTTTGAACCGATATTAGAGGTCATTATTAACAATGTATTTTTAAAATCTACAGTTCTACCCTTGGAGTCAGTTAATCTTCCATCTTCAAGTAGTTGCAATAATAAGTTGAAAACATCTGGATGCGCTTTTTCAACTTCATCAAATAAAACGACGGTATAAGGACGTCTTCTAACAGCTTCTGTAAGCTGACCACCTTCATTAAAACCAACATAACCAGGAGGCGAGCCTATAAGTTTACTAACTGTATGTCTTTCCATAAACTCGGACATATCTAATCTGATCATTGCTTCTTCACTACCGAAGAAATATGAAGCTAATGATTTAGTTAATTCAGTTTTACCAACACCGGTAGGTCCAGAAAAGATAAAACTTGCTATGGGTCTATTAGGACTTTTCAATCCAACTCTTGCTCTTCTTATAGCTCTTGAAACAGCCTTTACAGCTTCATCTTGTCCAATTAGCCTTTGGTGAAGTGTTTCCTCCATATTAAGAAGCTTGACTGATTCAGTTTCTGTTAATTTTTGAACAGGAACACCTGTCCATGAAGCCACAATATGAGCTACATCTTCTTCACTAACAAGGGGGCTTTGTAAAAGTTTTGAATCACTTTTTTCAGAATTATCAGCAATAGATTGATCTCCAGCTGTAGATTCTTTTTTATTGTCCAAAACCTCTTTAATTTTTGCAGACAATTCCATCTCTTTTTCACGTAATTTGCCAGCTTGATCGAAATTTTGGTCTCTTACAGATTCTTCCTTTTGTTTTTGGACTTGTCTTAATTCTCTATCTAATTGTTTTGCCTCTGGCGGAAGTTTAGAATTTATTAAACGAACTCTACTTCCAGCCTCATCAATAAGATCTATAGCCTTATCAGGTAAAAATCTATCGGATATATAACGATCCCCCAAATGAGCTGCAGCTTCTAGTGCATCATCAGTAATTTTTAGACGATGATGTTGCTCGTAACGCTCTCTAAGACCTTTTAAAATTTCTATTGTATCTTCAATAGATGGTTCTCCTACCATTACAGGCTGAAATCGCCTTTCCAGAGCAGCATCTCTTTCAATATGTTTTCTATATTCATCGAGAGTTGTTGCTCCAATACATTGGAGTTCTCCTCTAGCCAAGGCTGGCTTAAGAATATTTGCTGCGTCTATAGCCCCTTCAGCTGCTCCAGCACCAATTAAAGTATGGACTTCATCTATGACAAGTATGACATTACCAGCTGATTTAATTTCTTCCATTATTTTTTTTAACCTTTCTTCAAATTCTCCTCTATACTTTGTTCCCGCGACCAACAGTCCTATATCAAGTGTCAGAACTCTTTTGTCTTCAAGTATGTCAGGAATATCTCCAGTTTGTATTCTTTGTGCTAAGCCTTCTGCGATAGCTGTTTTACCTACGCCTGGCTCCCCAATGAGGACGGGATTATTTTTTGTCCTCCTACCTAGTATTTGAACTACACGATCTATCTCTGAATGTCGACCTACTACTGGGTCTAGCTTTGATTCACTAGCTAATTTTGTTAGATTTGTTCCAAATTCATCAAGAGTAGCAGTTTTTAGGTTGCCTTTCGTTGTACTAGCCCCTGAACCTACTTCTGCCGTTTCACCTAACATCCTTATAACTTGAGTTCTTACTTTGGTGAGGTCAATATTAAGATTTTCTAGCACTCTAGCCGCAACACCTTCACCTTCTCTTATTAACCCTAAGAGTAAATGTTCTGTACCAATGTAATTATGACCTAGTTGACGAGCTTCTTCTAGAGATAATTCTAAAACTCTTTTAGCTCTAGGTGTAAAAGGTATTTCTACCGCAACAAAACCTGAACCTCTACCTATTATCTTCTCAACCTCTATCCTTGAATCTTTTAAATTAACTCCAAGTGATTTAAGTACTTTCGCTGCAACACCAGTTCCTTCTCCAATTAACCCCAATAGAATTTGCTCAGTTCCAACAAAGTTATGACCAAGTCTTCTGGCTTCCTCTTGAGCAAGCATGATGACCTTTATAGCTTTTTCTGTAAATCTTTCAAACATTAGAAGATTAAAATCCTACTAATAACCTACCAACAATATTGCAATTTTGTGTTCATAATGAGCTTTTGTGAATACCCAAAATTATATTTTAGTGAATTAAATTCAACATTTTTAGTGATATAGCAATAAATTATAGTAATTTCAGGCATTCTGGTAATCCGAACAATTAAATTTTTACATTATTTTGTCCAAATTTTTTTTTCTTTTAAAAGAGCATTTGAACCATCTTTATAGTAATTTTTTCTTATTCCTACAGTAAAAAAATCAAAGCGCCTATAAAATCTTTCAGCCGTAAGATTACTTTGAGAAACCTCCAATAGTAATTTCTTGAGATTTAATTTTTTACATTTTTTTATTAGAAAGTTCATAAGGTATGATCCAAAACCCTTTTTCCTAAATTTCTGATTTACAACAAAATAATTTATTTGAGCTTCATCAAGGACAACTTGAAAAACACATATTCCAATGACAATATTTTTAATTAATAACCCAAAGATTTTTGTACCTTCTTTTTTGAATTCGTTTGCCCATTGTTTCTTGCTCCATAATGAAATCGTTTTTGAATCTAGTTCATAACATAAATCAATATCTTTCTCATTTATTTGTTTAATGGATATCATTTTAATATATGTAAATTTATAAAGTTCAAATCTAGAGTCATTATAAAATATGACAGTTTTGGCAAAGCTTTATTTAAAGTTCTCCTATGGATGAAAAACAATCTTTTTTAAAACAGGAAATTGACTTAGAAAGTCCTAATAGAAATATCGTACCTATTACTACATCCATTGGAGGAGATGGAAAATTGTCAGTTGGGGGATGTTCTATTGAAGAATTAGTTCAAAAATATGACTCTCCTCTCTATATTTTAGATGAAATAACTTTAAGAAAGTCTTGTAGAGCTTATAAAAGAGCATTAGAAAAATACTACCCAGGGGAATCACTCCCTATATATGCCTCCAAGGCAAATAGCTCTATCTTCATGAGCAATCTTGTTTCTTCAGAAGGTTTAGGACTTGATGCAGTTTCAGAGGGAGAATTATTAACTGCCCTTAAAGGTGGGGTACCAAATGAAAAAATTGTATTTCACGGGAATAACAAATCTGACAAAGAAATAGAATTCGCAGTTAGAAATAACATTAAGGTTATTGTAGATAATGATTACGACTTAAAAAGATTAGATGCGATCTCGAATTCATTAAATCATGACTTAGAAATAATGATTCGCTTTACTCCAGGAATAGAATGCCATACACATGAATACATAAGGACGGGTTCGTTTGATAGCAAATTTGGTTTTGGAATCGAATATTTAAATAATTTATTTTCCAGCATTAGCAAAACTAAACACTTAAAGTTAAGAGGAATACATGCTCATATTGGTTCCCAAATTTTTGAACTAGAACCTCATAAGGATCTAGGTGAAATAATGGTAAAGGTTATTTTGAATGCCAAAAAATTTGGCCATAATATTAAAGAACTTAATGTTGGAGGTGGCTTAGGCATTAAATATACAAAAAATGATGATCCACCTACCATTGATGAGTGGGTAAAAACAATTTCCATCTCTGTTGTTGAAGCTTGTAAAAAAAACAATTTAGATTTACCAAAATTGATGTGTGAACCAGGAAGATCCATTGTATCTACAGCAGGCATAACAATTTACAAAATTGGGGCTTTTAAAGAAATCCCTGGAATCAGAACTTATTTATCTGTTGATGGGGGTATGAGTGATAATCCAAGGCCAATAACATATCAATCAAATTATTCTGCATGTTTGGTAAAAAATCCCTTTAATATTGATTCAAAAAATAAATATACTATTGCTGGCAAACACTGCGAATCAGGAGATGTACTGTTTAAAGAGATTGAACTAGCAAATTGCAAAACAGGAGATCTGATTTGTGTTTTTGGTACTGGTGCGTACAATAATTCAATGAGTTCTAATTACAACAGAATTCCAAGACCTGCAGCTCTTTTAGTTTGTGATGGAGAAGCAGAGATTATACAAAAAAGAGAAAGTCCATTTGATCTATTAAGATATGATGTTTTGCCTGATCGCTTTATTAAACAAAATTAGGTACATTTAAAATAATCTTACTTTTAGTGTGAATTTCTGGGGAATTATAAATTTAAAGCTTTTATTGGATGTTTTATTTGCTATTGGTTTCGGACTATTATTATTCTCTAGAGTAAAAGAACAGCGGACATTATGGCTTTTAAGAGGATATTTGTTTTTAGTATCATCCGCATGGTTTATCCAAAGATATGCATACTTACCACTAACATCAAAATTAATTGATGCTGTAGTCCTCGCTTGCTCCCTCTCATTAGCGATCCTTTGGCAAGGAGAGTTAAGAAGATTAATGGAATTACTAGGCACTGGGAGACTAGCTGTATTACTTGGAAATCCACCAAAGGAATTTAGAGCAACTTCAACTACTATTACTCAGTTAGTTGATACTGCCGGTAAACTCTCTCAAAATAGAAGAGGTGCTTTAATCGTTGTAGATTTAGGGAGTGATTTAAGACCGGAAGATTTTTTATATTCAGGCACCAATATTGAGGCACAATTATCAACTGACCTTTTAATAAATCTTTTTGCTACAGATACACCTTTACATGATGGAGCAGTTCTTGTGAAAGGAAATAAAATAATTTCTGCTGGCGTAATACTTCCTCTTTCAAGACAAGGAATAAGTAGATATGGCACAAGACATTTAGCAGCATTAGGAATTACAGAAAGATTTGACAGATGTATTTGTATTGTTGTTTCTGAAGAAACAGGTACGTTATCATTGGCAAACCAAGGCAAACTCGAAAGGCCAATTACCAGCAGCAGGTTACAAGAACTTCTTGCAAAATTGATTGGAAATCAAAACTCTATGGGAGCAAATAAAGCATCTTTAAGTAAAAATGTTTCATCCCAAAAGAATGACTCGAGTGATAATATGATCAGTGATATTAATAAAAAAGAGTCAGAAAAATCAGAAATTTTTATTAACAAAAAGGATTAACTAATGAGTTTAGAAAAAGTAATAGACGATAAAATTACTGATTTATTAATGAAAATAGATAAGCAAAAATTGCCCAAGCATGTAGCAATAATTATGGACGGCAATGGGAGATGGGCGACTAGAAAAGGTTTGCCCCGATCATTTGGACATAAACAGGGCGTTAGTGTATTAAAAAAAATTCTCAAAGCTGCAAAAAATTTAGGTTGTAAAGTAATTACCGTTTATGCTTTTTCAACTGAGAATTGGGCAAGACCAACAAAAGAAGTTGATTTTCTTATAAATCTTTTTAGCGAAGTTTTAAAAAATGAAATTAAAGAGATACATGAAGAATCAACAAAAATAAAATTTATTGGAGATTTAACTCCTTTCCCAAAAAATTTAAAAGAAATAATATCTAGTTCAGAATCACTTACGAAGAACAACAATAAATTTTTATTCAATGTTTGTGTTAATTACGGAGGCAGACAAGAAATAGTAAAAGTTGCAAAAAAACTAGCATTAAAATCTTCTTCTGGGGAAATAAAACCCAGTGAAATTAATGAAGAATTATTTAATTCAGAGTTATTAACTAGAGGAATTAAGGATCCAGAATTACTAATAAGAACTAGTGGTGAAAAAAGGATAAGTAATTTTTTATTATGGCAATTAGCATATTCAGAAATTTATATATCTGACGTACTTTGGCCTGAGTTCAATGAGCATGAATTTCTTAAAGCAATAATTGATTACCAATCAAGAAATAGACGTTTTGGCGGTATAGAATCATTACCACATGAATCTTTTGAAGATTCTCAATATATTTCCTAATAAAAATGGCTAATTCGAATAATCAGTTATTAAAAGAAATTAGGTTTGATTGGAATAAAGAGGAGATTCTGGAAATACTTAATATGCCTCTTATTGATTTAATGTGGGAATCACAAACCGTTCACAGGAAATATAACAAATACGATATTCAATTAGCATCATTGTTCAGCGTAAAAACTGGAGGATGTGAGGAAAATTGTTCGTACTGTAGCCAATCAATTTATAGTGCTAGCGAAATTAAAAGTCATCCGCAGTTTCAAGTTAAAGAAGTTTTAGCAAGAGCTCAAGTAGCAAAAAATGAGGGTGCAGATAGGTTTTGTATGGGTTGGGCGTGGAGAGAAATTAGAGATGGGAAATCTTTTAATGCAATGTTGGAGATGGTTAGCGGTGTAAGAGATTTAGGGATGGAAGCATGCGTTACTGCTGGGATGCTTACTGAAGAACAAGCTTCCAGACTGGCTGAAGCAGGTTTAACTGCGTATAACCACAATCTTGATACTAGTCCTGAGCATTATAAAAATATTATTACGACTAGAACTTATCAAGACAGACTAGATACTATCAAAAGAGTAAGGAATGCAGGAATAAATGTTTGTTGTGGAGGAATAATAGGCTTGGGTGAAACTAATGGCGATAGAGCATCTCTTTTGGAAGTACTTTCAAACATGAATCCGCACCCTGAAAGTGTTCCTATTAATTCATTAGTAGCTATTGAAGGCACTGGTTTAGAAGATAATAAAGAAATTGATTCTATTGAAATGATAAGGATGATAGCTACAGCAAGAATTATTATGCCTAAAAGTAAAATAAGACTAAGTGCAGGGAGAGAAAAGCTTTCAAAAGAAGCCCAAATATTATGTTTTCAATGTGGAGCAAATTCAATTTTTTATGGAGACGAGTTACTCACAACTTCAAATCCATCTTTTCAATCAGACAGAAAACTTCTTAAAGAGGTTGGAGTATCATTTAACAAAGATTTTGAAACTTGTGAAAAAACATTATCTTCTTTATGAAAAGCAAATATTATAAAATAGTTTCTCTTTACTCTTTCTTCCCATTTCAAGAAAACTTAATTCTTGATCTAAAAAATAAATTATTAGAAATCGAAAATGAAAACGATCTTTCAGGTTTATTTATTTTTGCTAGTGAGGGCATTAATGGAACTATTTGTGCTGAGAAAAATGTAATTGATATTGTTATCAATTTACTTAATAAATATGCAGATAATAGAAACTTGAATATTAAAGTAAACTTTTCAAAAAACAAAATCTTCAAAAAATTAAAAATAAAAATCAAGAAAGAAATAGTTACAATGGGTGTCCCTGAAATAAACCCTTCAGAAAATAATGGAACCTATATTGACTCAGCTAATTGGAATAAGTTAATTAAAAATCAAAATACAATAGTCATTGATACTAGAAATCATTATGAGGTGTCTATAGGTACATTTCAGAACTCTATAAATCCAAATACAAAAAACTTTAGCGAATTCCCCAAGTGGGTAGATGATCATTTAGTTACCCTTTTAGAAAATAAAGAATCTTCAAATATAGCAATGTTTTGTACCGGAGGAATAAGATGTGAAAAAGCTACTACTTTGCTGAAAAAGAAAGGTTATAAAAATATATATCACCTACAAGGGGGTATCCTTCAATACCTTGATGATATACCAAAAGAAAAAAACTTATTTGAAGGTGAATGTTATGTTTTTGATAAAAGAGTTGCTTTAGACCAAGAATTAGAAAAAGGCTCATACTCGATTTGTCATGCATGTGGCATGCCAGTTTCGATTAAAGATCAAGAAAGAAAAGAATATAGAAAGGGTATCCAATGTCATTTCTGCATAGATCAATTCAGTGATGATGATAGGAAAAGGTTTGAAGAGAGACAAAAACAGATTGATAGATTAAAAGTGGAAAATCATAAAATCCATAAGGACTAATTTTCAAAATCATGAAGGTTGAAGAATTAGAAAAATTAGCAAGTAAAATTGGATTATTAATTAAAATTCAAGTTAGAGAAACTCTCGGATTATGTTTCTTTAGAATCGTTATAGCAGAACAGAAAGATAACATCATTAAGATTTGGGCTGAAATGAAAGGTTGGACTTATTTAAATAATCAAGGTATTCAGCTCGATACATTAAGAATACTTAGTAAAGCGCCTGCTTTTGTTTCGGAATTAATATGGGCAACAACTATGGCTTGGGCAATTGAAAAAAAATCAAGCAATAAAGCAAGACTTTTAGCTATTTTTGATAGTGAAGGTTATAGTAAAAAACTTGTAAGGTATTTCAAGTTAATAGGATTTAGAATTGTAAAAGAAGTTGGTTCTAGCCCAGTAGATCTTTTATTAAGATTGGTTTGGGGAGGTGCAGGCACACTTATGAACGGGGAATGTATTTCCATATTGAAAAAACTTGAAAAAAAACTCTCTTCAATTGAAGAAAGTCAACCTGCATGATAACTACTTCTAACTAAGGGGCCAGAAGATACTTTCTTGAATCCTAATTCCTTAGAGAAGCGATATAAATATTCAAACTCTGATGGATCCCAATATTTCTTAACTGCCAAATGATTGAAAGATGGCCTTAAATATTGGCCAATTGTAATCTGATCACAATCTATTTTTTTGAGATCGCAAATTGTATTTTTTATTTCATCCAAAGTTTCCCCAAGACCTAACATAATGCCTGATTTAGTTTGAATATGAGGAGCAATATCTTTTGACTTTTTTAGTAAATTTAGGGATTTTTTGTAATTTGCACCCCTCCTAACCTCTTTTTGCAGTCTTTCAACAGTTTCAAGATTATGATTAAAGCATATTGGATCTTTATCTAAAATCATCTTCAATCTCTCAGTCTGAAGGTCATTAGTTTCATCAAAATTTTTGCCCCCACCCCATAAATCAGGAGTTAAAACCTCTATTTTAATTGTTGAATCAATTTTTCTAATCTCATCAATTGTAGATATAAATAAATTTGCACCATGATCAGGGAGATCGTCTCTAGCTACAGATGTCAAAACAACATATTTCAAATTTAGTAATTTAACTGCTTCAGCGACTTGAGTACATTCATCAATATTGATAGCACTAGGTCTACCTTTATTTACCTGACAAAAAGCACAAGAACGAGAACATATTGATCCACCAAGTAAGAAAGTGGCTGTTCCTGAGGCATAACATTCTGCTCTATTTGGACATCTTGCTTCTTCACAAATAGTATGAATGTTTGATTTTTTAATGAGTGTTTGTATTTTTTCGAACTCTGAAGCTTTACTAATAGGAAATTTAATCCAAGAGGGAAGTCTTAAGATTTTTTCTTTCTTGATTAGATCATTGTCTCTCATTATCTAATTTAGTTTTGTTCTCCCTTCTAAGGCCCTTGCAAGTGTAACTTCATCCACATATTCAAGTTCACTACCCATTGGTAGACCATATGCAATCCTTGTAACTTTAGTAAAAGGGGTTAACAATTTTCCAATATAAAGACTTGTTGTATCTCCCTCAACACTGGGGGTCAATGCCAATATGATCTCATCTATTTCAGACTTACTAACTCTTTCTACCAAGCTTCTTATTTCTAAGAGTTCAGGGCCAACAGAATCCATTGGAGATATTAAACCTCCAATAACATGATAAACACCTTTAAATTCTCTGGCGCGCTCCAAAGCAAGCAAATCTTTAGTTTCTGCTACTACACAGATTAGTTTTTGATTTCTTTCAGTATTTTTACAAATTTCACATTCATCTTCTGAAGTCAAATTGAAACATTTTTTGCAACGACCAACATTACTATGTGCTTCTAACAGAGCCTTTGAAAAATCTTTTATTGTACTTTCAGGTTGTTTTAAAATAAACAGGGCTAATCGTTGCGCTGTTCTTGGACCAATCCCTGGAAATTTCTCAAAATGACCAATTAATTTTGAAAGCGGTTTGGTATAAGTAATCAAAATTAAACTATTTCTAGGCACAATTTAGACGCAAAATTCTGAATTGCCATAATTGTTTGCTTTTAATGTCTTATTATGTTTTTAGTTAGAAATTTCAAACAAAATGAAAAATATTAATTTTAACCCTTTCAGATATTTATTTTTGATTTTTTTGTGTTTAACACTGAGTGCTTGTAGTGGCGGACTAAATGCGGGATTAGAAGCTTTTCAAAGTCCAGATGGAAGATATGCCTTTTTGTATCCAACAGGATGGACTAGAGTAAAAGTCGATGGAGGTCCTGAAATTATTTATCATGATCTAATAAACAGTAATGAGACCTTAAGTTTAGTTATTTCTGATGTAAATAAAGAGGTTCAATTAGAGCAATTAGGAAGCCCAAGTGAAGTAGGTCAAACATTAATTGATAAAGTTATTGCTCCCGAAGGCTCAGGTAGAGAGGTAAAACTCATAAATGCCAATAAAAGGGAGGCATCCAATCATATTTTCTATGATTTAGAGTATGAATTAAATTTAAATGAACAGGCCAGACACGAATTGGCTACTGTCGTAATTGATAGAGGAACACTTTACACTTTCGCTGTGGGAACAAATGAAGAGAGATGGAATAAAGTTGACGGTATGTTCAGCAATGTAATTGAATCATTTAACTTTTTAATATAGTTTAGAAATTTCATACTAGATTCCTACTTGAACGTTCCATAAATCAGCATATATTTTATTCTGATCTAATAGATTTTCATGTTTTCCGATTTCAACTATTTTACCTTTATCAATAACAACAATATTATCCGCATTTTTTATAGTGCTTAATCTATGAGCTATTACTATTGTTGTTCTTTCTTTGGTGATTTTAGATAATGATTTTTGAATTAAAGCCTCTGTTTCATTATCAACAGAGGCTGTAGCTTCGTCTAAGATCAATATTGGAGCATCTTTTAAAACAGCTCTCGCCAAGGCAATTCTTTGACGTTGACCGCCTGAAAGCCTTTGGCCCCTTTCCCCCACTATAGTCTTATAACCATCTGGTAATTGTTCAATAAATTTATGGGCTTCCGCAATCTTTGAAGCTTTAATAATATCTTTAAGACTTGGGTTAATTGAGCCATAAGCAATATTTTCTTGTAAACTGCCATGAAATAAATAAGTTTCTTGACTTACTAAAGAAATACACTTTCTTAAATCCCTCAAATTTATTTCTTTAATGGAAATACCATCCAAGGTTATTGACCCATTATTACTATCATAAATCCTAAGGAGTAATTTTATTATTGTGCTTTTTCCAGAACCTGTTAAACCAACAATTCCTAATGTTGAGTTATTTTCAATTTTCAAATTTATGTTTTTTAAAGTTAAATCTCTTCCTGGATAATTAAAATTTACATTATTAAAAATAATTTCTCCTTTGATATCCTTAGGTTCAATTTTTATTTTTCCATCTTTTATTTTTATAGGCGTATCTATCAGATCAATTACTCTATCTATGGAAGCCATAGATCTCTGAAAATCATCTAAAACATGCCCCAAAGTAGTTAATGGCCATAATAGTCTTTGTGTAATAAACACTAAAAAGCTATAAGTTCCTACATCAAGTGTCTTATTCCAAGTTTGGAAACCTCCAATCAATAGAATCGCTATAAAAGCAAATAAAATTGCAAATCTTATAAGAGGGATAAAAGCAGAAGATAATTTTATTGCAGCTTTATTACTTCTTTGATAATCTAAACTTTCTTTATTTAATCTATTTAGTTCCCATTTTTCCTTAGTAAAACTTTTTATGGTTAGAATTCCACTTAAATTATTATTAAGTCTTGAAGCCAAAAGTCCAGCTTTATTTCTAACATCTCTATATCTTGGAGCAAGCTTCCTTTGAAATTTAATTGATCCTAAAAATATAATTGGAATAGGAAAGAAAGCGAATAAAGCAATTTTTGGAGCGACAAAAATCATAGTGCCTCCAATTATTAAGACAGTTATAAATAACTGAATTATCTGATTAGCCCCTTGGTCTAGAAATCTCTCGAGTTGATTTATATCATCATTCAAAATAGATAATAGCCTTCCAGTATTATCATTTTCAAAAAAATCCATATCTAATTCCTGGATATGCTCATAAGCTTTTATTCTTAATTTATGTTGCGATAGCTGAGCCAAATTTCTCCATAAAATCGAATATAAATATTCAAAGGAGGATTCACCAGACCAAACTATTCCTGAAGCAAATGCAAGAAAAATCAATTGTGCTGGAACTTCTTTTATCCCAAAACCAGCAATCCATGAATTCTGTTCCTTTACAACGATATCAACTGCAAGACCAATTATTACAGGGGGAGCTAAATCTAATATTTTATTAATTATGGAACTAAGAAAAGCAAAAAATAGTAACCTTCTTTCTTCAATCAGATTTAAATAAAGTCTTATTATTGGATTTTGATTTTTCTTAGACCTCATAAAATAACAATTAAATTTTTTTATTATGATTTAAATTTTCTTTGGTTTTTAATTTACATTTTGTTTTTGCATCTTGATGACTTGCAGTTTTTTTAAATTCATCGTAGTAACAATCACAAGTTTCATTTGCAATTCGCTCACTATATACTATTTCTGCTTTCAATATCTCCTCTTTGACACTCTTAAGACAAAATAATTTTATGATTGAATTTTGTTTTGTTTGAGCTAAGTAAAAACTATTAAAAGAGTTGAATAGGATTATCAGATTCACAAAAATAAAGAATTTATATTTGCTAGCTTTCATTCTCTATACCTAATTTCTGACTTTAATTTTTTTTAATTTATTTTTAGTTTCTCTATGCAGATCTCTGGGTAAATCTACCAAACTGTAATCATTAAAAATCTGTATTTTACCTATGGATCTACCATTTATATTTGTTGAGTTACAGATTGAGGATATAATATTTGCAACTCTAACCCCATCAAATTTACCAAAGTTAAATTTATAGGTTTCAAAAGAATCATTTTGATAATTATTTCTTCTATTTGAATTTCTTATACGATTATTAATATTTCTATTTGATCTATTTCGATCAGTATTATTTTGCTTAAGAATCCAAGAATCATCTTCATTAACAAAAAATGATTTATTACCTATTACTAAATTAATCGCCGCCATTGCAATATTTGAGTCATCCATAGTGTATTTTTCTTTTAAATTATCTAGTACATCAATAATCAAAGCTTTATTTTCTTCATTTTCATCTTTAGCTAAAGAACTCTCATTAACATTCTCTATAAGTTTCTCCATCCTTTTTTCATTAATTATTTTATTACTTGGTATATTAATTTCTTCAATTTTAGTTCTTGTTGAGTTTTCTAAGTTTCTTAGAAAATGTTTTTCTCTTTGATTAACAAATAAAATTGCTTCTCCTGATCTGCCTGCCCTTCCAGTTCTTCCAATCCTATGAGTATATGTTTCCTTGTCAAAAGGAAAATCATAATTAACAACAAGTTTTATCCTCTCAACATCCAATCCCCTAGCTGCTACATCAGTTGCAACAAGGATATTAATAAATCCTTTTTTTAATCTATCTACAGTATTTTCTCTTTGGTTTTGAGGTATGTCTCCATTAAGTACTGCCACAGTATGACCTGAATTCTCTAAAGCTTCAGCTATTGAAGTAGTAAGTAGTTTTGTTCTTACAAAAATTATTACTCCCTCGTTATTAAGTTCTAATATTCTTTTTAAAGCATCTAACTTGTGATGCCTTTGTACATATAGAAATTTTTGCGAAATTAATTGAGTTTCTTTTTTGACACTTTTGATTAATATTTCGGCGGGATCATTTAAATATTTTTTTGCTATATTTCTTATCTCACTAGGCATTGTTGCTGAAAACAATACCATCTGTTTATTTTCCGGAAGCTGATCTATTATCCATTCAATATCTTCAAGAAAACCCATATTTAACATTTCATCTGCCTCATCTAAGACAAGACAATTTATTTCTTTAATTTTAAAAGTCCCTTGCCTTATATGATCCATTATTCGGCCCGGTGTCCCAACTACGACGTCAACTTTTCTTTTTAGTGCAGAAATTTGACTTCGATAGTCGGTACCTCCATATATTGCAACCGTCTTAAAATTACTAAATTCAGAACTATAACTTTTAAAAGATTCTGCCACTTGAGTTGCTAATTCTCTTGTAGGAGTCATAACTAAAACCTTGGCATTTAATTCTTTATTATCTGCAAGCTTTTCTATTAATGGCAATGCAAAAGCTGCAGTCTTTCCTGTTCCTGTTTGTGCTTGGCCTAATAAATCTCTGCCTAACATTAGTTCGGGAATTGCAGCTTTTTGGATGGGAGTTGGATTTTTATATCCTTTATTTCTTAACGAATTTAAGATCGATTGATTAAACCCAAAATCGACAAATCCATTATCATTAACTTCCGATACTTCCAATGGTTGAGATTCAATTTCTTTTTTATTTTCTAAATGCTTTAAATCAAATAGTGAAGCATCTTCATTCTGAATTTTTTCCTGCTTACTACCAAGTGAGTTACTATCTTTTTTTAAAGCCATTTTAAATGCCTAATAATCTTCTGATTAGGCATTCAACAAATATCTAAATTGACTTAAATTGTTGCTTAGCCTTACAGAGCCGCATTATTAATCTAACATCTTGAGGTTAAAATATTACTAATTTCTCAAAAATAAAATTTAATTTAAATAATATATATCTAAAAATTTTTTCGCTCTTGTAACAGCAGTATAAAATAACCTTCTTTCAAAATTATCTCTGCAAAAGATATTTTCATTATCTATTTTTTCTTTTACAGAATATTGATTTCTTCTATACTTTTGGGACCACAAAATGCTTACTTTTTCAGATTCACTGCCTTGAGATTTATGTATTGTAATGGCTATTGCTGGCACAACATTTTCTAAATTAGATGGATCAATTAATTCGACAATTTCCTCGTTATTATCATTAAATTTTCTAAAAAGATATTTTCTTTTATTTTTTAAACCTATAAGTACTCCAATATCCCCATTTGACAACCCAAGTTCCTTATTATTTTTAGTACACATTATCGGAACACCCTCTTGAAGAGTTTTAAGGTCATAGGGTTTTTTTTGACCAAAAACAATTTCATTCAAATATTCAACACTCCATATTCCGGAATTTTTTTCACATAAAATCAAGTGACTTTGTAAATCCAGAAATATCTTATCTACTAAATCTTTTTCATTAAGCAATAAATTATCAATACTCTCATCAAATATATATTTTTTTTTACTTAAATTTGAAGTTGAAAGATTTAACTGTTTTAGATAACTTGTAATCGAAAAAAATAGATCTTTTGGAATATCTTTTTCTCTATTTTTTGAAATAGTAATTTCTTTTGAATTATTATCTTTTTCTAATTCTTCTATCTTTTTATTAAGTAAAGAAAAATCATTATTAAATATCAAACTACTTATTAATGCTATATCTCCAAAATTTCTATAAGTTTTTTCTAAATTTACTACACAAGATTTTATTTTACTATTATCACCATATTCAAATAAATAATTCCAGATAGAACAGTTATTTACTGGAGACAATTGATTTTTGTCCCCAACTAAAATAATTTTACAGTCCTTTGCTAGCAAATTTAAAACTGATTCAATCAAATCAATATTAACCATTGACATTTCATCAATTATGAAAATATCAAGCTCTTTTAGTTTAAATTTCAACTTAAGAGATTTATTTTGAGAATTTAAAATCCATCTATGTAAAGTTTGAAATTCTATTTGGTCTAGAAATTTGTTAAAGGAAATATTTTTTTTATCATTAAGTGCTTCTTTTAGGCGAGCTGTAGCTTTACCCGTCGGAGCAGATAAACCAATATTTAAAAAGTTATCAATCCGAAGGAGTTCTAGTATTAACTTTATTATTAAGGTGGTTTTACCAGTACCTGGTCCTCCTTGAAGGAAAACTAAGTTTGAATAATTAAAAATATTTTTAATTTGATCAATTTTATTATCATCTTTATGTATTATCGAGTTTATTAAATTATCGGTATCTATTTTTTTAAGGAATAAATTAATAACTCTTTCTATCTTTTTTGACCATTTTGATAGGGATAATTTTCTATTTACTAATACGAATGGAGAATTAACGGAACCTATTAAACCTATATTTTTTAAAACATCTATATGTTTATTGGGCCAGCCATCTTCCAATAATTTAAAGATTATTAAACTACTATCTACATCAATAATAGTTTCACCATTTTTTTCAAACTCTAATAATATTTTTATTGCATCTTTTACGAAATTTCCATATTTTTTTTCATTGAATTTGAAAATACCTAAGATTAAATTAAATATATGATCATATTGGAACTTTTCAATATCAGTAATAGTTTTAGTCATTCTAGAAAAGTTTATCCAAATAATTAATTCTTTTTAAAGGGGCTTTACCAATAAAAATACCTGGAGTTATATCTTTCGACTTAGATTTTTCAAATAATTCAAAATCTGGCAATCCCTTTAAAAACAAATAAATATATCCTCCTAGATGCTTATGTGGTTGATAATTTTCAAGTCGCCACTTTAAAAATCTATGCAATGCTAATAAATAAAGATGAGATTGCAATGGATAATGATGTTTAATCATTTCATTTCTCATATTTTCATAGTTATAGTTTCTTGGTAAACATTCACTATTATCACTGCCGGAGATCAAATTACTTTTCCAATCAATTACCCACCATTTACTATCTTCTAATTTATTGCCTACAGGGAAAACACAATCAATACATCCTGAATGAAAGCCTTTATTCATAATTTGAAGATCATTTATTTTATTTGCATATTCTTCACCAAATTCATATTCCTGATCTAAAAAAAAGCATTTTGATAAATCATTAGAATTAATTTTTCTACCTTCATAAGATAAAGTTAAATCATATTTAAGTTCCTTAATTAAGTATTCATTTGAAATATCAACTAGTTTCTTATTCTGTAATTCGCTTCCTAAAGATATATTTATAATTCTTAAAATCGCATCTTTTACTTTAAAAGCCAAAGAAGTATCGATTTGATAAAAGTCCAATTCCTCAACAATTAAATCAATTAATTCTTGATTATTATCGTTTCTAAAATCAAATCTTTCTATTATTTTGTGCAGGCAAGTCCCAGCAATAGTTCCTTTTGGAAAATCACTTAAAGGATTTGGATAAGAAAAATAATTAGGATAATTCTTTGATTTCCTACGAATAGAATCTTTGATAATTGAAATATTATCATCATAATCCTTATATTGATTAATGATTGCATCTATATTTTTATCTTTTCGTATCCAAGAAGAATAACTTGAATAAGAAATAAATTGATCAGAATTAAATTCATTAGATATTTTTTTATTAAAGTTATCGATTTTCCATAGATTATTATTCAATCGGTTGGTTGGGAACTTAGCAATAATTTCTTGTATTTTCTCTTGTTCTATCCTGACTTCAAAAGTAGACTTATAAATATTGATATTTTCCAAATTATTAAGTAAATCATTATTTAAAATATTATTTGTATCTTCTAAATCATTAAAAACAATAAGTTTATATTTGCTCCTCGTAAGTGCTACATAAATTAACCTCTCACTCTCTTTAAATAAATCCTCTTCTTCTATTAACTTCAATTTTTCAACCTTCGAGTAATTATTAGAAATATTAATATAAATGTTTCTATCAATATTTGATTTCCAAAGAGGTCCTTTAATTTTATTTGACTTATTTGAAATAATTGAAAGATATGGACATAGGACCATTTCAAATTCGAGGCCCTTACTACTATGAATAGTAGAAAGATTTATTCCATTTTGAAGATTATAATCTTTCGTCAAAAAATCTTCTCCAGTAGAAATTCTTAAAATATGATCTAACTGATTTTTATACCAGTTGAAGACAATATTGAGATTAAAATCATTATTAATTAATTCTATTTCAACGATTTCCGAAAGTTGAAATAAATTTGAACTTAAATCTAAATCTAGAATAATCGATGATGACTTGTAATTTATAAGTAGTTCATTAACAATGTTTAAAAAACCTTTTTCTCTTAGTTCCTGGGACCAGGTAATGCATTTATTAATTAAAATTTCCAAATTATTACTAATTCCATCATCAAGTAAATCTTCTGATTTTATTTCTATGAACTTTGAAGTAGCAAGCAAAGTTATATTTTTTAAAGACCTGGGATTTAATAAACATTTAATCAATAAAAAGAGTAGAGAACTTGCTTCTGTATCAAAAATATTTTGTTTATTTTGAATTTTGCATGGGAGGTTAAACTGATTTAATTTTTTTTTTAAATCTAAGCATTGTGAATTATTTAATGTAAGAATCGCAATTTTATTAATATCAATTTCTTTATTATTTAAAATAAAGTTAACTATGTAATGAGTTACAAGATCCTCTATATCAGTCTCTTTTTTTGAAAATTCTACAATTTCAAATACATCCTTAAATTTAAATTCAGAATTAATATTTTCATCAATTCTAGAGGTTAATTTCCTATAGTTAAGTTTTGATTGTTTAAGTCCATTCTTATAAAGTTTATTAAGAACATCTATTAACTTTTTTGAGGATCTATAGTTATCTGTAAGACTAAAAACTTCGATTGCATTAGATCTTGCATCTAAGTAAGTTTCAATATCTCCACCTCTAAATTTATAGATCGCTTGTTTTGGATCACCTACACAAAGTAAAAAATGATTTTTTGTATTAAAGAACTTTTTTATTAAATTCCACTGAGTAATATCTGTATCTTGAAACTCATCTACTAAGACACATTTAAATCTTTTTTGAATTTTAGATAGAATATTACTATTACTAATTCCTGAATCTAGAAATGTATTTTCTACAGTCTTTATAAGATCATTGAAGTTGAGAATAGAAAAACTTTTTTTTAATTCAATTAATTTTATATAAGCTAATTGGGTAAATATTCTTACAAATTCAGTATAGAAACCTTCTTTTATTTTATAAATTTTATCTTGTAATAAATTAAATTTAGTAAAATCTAATTTTAGATTATGTTTATTAATTTCTTTAGATATATTTTCATTGTAAAAATATTTAGATAAAAGATCATCTTTAGAAATATCATATATAAAATCAATCACATTTTTAGAATTAAGCCTTTTGTTAATCTCTTCAATCCAACAATTTATTTGGTTAAACTTATCACTTCTTGGTTTTGCTGCATATATTTGACTTTTTCCACCACTATCCTTAATTAATTTTCCCAACTCTATGAGTTGTAAAAATAATTCCTTACCTTTCTTATTCCATTCAACACAAAACTCTTTCCAATTTAAATAAAAAAATTCATTAAAATAGTTATTTAAATCAATAATCTTATATTTATTATTTATTTGAAATTGACAGATATTTTCTTGATCTATATTTTTTAATATTTCGACAAAAAATGACTTATTAATCCTACTTCCAAATCTAGAACTTATTTTTTTTTGGTTGACTGCTGAAATAAGCTCATGATGAAGATTCAGAAAAACATCAAACCACAAATTATCTATTACATCTTTATACAAATTATCTAAATTATTTTCAATGTATGGATCTTGAGTTACTCCTATTTCAATACTATATTCATCAATAATATTATTGCAAAAAGAATGGAATGTAGTTACTTGTAACTTGTAAATTTCATTAACAAAATTATCAATTTGGGATATAATTTTTTTCTTAGATTTTTCGTTCTCCTTAAATTTTAGATACCATTCCTTAAGGTTATTATCTATGTTACATTCATTTTGATTTTGCAAAAATAATTTTAAATCCTGAAATCTCAAAAGTATTTTATCTCGTAGTTCAGAACAAGTATTTTTTGTAAAACTTAATAAGAGTATCTCATCTGGTTTAATTTCTTTCTCCAAAACATTTCTTAAAACTAGATGAGCCAAAGTGTAACTTTTGCCAGTTCCTGCACTTGCTTCTACTAATTTAAATTTGTCATCTAAATTAATTTGATTAATATCCATATCTTTATTGAATTAATATTTAACCTCATTTTTATAAACTAAGTAATTCTTAAATTTATTATTTAAATATTTCTCTTCTAAGGCAATCTTAAATTTAATTATTAAACCCAGACTTATTGATAAAAATAAATAATAAATAGATAGCTTGGTCATAAAAACACCAAATGAAATAAATATTAAAGAATAATACATAGGATGACGCATATATCGATAAATACCTGAAGTTACAAGATTACTGTTAATTGAAGGTCTTGGTAAAGGGGATAAATTTCTACCTAAGTCTTTAATAGCGACTAACAATATTATGAAAGCGATTATGATAATTAAAAAACCCACAAAATAAGATAAAGTACTAACTTGAATTATTTGTTTTTGTGGAATAAATTCCCATTGAAAAAAATGGAGACTAATAATAAAGAACTGTAAAAAAACAAGGATTATTTCATAAGCAGCCTTTAAAAAAATTTTTAACTGAAATTTAGTCATTATTTATTTCTTTAATGCATTAATAAGAGGAGCATATAATCTGAACGATAATTTAACAAATTTATTATTTCTCAAAAAGAAATCTGGTTCTTTTTCATTTCCAAAACATAATTTCATTTCGATATTATCTCTTTCTCCTTTAGAAAAAGGTTTATTACCAATCCATCTATCCGTAAAAGCTTTTTTCTCATTTTTTGATTTGATTTTTGCTTCTACATATTTATAAGCACTTTCTGGAGGGAGAGGAAAACATTTTTCAGAATAATTTTTAAAAATATTTATATATTCATCCAAAATTAAATTTGATTCAGTTGATCCCGGGGATTGAATAATTTGCGATTTATAGTAATTTTCTATTTTAAAAATTACCTTAGTCTTTTTTATATTCTTCTTTAAAGAAGAAATGAAGAGTAATTTTATCCAGGCCTCAATCAAACGATTTAAACTTAGTTTCGAATGAATTAATTCAATTACGGTTTCATCAGCGATGAAATATTCTTCTTTATTTGCATTTGATCTAACATAAATTCTATTAATCTGATTATGTTGGCTCAAACTTATAGATAAACTTTCTAATAAATCTTTAATTTCTTTTTCTTTTATCAAACTACTATTTTTGGGCATAATAATTGCATTCTCAACCAATTGAGAATAAATGTTCAAATTTTTTAAATCACCAATAATATTATGGTTATCCATCTCTAATTCCTGGATTATTTTTGTAATTAGTTGCGACTTTTGCAGATTACTTACATACTCCTCATCTGGATGATGAATAAATATTTCCTTGGGAAAAATATTTTTTTTATTTAGCCAATATTTTTGTGGAGTCTTGAGCCAATAAATCAATTCTGATAATTTATAATTTTTAATATCAGATTTTTTTTCATACCAATCTATATCTTCTACTAAAGAATAATTACTTTTAATTATCTCAGAACTTTCAAGATCAATTATTTCTTTTTTATTTACATCAAAATATTTAATTATTAGTTCTCTTTGACCTTGGTTTAAAAAACTATCAAAAAAAGAAATTAACTCTTTTATGGGAAAAGAAACATCTAATTTTTTATTATTTTTGTCATTCCTTACCCAAGAAACTATAAATTTATCTCTACAGGAAATTAACAACTCAAGAAATGAATATTTCTCTCTTTCAAAAACTGATGGATCACCAAGATAATATTTATTATTTAATAAATTAATATTTTCATTCTTTGATAATTTTGGATAATAAGCACTATTCATGTCTATTAAGAAGATGACCTTGTGTGGAATATGCCTTGAATTTTCAATATCACTTACAAGGATCTTGTTGATAAGGGATTTGCTTTGATATTTAGCTTCATTAATGCAAGAAATTAATATCTCTCTAAAAACATTTAACAAAATAAGATCATCAGGGATTAAAGGTATTGCGCGATTATCAAGAATTCTATTTATTTCACTTATTTCTAAATTGAAATTTGCATTATAATCAGAAATACTTTTTAATATAAACTTTATCTTTTCAACCCAACTTGAGTAAGAAAAAGATCCTCTTAGCAAATTAATATATTTCTTAAACTCAATTAAAATTATAACCCATTTATTCAAATCCAAACTTATATTTTTTAAGCTAAATGGTTTTAAATTAAATGTACCTAAATTGACTTCTTTTTCATAAATCAGGCCTAAAGTAATTCTATTTATACACCACTCAAGAGTATTTTTTTCTTCGCCTAATCTTTCATTAGCATCTAATCCCCAATGAAAACCAACTTGGTTAAGTAAGAAAACAATTTCATCCTTTTCAGTAATATCAAAATCAAAAATGTTCTGAGTTACTTTTTTTGAAAGAATATAATGTATTTTTTCAAGTGTAATTTTCTCATTTGCTATTTCAGTGATGTCAATTAAAAATTTATAAATATCTGGAGAATCATAATTATCATCATCAATAAAAAAATAAGGTATCTTCTCACCATTAATTAATTCATTATTAAAGATATACCTTAGAAAAGGTTTAATTTGATTAGTTTGTGGAGATACAACAGCAATATCACTATATTTAATATTCTCGTTCGAATTTATAATTTCTATAATTTTATTTCTTGTATATTCTAATTGACTATTCTGATTAAAATGCTCACAAAGTAACAGTGAATCATCCATTTGATTTACTATAAAATCATTGCTATTATTATCAATTAGTCTTTTTTGTATTTGATTAAGAAGGGGAATATCTTTCTTCTCATAAAAATTAGTTATTGGATCAATATATATTAAATTATTTTTTAAATTTATACCTTCTTTATTTATATTTTCCTCAATTAATTTCTGAAAGTTTGCTCCAAATTTACCAAAAATCTTCTCTATATTTGTATTATTTAAATTTAATTTACTTTCAAAATTATCGAATTCCAACTCGCCTTCAAGACAATTAATTCTATTCCAGAAATCATCTCCTGGAGATAATAAATATAAATTTACCTTAGTAAATTTTGAAAGTTCTGAATAAAAGTTAATATGTAATTTAGACAAGTTATTGTCGGAAATAATATAAATTTGATTTGGTATTTTATTTTGAAAATCTTTATATTTTCCTAAATTCTTTATTACTTCAATCATATATAAACATGAGGGTTTTTCAGAAATCTTTTTCTCTAATAATTTATATAAAATAGGTTGCCATAATTGATCTGAATTTAAATTTTTAAATAGATTAAGTGAATTAATTTCAGATATATTCCATTCAGCAATCATTTCAGGTCTAAAAATTAAATAATCAATAAAATTATTCGTGATCTTTTTTGTCAGATTGTATAGGTCTCCATCAATTGTCTTCTTATTATCCAAATATTTATTAATCCAATTCTTAAGCGGAAATGATTCTTTAAAGCTATTTAATTCTTCTAATGAATCAATAATGCCCCATTTTATTGACTCAAAATTCCATAAACCCATATCAATTCCAGGAAAAAAATTTGTCAATAATGATTCGGTGTAACTTGATATTGTCTTTAATTCATAAAGAGCACTTATTTTGTTTTTTATAGTTATTTGTTCACTTAACCACTTACCCAAAAAATAATTGGGAACAGCTATTTCTAAATTCTCATTTATGAGAGGAGGAGATATTTTTATTTCTTCCGCCAACAGTTCACTAATTACTTCAATTTTGTTTGACTTATATAGATTGAGCAATTTACTGGTTGGTAATATTACTCAACTTTAAATGGATCAATTATTTCTGCATTAGGAAATTCGAATTCCCCAACAGCAACAAACTCTAAACGCAGCTTTAAGAAAGTTATAAATTTTTTATCTGTCGATAAAATAGCTGCTGGGGGTGATGGAATCTTTGCTTTTATATCAACAAATTGGGTGGTTTGCAAAAATGATGGATTTTTTAAAAGCCAAAAATCTATTTCTTTATTATTTTCTTTGTAGTTCCTCATCCTCTCTTTCAAAATCTCCTCAATTGGTTCTTCAAGAGTTAAAAACTTTTCACTTGCCGCGACGAAAAAATATCTTGTCATTTTGAAATTTAATTTCATGTAATAAGGGACTTCATTTCACGTACAGACTTTTCTAATCCAATCGCTAAAGCCCTTGCAACAATACTATGGCCTATGTTTAGCTCGTTCATATTGTTAATTGATGCAATTTTTTTAACATTATTGTAGTTAAGGCCATGACCAGCATTAACAACTAATCCAAGGTCATTTGCTAAATTTGTACACTCTTTAATCCTTTGGAGCTCTTTATATTGTTCAGATCCTGATAGTTCAGCATATTTTCCAGTATGTAATTCTATAAAATCAAACCCTATTTCTTTGGCATAATTTATCTGCTCACCAAGAGGATCAATAAATGCACTTACTTCTATATTTGAATCCTTTAAATTCCCGACAAAATTCTTAAGGTGTTGCACATTACTTTTTAAATCCAAGCCGCCTTCAGTAGTAACTTCCTCTCTTTTCTCGGGTACAAGTGTTACATAATCGGGAAGAGTTTTTTTGGCGATTTCTAACATTTCTTCTGTAGCAGCCATCTCTAAATTGAGTTTTGTTTTTATAGTCTCTTTCAGAAGAAATAAGTCTCTATCTTGTATGTGTCTTCTATCTTCTCTTAGATGCACTGTTATGGAGTCTGCCCCTCCTAATTCAGCTAAAAAAGCAAATTGCACAGGATCAGGCTCGACAGTTTTCCTTGCTTGCCTTACATTTGCAATATGATCAATGTTTACTCCCAAAGTAGTCATAATTTTGAAAATCTTAGTTTCTAGACAATCTAGTAACCGCCCAATAATAGCTAATAAAAAAAGGCAAACACTTAAATTATTAATATATAATAAATAGAAATTGAAGAAGGATTCCTTAAATATTTGGCATAAAATCAATCCTTTTTTGGGATTTATTGCAATGTTCGTTACCCAGGATGTTGTTTTGAAATTCTTTTTTAGAAAAAAGAAAATTTTAAAAAATGGGTTTTCGATACCCATTAATTCCTCTATCATTTTAGCTCCAACCCACAGATCAAGGTGGGATGGCTTAATACTCACCATGGCAATGGGTAGGAGGGTAACAAAAAAGGATTGTAGATTTATGGTTACTAAATCCGAGATGAAAGGAATACAAGGTTGGTTTTTAAAAAGACTTGGATGTTTTTCGATAAATCAATTATCGCCATCTCTCTCAACATTAAGATATGCCATTGATCTAATAGAGAAAGGCGAACAACTAGTCGTTTTTCCCGAAGGAAAGATTAATAAATATGGAAAAAAATTAGTTCTCAAAGAAGGACTATATAGATTGGCTAGATTAGCTACAAAAAAAACAACATCCATCATCATTATTCCAATTGGAATTGCCTACAGTAAGGTTCCTCCAATCTTTAGGGGCGAATTTTGTTTATCCTTTGGGCAACCGATAGCAATTAATGATAATTTAAACTTAACTATCGAAGAATTCAATAAATTTCTAAATGAAAGAATGACCAAAGAGGAAGAAAAAGCATTAAAAAATGTAGGTAGATGAATCTGTAATAAGTTACTATAAATTCTAATAATTGAATAAGAAATGAAACTCTTAAAATTAATCCCAATTTTATTCATATTTTTTGGAAATGTTCCTTACAAAAATGAAGTTCATGCAGAAATAAAGAATCCAAAAGACTTCAGAGTACTTTCAAATGACAGAAAAAAATTTTCAATCTCCGTCATAGAATATTTCATAAAACAAGGTGATAAATATATTAAAAACGGTGATTTCGAAAAAGCCAAGGATTCATATCTAGATGCTAGAAAATTGGCAAAGCAACTTGCGTCTTTTTATTCTGATCTTAATTCATCCTTCAAAGGGATCGATGCGAGAATACCAAATGAAATGCAAAGTAAAGGTAAGCAAACACTACAAATTTTGGCGGAATCAAATGAGAGGTTAGCCTCTTTGTATATAAAAACTGAAAAGCCTGAGGTTGCAGTACCCTTACTTGTTGAAACAATTAGGATAATGTCACCTAATAGCCAAGAAGGTAAAGAAGCTTATGAAAGATTGATCCAACTAGGATTTGTTGAGACAAAATTCAAAGGTTAAATAGGATAAATTATGATTACGAAAGAAGAAGTTATTAATTTAATCACAAAAAAAATTCCAAGTTCCCAAGTTTTTGTAGAAAACCTCAAGGGAAATGATCATTTACAAGTAACTGTAATTGCATCTGAATTTAATGGATTATCATTAGTGAAACAACATCAGCTAGTCTATTCCGCTTTGAAGGAAAAATTAGCTTCAGAGGCTATCCATGCACTCGCATTAAAAACAGACACTCCAAATTAAATTATGGACAACCTAACAAAAGATAAAATACAAAAACTGATTGATTCTAATCCAGTAATGGTTTTCATGAAAGGGACAAAATTAATGCCTCAATGCGGTTTTTCCAACAATGTAGTTCAAATACTAAATTCCCTAGGAGTAGAATTTAGTACGTTTGATGTTTTAAGTGATTTTGCTATGCGAGAAGGTATCAAAGAATATTCAGATTGGCCAACAATTCCTCAAGTTTATTTAAAAGGAGAATTTCTTGGTGGATCAGACATTCTTATCGAGATGTATAATTCAGGATCTCTTAAAGAAAAAATTGAAATTGAATTAGCGTCTTAAGACAATTAGTAAGTATAAATACTGAATTAATTAATAAAAATTAATATTTTAAATCCTTTTTTTATCAAAAAAACCTTTATTTCCATCTCCCTCTGGATCAATAAAACTTGACGGATCTAAAATCCATCTTTGAATTAATCTTTCTAATTTCTCTTGATCCTTTTGCGCTAAACTACTGCAATTCCTTAAGGCTTGAAGATAACCATCACTATATAATTTTAGATCAGATGGTGTATGAAAACGAGTAACTAAGTCTTGGCAACTATCGCAAATTGATTGAAAATGACGAATTGCTTTAGGATTTTCAAATGATGTCATAATTCGATAGATTCTGATTTTTTTTTTGCATTTGTTATACCTTATTAAGGATGATCATAAATTGCCTGGCCAAACAGTAATTAAGAATGCAATCAACTGAGCAAATCTTAGCTTCAACTCCTGGCAGTTCACAATTGCCTACGAGCTCTCAAACTCCCTCAAGAGTTCTAGTTGTTGAACCTCACCCCACACTAAGAACGGTCCTTGTGCAAAGGCTTCGCCAAGACGGCCATTTAGCTGCAGCGGTAGGTACTGCTGCAGAAGCTGTCGACTTATGTAGAGAACAATCACCTGACCTACTAGTTAGCGCAGAAATCCTCGAGCAGAATACTGCAATGAGATTGGCTCAACAATTGGGGAGTTCTGTCATAGTTTTAACAGCAAGATCAGGTGTTGAAGCATTAGTTAATCTATTAGATGAAGGGGCAGATGATGTTCTCAGAAAACCCTTTGGACTCGAAGAGCTTGCAGCGCGATGTAGAACACTCTTAAAAAAGGGAAGGATAGGATTACAAGAAAAAGTTGAGGTTGGACCTTTAGAGGTTCATCTTCTTTTAAGACAAGTTACCCTTAGTGAGAAGCCCGTAGAATTAAGTCCAAGGGAGTTTGCGCTGCTTTGTGCTCTTCTAATGCCACCAGGAATGGTAAGGAGTCGTCAAGAGCTCTTAAGGATGGCCTGGCCGCCCTTCAGTGGGGGTCCAAGATCTGTAGATACCCAGGTATTAACTTTGAGGAGAAAGTTAGAACAAGCTGGATTGGGAGAAGGTGGAGGGATAACCACTGTTAGACAACAAGGCTATAGATTCAGTATTGATAATATTTAATTTAAAAAAGCAATAAGTTCACCAACAATCATTAGAAATGATAGGAAAGTCAGTAATTTATATGTCCATAATGGAGATAAGTAAGATATTTCATTAATTGCAATGCCAGTATTTCTGGAAACAATTAATACAAATTTTTCAAAGTTTTCCACCCTTTGTGGGACAAGATAGTTATCACCTTGATAAGTATTAAAGTAATAAACTTTACTACCCTGACTGGTTGGTAAAGAATTTATTAACTTAATATCTTTCCAAGAAATCTCCCAATTTTTTTTTCCTAATGTTTTAGAAATAAAGCTAGATTTATATGAAATTTTATTATTACAGGTTTCCACATAATCACTTGTGATATTGATTATTAAATAAAGACCTGAGATGAACATAATAATAGAGGGAATTTTTAATTTATCAATTGCTACAAATGGGATAGGTATTGTTAGCGCTAGATATAAAGAAACCAACGAACTTTTTACAAAAAAAAGAGTTTTAAACTTTTCTGTCATAAGGGATATGTTTAGTCTGGCAATTTAAAACTGTTTATGTTTAATTTTGCACCTATTTTGTGAGCGCATGCGTATCCACTAAAAGCAACTGCATTAAGGCCTTGACCAGGGAAACATGAATCACCTACACAATAAAGGTTTTTAATTTTTGTAGTGTTGAAAGGCATTGGCAAAAGGCCAAGCAACTTTTTTCTGGGAATTGGCCCATAACTACCCTCATATCTTCCAAGAAACTTTTTATGGGTTTTAGGCGTACCAATTTCTTTGTGATCGATATTTTGTTCAAGATTAGGAATAATAGTGGATATTTTTTCGACCAGAAATGAAAAGTATTTTTCTTTCTTTTGCAAATAATCTTTCCTTGATAGGCCTTCCCATTCACTAATTATTGAAGGAGTAAATGCATGTATGATATGTTTACCTTCTGGAGCTAAAGACGAGTCGAGCAAAGTAGGTATAGAAACAAAAATTACTCCCTTTTCACTTTCTAATTCATCCCAATTTTCAACGATTATATGATGACAATTAAAATTATCGGTTATTAGATTTTTTTCTACCCCAAGGTGAATCGAAACAAAAGAAGGTGAGGGTTTATAAGTTTCTGACCACTTATATTCACTTTTTGGCACGTTTTTACTCGCAATTAATCCTTTTTTGTGATCTTTTAATCCAAATGTATCCCATCTAGTGGAATTGGATACAATGATATCTGAATAAATCTCTTCCCCATTTGAAAGCTTAACTCCTACCGCTTGCTTATCCTTTAAAAGGATTTCAGTCACATTGGCTTTGTATCTAATTTTGCCTCCTAATTTTTGAATCCCAGTAACTAACTTATTTGCTATAGTTCCTACTCCCCCTTTTGGATAATTTATACCTCCAGCATGCCTATCAGTAAAAACCATTCCTGCATTAATCATGGGAGTTTTGAGAGCTGGCATTACAGACCAACAAAAACATTCGATATCAATAAATTTCAAAAGTTCAGGATCTTTTATAAACTTTCTAGCAACATCTCCTGCATTTACTGGTAGCCATCTAGCTAACCCTAAACAGGATAATGGAGATTTAAAGAAAACTTTAAAAAGATAACTTGGATCCTCTATTGATAAGAGAGGCATTGAATCTAAACATTTAAATACACTTGCACAAGTATCGTAGAATTTCTTTATACCTTTTTTTTCCTTGGGAAAACTAGCTGTTAATTTATTTATAAACTGCTCATAATTTTTATCTACAGAAATATTAAAATTATGCGGCAAATGATATTCCAGTTGTACAGGATCAGGAATAGTTTCGCATTTTTCGTTTACATCTTTTAGAGCACGAGTTAATAAATTGGTATAACCTTTATCTCCAAATCCAAATATCATTGAAGCGCCAACATCAAAGGTATAACCCTTTCTCTTAAAGGAGCCCCCACTGCCGCCTGGAATAATATATTTCTCAAGAACTAAAACTCGAGCTCCCTTAGCAGCTAGTTGTGATGCTGTTACTAAGCCCCCTATTCCTGAGCCAATAATAATTGCATCAAAATTTTCCTGATTAAATTCCATCTTTGGATCTTTGATATTTATCTTAGTGAATTTTGCTAAGTAAGTGTTTTTTTTCAAAAAAAGTATCTAGTTTGTTTTTAAAGCTATTCAATGCTTCTATAGATCTTTCATGATAAGCTTTGTACCTTAATCTTTTATCTTTTAT
>CABZHQ010000011.1 GCA_902525585.1 uncultured Prochlorococcus sp. | reverse complement strand
CCAGAAGAGAAAATTACTGTATTTACAACAAGGCCAGATACTTTATTTGGAGTTACTTATTTAGCAATTTCTGTTAATCATTCATTAGTAAAAAATATTTCTGATATAGAAACCATACGAGATATAGAAAATCTTAAACAATATTTGAAAAATAATAAAAATAATGAACTTGAAAAAATTGGAATAAAAACTAGCTTAACAGCAATAAATCCAGTTAATTCTGAACCTGTACCTATTTGGGTGGCAAGTTATGTTCTCGATGAATACGGTACAGGCGCTGTTATGGGCGTGCCTGCTCATGATCTAAGAGATTTTGAATTTGCAAAGAAAAATAATATTAATATTAAACAGGTAATAATTAAGGATAAAAGCGAACAAAATAAAGAGCTTGATGAAGCTTATGTAGAAAAAGGATATCTTATTAATTCAAATCAATACAATGGTATAGAAAATACTATTGCTAAATTAAAAATATCTGAGGAGGGCGTAAAAAATGGATGGGCTGAAAATAAGATTCAATATCGTCTAAGAGATTGGTTAATCTCTAGACAAAGATATTGGGGATGTCCGATACCCATAGTTAATTGCAAAAAATGTGGATCTGTTCCTTTAAAGCAATCGGAACTACCTGTTTCCTTACCAAGAGATATAGAAATCTCGGCTAACAAGATTAATGCTTTAGGTGATAATAATAATTGGATAATTACAACATGTCCAAAATGTGGAATAGCGGCAAGAAAAGAAACTGATACTATGGACACTTTCATGTGTTCATCATGGTATTTTTTAAGATACCCATCTTCAAAATGTTCTAATAAGCCATTTGAAAAGATTGAAATAAATAAGTGGTTGCCTGTAGATCAATATGTTGGAGGTGTAGAACATGCAATATTGCATTTGTTATATGCAAGATTTTTCACTAAAGCCTTGAGGGATAATGAACTATTTGAAATTGATGAACCATTTAATAATCTATTAACGCAAGGAATGGTTCAGGCCGCAGCCTATAAAAACAATAAATCGGGCAAATATGTTTCTCCTTCCGATATTACTGACCTAACAAATCCTAGAGATCCAATTGACAATACCAAACTCGAAGTTCTTTTCGAGAAAATGTCTAAGTCAAAATATAATGGTATAGATCCTGAATCAGTAATTAAGAAATATGGAGCAGATACAGCAAGAATGTTTATATTATTTAAAGCACCGCCAGAAAAAGATTTGGAATGGGGAGATACAGATGTTGAAGGACAATTTAGATTTTTAAGCAGGATTTGGAAGCTATATATAAATTGTGCAAAAGATATAAATAATAAATCTAATTCCTATCCAGATAAAGAAAAAAGTTTAATAAAGTCAATGAATATCGCTATAAAAGAAATTTCAAATGACATATTAAATAACCAATTTAATACTGCGATTTCAGAACTAATGAAGTTTTATAATTCATTATCAAATTCCATTAATGACGTAAACAAGAATTTAAAAATTGAGGCTTTAAAAACATTTTGTATTTTGTTGGCTCCTTTTGCTCCTCATATTGCAGAAGAAATATGGCATCTTATAGGATTTAAAAAATCTGTGCATTTAGAAAACTGGCCTTCCTTTAATGCAGAGGCACTTAAGGAAGATTCGTATGAACTAGTAATACAAGTGAATGGAAAAGTTAGAGACAAAGTAAATATTAATAATGATATGAGTGAAGATCTAATTAAAGAATTAACTCTTAAAAGACCTAACATATTAAAATGGACTAATGGTAAGGAAATAAGAAAAATAATTATTGTTAAAGGAAAAATTATGAATATTGTTGTTTAAGAATTTATTTTTTGAATAACTAATGAATTTGGATTTGACCAATCGCCCTTAACTAAATAATTATCATTACCGAAACACATTTCACGGAGTATGAAAAATATTGGTTCACTCACTGAATTATCAAATGATGATGTTATGTCATTTATAGAATATTCTCCACCTTCGTCTAATAACTTACTTACTTTTTGTTGATACTCAATAATATTTGCGGCTGCTTTCTTTCCAGCTTCAACTCCAGGTTGATCATATGCATTTATATTTACCAATTCAGCGTAGAAGGATACAGACCTCTCAAATAAAGCGATTAAGGCACCTAGTGAAAAACAATTTAACTTTTCTAATGTGATAGTGATACTTTGTCTGTTTTCACTAGAGAGTGCTGATCTAGTTCCTTGCAAAAAACCAGAAAGATATTCTTTTGGATTCTCCTTTTCATCAAAAATATTAGTAGATGGAGAATCTAATAATTCAATAAAAATACAAAAGAAATTATCAATACCATCTCTCAGTTGCTGAACATAAGCATGTTGATCTGTAGATCCTTTATTACCAAAAACGGAAATACCTTGATTAACTACTTCACCATTCCTATTAAATTTCTTACCTAATGATTCCATTATTAATTGCTGGAGATATTTACTAAATACCTGTAACCTATCTCTATAAGGTAATACGACCATATCTCTCTTACCAATACCATCCCCAGTTAAATACCATGCAGATGATAATAGTGCTGCTGGATTATTTTTAAAATCACTTATACGTGTGGCCTCATCCATTAATGATGCACCTCTAATAAATTCAAATATATTTTCATTAATAAGAGCTAATGGAAGTAATCCCACAGAGCTCGTTATACTAGTTCTTCCTCCAACCCAATCATGCAAATTAAATATTTTTAACCAATTTTCAGAAGTGGCTTTTTTAAATAACTTACTATCCTTCATTGTTATAGCTATGGCATTAGAATTCCATTGAAGAGAATTGTTTTCGCAGTGACTTTTAATAATTTCCATAGCAATTCTAGGTTCAGGCGTACCTCCTGATTTACTTACTACTACAAATAATGTTGTTGATAATTTTTCAGATAACTCTTCTAACTTTTCGCTAATTAAAAAAGGATCAACGTTATCGATATAAGAAAAATTTAAGCCTCTAGAGCACTTCTGCAATGACTCTGTAATAAGTAACGGTCCTAAACCACTTCCACCAATTCCTATCCAAAGGACATCAGTATAATGCTGATTATTCTTATTCTTAATATCTCCATTTAAAATTTGTTTTCCAAATTCAGAGATTGTATTAATGTCTGTGCTAATTTCCTCTCCTATTTTTGAAGAGGGTGAAATTGATGGGTTTCTAAGCCAATAATGTCCAACTTGTCTATTTTCATCAATATTTGAGATTGCACCATTTTCTAATTCTTTTATTGATGAAAAAACATCTATAAATTTATCTTCTAAATTTTTTATTTCTCTACTTGTGAAATTAATTTTGCTTATGTCTAACCAAATATTTAATTTTTTATCAAACCAAAGATAATTACAAAATTTATCCCAAGATTTTAAATCTCCATTCATTTTATATATTTGTATCTTTTATTTATTTTCTAATTATATCTATATGAATAGTACATAGATTTGAATCATTTAAATTTGTTTAAATTTTTATCTTCAAATAAATATGTTTTTGAATATAAACAATTAATAATGAGGGTTTTTTTTATTTCATATGAATTTATCATTGAATAAAATAAAAAACTTTGAATAGATCATTTAATTACATAATTTCGCCTGAGATATCCGAATTTAGAAAATTTACACCAAAATTAAAAATAGGTGTACTTGCTTCTGGGAAAGGAACAAACTTTCAAGAATTAATTAATCTCTCAGAAAAAGGGGATTTAGATATAGATATAAAAGTTTTAATAACTAACAAAGATGAAGCTGGTTGTATAAAAAGAGCTGAAAGTAAAAAAATACCTTACAAAATTATAAGAGGCAAAGACTTTGCTCAAAAAGAGCTATTTGAATTAGAAATTGTAAATACTTTAATTCATTACGATGTTGAACTTGTTGTTATGGCAGGCTGGATGAAAATTGTTACTCCATTTTTTATTAATAAATTTAAGAATAAGATAATAAATATTCACCCTTCATTACTTCCTGCATATAAAGGTGGTACTGCGATAAAGGACTCTATATTAAATGGTTCAAAAATAACTGGTTGTTCAGTACATTTTGTAGAAGAGGAGGTAGATAGTGGATCATTGATAATGCAAGCTGCATTGTCAATTAGAGATGATGATGATATTGAATCACTTTCAAAAAGAATACAAATGCTTGAGCATAAAATATTACCTCATTCAATTTCTCAAGCTGGTTTTTTGATTAGAAATAATTTTAAGGAAAATTATTAGTTAAATCAAGGCCTTCATCCATTGAAAATCCACTCATAATATTTAAATTTTGAATTGCTTGCCCAGTCTGACCTTTTAACAAATTATCAATTACAGATAAAATAATAATCCTTCCATTTCGAATGTCAACTTTAACAGAAAGGAAAATTTGGTTTGTATTCTTAACCCATTTTGTTGAGGGGTATGAATCTACAGGTAATACTTTAATATTTTTGAAATTCCTATAATAATTATCCAATAGAATTCTGCAATCATCAGAAGTTAATCCTGGATCTCTTAATCTCCCATAAATAGTTGAATGCATACCCCTTGAAATTGGAACCAAATGAGGTGTAAAAAGCAATTCAATTTTATTTCCAGAGATTATAGATGCTACTTGCTCGATCTCTGAGGTATGTCTATGGTTTATCAATCCATATGCTGATAAGCCTTCACCACATTCTGATAGGAGTAGCTTTTGGTTTGGTTCTCGACCTCCTCCAGAGGTTCCGCTTTTAGAATCAATCACTATTCCTTCATTTTCAATAATTCCTTGCGAAAGATAAGGAACTAATGGAATAAGGGCAGAAGTTGGATAGCATCCTGGACAGGCAATTAATCTTCCTTTTGAAATGGCTTGCTTATTTATTTCAGGAAGACCATAGACAGCCTCCTTACATAAATCATCATCATTCCTTTTATAAATAGCCGCTTCATTGGAATATACATTCTTCCATTCATCTAAAGACTTATATCTGTAATCAGCAGATAAATCGATAACTTTAAGTCCTCGATCTAATAATTTTCTAGTCAATGTTGAAGATAGCCCATTTGGTAAACAAAGCAAAGCAACATCAGCATTTTTTGAAATATTATCTACGGAAATTTCTTCTATATAAGGATCATTATCTAGATAAATAAAAGGAAAATTATCATTCCACTTAGATCCAGATGTTTTATTACCTCCTAAAAATGAAATTTTGTATTTTTTAATTTTCTTTAAGAGATTTACTGCTTGAATACCTCCGTAACCAGTAGCACCTACTATTGCAACATTCATTTCTTTGAATTGGCAGACTTTGAGATAGGATTATAAAGTGTTGAATTTAAGGTAACTAAAACACTATTTTTCTATATTGATAGGAATAATGAAAGAAACAAGTCCCAAATCAAATAATGGAACAATTTTGGATATAAATGAATCTTTTAAAATTGAATTTGATCCTATCAGCGATGCTTTGGCAGCTATAAGAAATGGCGAATGCATAATTGTTGTAGATGATGAAAGAAGAGAAAATGAAGGAGATTTAATATGTGCTGCTCAGTTTGCCACTCCACAGCAAATTAATTTTATGGCTACTGAGGGACGTGGTCTTATATGCCTAGCAATGCAAGGTGAAAAACTTGATTCTTTAGATTTACCATTAATGGTAGATAGAAATACAGATGAAAATCAAACAGCTTTTACGGTATCAATTGACGCAGGGCCCGAAAATAATGTTACTACAGGAATTTCCGCTGAAGACAGGGCAAAGACAATACAAGTTGCTATAAACCCAAATACAAGACCAGATGATTTAAGAAGGCCTGGACATATTTTTCCATTAAGAGCTAAAAAAGGTGGAGTATTAAAAAGGGCAGGTCATACAGAAGCGGCAGTAGATATTGCCGCAATGTCAGGTCTTTATCCCGCTGGAGTGATTTGTGAAATACAAAATCCTGACGGTTCTATGTCAAGACTTCCACAACTCAAAGAGTATGCAAAACAGTGGGGAATGAAGTTAATATCAATAGCTGATTTAATAAGTTATCGGTTTCAAACTGAGAGATTTGTATTTAGAAAATCTGATGCTGTTCTTCCTAGTATTTTTGGTAATTTCAAAGCTTATGGATATGTTAATGAACTAGATGGTTCAGAGCACGTTGCATTAGTTAAACAAAAATCATCGAAATTAAGCGAACCAGTACTAGTAAGAATGCATTCTGAGTGCTTAACTGGTGATGCTTTTGGATCATTACGTTGTGATTGCAGACCCCAGTTAGAAGCTGCTTTATCAAGGATTGAAAAGGAAGAAGAAGGAGTTGTTGTTTACTTGAGACAAGAAGGAAGAGGTATTGGTCTAATAAATAAATTAAAAGCATACAGTCTACAAGATGGTGGATTAGACACTGTAGAAGCTAATGAAAAATTAGGTTTTCCAGCTGATCTCAGAAATTATGGAGTTGGAGCACAAATTTTAACTGATTTAGGTATAAAAAAACTAAAATTACTTACAAACAATCCTAGAAAGATTGCTGGATTAGGTGGTTATGGAATAGAGGTTATTGAGAGAGTTCCATTAGTAATTTGTCCAAACGATAATAATGCAGAATATTTGAGTGTAAAAAAAACGAAGTTAGGCCATATGATTGATGAAGATAATACTAATTCCAGAAATATCGATCCATTTATATCAATTTTTCTTGACGGAAAATATAAATCTATTGATCTTGTTCCAATAAAAAATAACGCTATTAAATTCTGTAGTGATCAGAACATTAATATTAAACTGGAAAGTACTCCAAGATTATTGGCTTTTTGGAATCGACCCAAATTAGTTTGGCGAATTTTGCATGATCAGAATAGAACAAATTCAAACATTACTGATGAAGAAATAAAGAATATAGAATTATTTATTCAGTTTTTATCAAATTATGAAAATAGTACAAAAATTGGGATTATTGTTTCTAGAAACATTGAACAAGCATTACACCCAAAAAGTAGCATCAAATTAATCAATACTAACTTTACTATTAATAATGAAATCTTATATTCCTCTACGAGAAAATTTAATCTAGATAAAGAAACATTTAGTATTGTTTTTGAAGGCTAATTAACTATTTTAATGTTGCTTTTAGAATTTTTGAACCATTAGTAAGCTTTAGCACTACATCCATATCATCTGTCTTTCCAAAAACAGTATGAACTCCATCGAGATGAGGCTGTGGTTCATAAACAATGAAAAACTGACTACCACCTGTATCCTTTCCTGCATGAGCCATAGAAAGTGAGCCTTTTAGGTGTTTATTAGAATTAATTTCACATTTAATATTATATCCAGGTCCTCCAGTTCCAGGCATACCAGAGGCTCCATCACGAGTATTTGGACATCCACCCTGAGCCATAAATCCAGGAATAACTCTATGAAATGCTAGACCATCATAAAAACCATCACTAATTAAATTCGTGAAGTTTTTTACTGTATTAGGGGCATCGTCAGAGAAAAATTCAATATTAATGTTTCCGACTTCTGTTTCAAATAATGCAGTTGTCATGTTTTATTTGTTTATTAATTAATTGATATTTTAATAGCTAAAGCAACTTTTCAAGGTTTTCCTTAATGGTATTTATATCAATGTTATCTTTATTACTATTTTTGTCTTCCTCCCAATTTTCAACTTCTAGGTTTTTCTGTGGTGGTGAAATTAATAACCTATCTTCAGCAGTTTTAGGTACGAAATTTTTTTCTACTAATTTACATTCATAATCTAATTTAATGCAGAAATCTTTTATTTCTTCTATGTTAATCATTTCAACTGTTGGTAAAGGAAAATCCTGAGCTTCTAGTAGACCACAATATCTTGTTGCATCATCCTTATCTTCAAACATAAGAACAATGGTCCTTCCTTTAAGTTCAATTGAATGAATTCCTTCCTTATCTGTTCCTGAATTATATAGAAGAACAAATATGTTCATTAGCATCGATTTTTCTATTTATATAATATTTGATTAAGAATCAGAAAGTGACAATTCTTGTAATCTTGTATATAAAGCGATTTCTTCATCATTAATATCAGCAGGTATGACAACCAAAATTTCAACATATTGATCACCTACATTATCTTCAAAGGTTAAACCCCTACCTTTTAAACGTAACATTCTTCCCGTAGATGATTTTGGTGGGACTTGAAGTGTGACATTACCATCAAGGGTAGGAACCTCTACTGCACAACCAAGAAGAGCATCATGAGGAAATAACTCTAATTTATAAAGAACTCTTAAACCATCAATTCTCAGACCACTTTCCGTTTGAACTTTTAACTGTAGATAATGATCTTTACCTCCTCTTGCAATATTTTCAAGTCTTAATCTCCAGCCATCTCCAGCAAAAGGAGGTGTATCAACTTCTACTACTGTTTCATCTTCTAATTCTATTAGAATTGAGGCTCCATTTAAAGCCTCATCAGGAGTTAATTCGATAATGGTTTCAATATCCTGGTGGACTTTAACTGGAGGTGGTTCTTCTGGAGATGTTGTAGGGTATTCATAATTATTAAATTCATCATTATCTGCATTTATGGATTCATCCTCTAATGGTTCATCACTATATTCATCGTATTTCTTTGGAGAGTATTCATATCCAAACAATGAATCAAGATAATCTTGAAAATCAGGAAAACCAGTCTTGAAGTTAATATTTTGGTAATCATCTTGGATATTTTCTACCGCACTATTTTTGCTATTATTTGGATCGCTTAGATATTCGTATGCTTCGTTAATTAATTTAAATCTTTCTTCTGCATTGAGATCATTTTTATTTAAGTCTGGATGCCATTTTCTTGCTTCTCTTCGAAAGGCCTTTTTCAGTTCTTTATCGTCGAAATCATGGGACAAACCCAAAATCGACAAATAGTCTTTTTTAGAGGAAATAGTCATTGTCCCATGGATCATCATCCCTAGAATTACCATACCTCGAATTTCTATAATTTCTATTCATTTGATTATCCCAAGGGTCATCATCCCAATAATCATCTGAAAACAGTTCATCTTTTAATGATCCAAACGTATTTTTAATGCTCTGCAATGGATTGTTATCGGTTTTTCTTTCTGCTGCAAATTTTCTATTTAAACCAAATAATGCTTCTTGAAGTGCACTTATTGAAATTTCTAATTCTTGAGGATCCTCATCATCTATGTAATCTTCAACATCTTGAATTGCTAATTCAACAGCTCTCTGTTGTCTTTCAGCTCCATATGGCCCAAATTCTAAAGAAGCATCCCTAAGTCTTCTCTCAGCTTGAGCAATAAGAGTTAAAGCACTATTTTTTCTATCAATAACAGATCTCTTCTTTCTATCTTCATTAGCTTTTGATTTAGCTTCTTCAATAATAGAATTAATTTCTTGTTCATTTAAATTAGAGCCTCCAGAAATTGTAACTGTTTGCTTTCTACCAGTTGTTCTATCAGTTGCGCTAACTTCTAAAAGGCCATTAGCATCTATATCAAATGCTACTTGCACTTGAGGTATTCCTCTTGGTGCTGGAGGTATTCCAGATAACCTAAACTTACCTAGTGATTTATTTTCAGATGCTAAAGGCCTTTCACCTTGCCTTACTTGAACAACCACTGAAGATTGATTAGCTTCTGATGTACTAAAAACGTCTGATTGTCTCACTGGTATTGGTGTATTACGAGGAATAAGTACCTTCATTAGACCACCAATAGTTTCTAAGCCTAAAGATAAGGGAGTAACGTCATTTAGGAGTAAATCTTGTAAATCACCGTTAATTATTCCAGATTGTATTGCTGCACCAATTGCTACAACTTCATCTGGATTAACTGATTGACAGGGATCTTTAGGAACAAGAGTCTTTACTAATTGTTGAACCATTGGAATTCTGGTACTGCCACCGACAAGAACTACCTCATCTATATCTTCTGCGTTCCATCCGGAGTCATCTAATGCTATTTGCACAGGCTCTAATAATCTATCTAGTAAATCATTTGATAATGATTCAAATATTTTTCTATCTAAGGTCTCCTCAATATGTAAGGGGCCCTCTTTGCTAGTGGTAATAAAAGGTAAAGATATTTTTGTTTTTTGCAATCCAGATAATTCACATTTAGCTTTTTCGGCAGCTTCAGTTAATCTCTGTAAAGCTTGTCTATCCCTTCTTAGATCAATTTCATATTTAGCAAGAAATTTTTCAGCAAGCCAATCTACTATTTTTGAGTCAAAATTATTTCCACCTAGTTGGGTATCTCCACATGTTGCTTTAACATCAAATACACCATTAGAAATTTTTAATAATGAGACGTCAAATGTTCCTCCCCCTAAATCAAAAACCAAAACATTATTTGAAGAACTTTTTTCAAAACCATAAGCTAAAGCTGCTGCTGTAGGTTCATTTAGGATTCTATCTACTTTTATACCAGCCAATATTGCAGAATCCTTTGTAGCTTGTCTTTGAGATTCATTGAAATAAGCAGGTACTGTAATAACAGCAGAGTCGACAGTATCTCCAAGATATGTTTCAGCATCATTAATTAATTTTCTTATTATTGAGCTAACTAATTCTTCAGGTGCATACTCTCGTTCTGTATTTGGACTAAGAACTCTAACGCTTCCAGTATTATTAGCCTTTACATTGTAAGGAACAGAAATACTATTCTCATCTAATTCATCCCAGTCACTGCCAATAAATCTTTTTAGGTTATAAAAGGTATTTTTAGGATTTAGAACAAGTTGTCTTCTTGCTTGATCTCCAATTACTATTTCTTTATCTTTTGTAAATCCAACTATTGAAGGTGTAGTTCTAGAACCTTCAGAATTAGCAATAACAATTGGACGACCGGCTTCTATAACTCCTATAACAGAGTTAGTAGTACCCAAATCAATTCCAACTATTTGCCCCATGATTTTAGATCGCTAAATTAAAGCAAAATTTACTAAAAATTTAATTAATTTTTGTCTTAGATATCTACATATAATAGTAAAAATCAAATATTTTCAACTTAATATAAATAAAAAAAGATTATTTATAACTTGGCAAAAAGATTACTATTTATTTTAAAAGATATTTTAAGACAAAGGTGTTGATGTATTTAACCAATATAAACTAGTATAAAGCGGAGAGAGAGGGATTCGAACCCTCGATAAAGTTGCCCCTATACAGCATTTCCAGTGCTGCGCCTTCAACCACTCGGCCACCTCTCCCAAGATAACCATTTTAACCCTTGATCATCCCATTTTAGAGGAAAGTTATTTGAAAAAGACTTTCACAGTCACGATTAAAAATAAGGAAACCGGAAAGGTCTACCAAGAGCAGGTCAATAGTGATGATTACATACTTAAGGAATTTGAAAAGAAAGGGTTCAAACTTGCATTTTCATGTAGAAATGGTTGCTGTACAAGTTGTGCAGTTAAAATTAAATCTGGTACACTACAACAACCTGAAGCCATGGGTGTATCTCAGGCCTTAAAAGACAAAGGCTATGCACTTCTTTGTGTCGCGAAAGCAACTTCAGATCTTGAAGTGGAAACTACATATGAAGATGAAGTTTACGATTTACAATTTGGACAATATTTTGGGAGGGGAAATACAAGAGTCGCGCCACCTTGGGAATTTGAGGAAGATTAACTATCATGTTTGAATTAAGTGAAATAGAGGAACTTGCAAATCAAGTAAACTTATCTATCTTGTACGAAATTGCCAAGAATTCCGCCCAAATTGGTAATGAAATTTTAAAGGTTAATTACAATAAAATTCAGAAAATATCATCAAAGGGTCGGAAGGGTGATCTGGTTACCAATGTAGATTTGGAAGTTGAAAATAAAATTAAAGAATATTTATCAGAAGAGACACCAAACATATCTATAAATGCAGAGGAATCGGGTAAATTAACCAAATCTTCGGATTTAACGTGGTGTATAGACCCTTTAGACGGTACAACAAATTATTCCCATGGATATCCTTTTTTTGGGACTTCTATTGGTCTTATATATAAAAATAAGCCAATTATAGGCGCCATATCAGTACCTTATTTAAATGAACTATATTCAGCCTGTATAGGTTTAGGCTCATTCTGCAATGATAGTAAACTTAAAGTATCGAATCCCTCTAATCTTTCTGACAGTCTACTTGTAACTGGTTTCTCTTATGACAGATTTGAGACAGAGGATAATAATTATGCTGAATTTTGTTATCTAACACATAAAACTAGAGGTGTTAGAAGAGGAGGTGCAGCAGCAATTGATCTAGCATTTGTTGCAGCAGGTAAGATAGATGGATATTGGGAAAAAGGATTGGAAGAATGGGACTTGGCGGCCGGTGCTATTATTGTTAAAGAGGCTGGTGGTATTATTTCTGATTATCCATCAGGTGAATTTAATTTAAGTTCAGGAAGAATTTTAGCTTGTTCTCCCAGCCTTGAGAATGAATTAAAAAATGAACTAGATAAAGTCAATCCATTTAAAAAAAATCTCTATACCTAAAGTTAGTTAAATATTAAAATGACAGATATAAAGGAAATTAAATTAGTCGATGTAAAAAATAACTCAAACATCATAAATAATTTAAATAGTATTTATAAACTATGGGGATATGAAGAGGTTTCACCCTCATTTATAAATACTTTAGAGACTATAAGAGGCCGTGGCGTTATTGACGAAAATCAGGTTGTAGGAATAGTAAGCAATAATTCATTATGTCTTAGGCCAGAAATGACAACATCAATTGTTAAATTGTCATCTACTAGATTAATAAATAAAAAAAGACCTATAAGATTATTCACAAATGGAATGGTTTTTGATAAAAAACAAAATAATAAAAATTTATTTAAGTTACAAGAAAAATTGCAGAGTGGGATTGAATTAATTGGATATGATACTAAATTCCCAGAAATTGAAGTTATTAATATTTTGTTTGATTCAATCGATAATATTAATTTGAAAGATGGTTGTAATTTATTTCTACTAGTAAGCACCACAAAAATAATGGACTTGATATTGAACAAATATAAGAATAATAATTTTGAAGAAATCAAGAAAAGTCTGGTTAATTTTGATCAAGATAATTTATCTAAATTAGGAATAGATGATGATGATAAATATATTCTTAAAGATCTTTTATTCACACGAGGAGAGCCAATTGCAATATTAAAAAAATTAAAAACTATATATGGTACTAGTAAAATATTGGATGACTTAAATTTTTTATTTGAAACATTATCAAAAATATCAAATAAATATGGTGTTAAATTACAACTTGATCCCACTTTTCAACCTCACTTGAATTTATATGAAGGAATAGTTTTTCAACTAATAGGGGATAATGGAAAAAATAAAAGCGTCATCGCAAAAGGCGGAAGATATGATGAATTAGTAAGATCATTTAGTCCTAATGAGAAAATATTTAATGGGATTGGATTTACAATTTCAGTAGACATTTTAAGAAATTTAATTAAGGAAGAAAAGTCAGATAAAAAAAAGATTTTATTGATTTTTAAAGATTCATATTTGTTAGAGAAAGGCATGAATGAACAAAAAGTGCAACAGAAAAAAGGAAATATTGCTGTCTTATATTTAAATCCATGCGATGACTTGACTAAAGCCAATCAAATTATGAAAGAAAATAATTGTAGTGAGATTTTGTGGGTTAAATAAAACCCTTTTAAAAATATATTTAACTATTAAATTCATATATTGTTCGGACAATACTCCTAATTAAACTTGATTAACTAGTTTTTACGAAATAAGATTTAATATGTTTGATTATTTTTAAATGGAAAAAGGCGAAATTCGTATTAATACCGAAAATATTTTCCCAATTATCAAAAAGGCAGTTTATTCTGACCATGAAATCTTTTTAAGAGAACTTGTTAGTAATGGTGTAGATGCAATTAGCAAAAGAAGAATGGCCTCTATGGCAGGTGATTGCGAGAATACTGATGAGGCTCAAGTAAAAATAACAATTAACCGTGAAAAAAATACGTTAACAATTTCCGATAATGGAATTGGAATGAATGATGAAGAAATTAAGAAGTACATAAATCAGGTTGCATTTTCTAGTGCTGAAGAATTCCTGACAAAATACAAAAAAGATAATGATGAATTCATAGGTCATTTTGGACTAGGTTTTTATTCAAGTTTCATGGTTGCAGATAGAGTTGATATATTAACTAAGTCGGCAATTGGGGAATCAAAAGCTTTTAAATGGTCTTGCGATGGATCGCCAAATTTCACATTAGAGGAATCAGAAAGAGAGACAATTGGTACAGATGTTATTCTTCACCTACTTGAAGAAGAAAAAGAGTTTATCGAGCCTGAAAGGATTAAATCACTAATAAAAAAATATTGTGATTTTATGCCAATAGACGTCTTATTAGAAGGAGAGACAATTAATAAGAAAAATCCTCCTTGGAGAAAACAGCCTAGTGAATTAAAAGATGAAGATTATATTGAGTTATATAAATACCTTTATCCATTTCAGGGGGATCCACTGTTATGGATTCATTTAAATACAGATTATCCATATGACATACAAGGAATATTGTATTTTCCAAAGTTGTCAGGTAGAGCTGATTGGGAAAAGGGAGAAATAAAACTATTTTGCAATCAAGTATTCGTAAGCGATTCAATTAAAGAGATAGTACCAAAATACCTTTTACCTCTTAGAGGAGTTATTGACTCAACAGATATACCCCTAAATGTTAGTAGAAGTGCATTACAAACAGATAGAAAAGTAAGGTCTATATCATCATTCATCTCAAAAAAAATCGCTAATAAACTGAAGGATTTGTTAAAAAATTCTCCAGAATTCTATGCAGAAATTTGGGATTCAATCTCTGCTTTTATTAAAATTGGTGCTATCGAAGATGAAAAATTTGCTGATTTAGTCAATAACAGTATAATTTTCGAAACAATAATAAATTCAGAGAAGGAGCTAACTAAGGATATTGAAAATAAATCCCTCATCAAATCAAATGATAAATATTTCACAACTCTCGCTAATTATAAAGAGCGAAATAAATTAACTGACTCAAAAAAAATAATTTACTGTTCAGATTTGATTGCGCAGTCTAGTGCATTAAATATCTGTTTATCTGATAATAAAGAAGTTATTAAATCAGATCCCTTAATTGACGCACAATTTCTTCCATGGTTGGAAAGCAAAAATGAAGATTATCAATTCCAAAGAGTAGATTCAGAAATAAATGAACTAGAAGATAAAGAATCAAAAGAAATTGTAGATAAGGATGGTAAATCAAATACAGATAATCTTAAAGATACGATAGTTAAGGCCCTTAACAATGAGAAGGTAACAGTTAAAGTACAGTCACTTTCAAGTAAAGATGCTCCACCAGCGATGATCTTGCTTCCAGAACAAATGAGAAGAATTAATGATATGGGAGCTTACATGGAACAAAAGATGCCTGGCTTACCTGAATATCATGTGCTCTTAATTAATAAAGAACATCCACTTATTGTTGGTCTTAATAAAATTACAGGCAACAAAATAATTATTGATAAAAAAGATCCTACTGAGAATCCATTGGCATCAAAAATAGCAAATCATGTTTACGATATGGCTAAGCTTTCCGTTGGTGGATTAGATCAAGAACAGATAATTAATTTACAAAATAATAATGCCGAATTAATTTCAGAATTACTTAATTCAACAAATTAAGTCATGTGTTAGAATTTTTAAAGATATAACTCAATAAATATGTCAAGAGTTTGCGAACTGACGGGTGCAAAAGCTAATAACGGGATGGCAGTGAGTCACTCACATATTCGCACAAAAAAATTGCAGCAAGTTAATCTTCAAAAAAGAAGACTATGGTGGAAAGAGGGCAAAAAATGGGTAAATATAAAAATAAGTACCAAAGCCTTAAAGTCTATACAAAAAGTAGGCTTAGATAAATTTGCTAAATCAAATGGAGTTGATTTAAATAAATTCTAAATTTGATGAGAAATTTAGTTGTAAGTATATTAATTTCATTTATTCTTCTATTTAATTGTAATTCAGCCTTTTCTTTTGATTTTGCTCCTGAAGTAGGTGATTATGCTCCTAACTTTAAGTTAGACGGTTTTAATAAAAACATAAAAACAAAAAAAACATGGGATTTAAATGATTTTGAAGGTAAGTGGTTAGTTATTTATTTTTATCCAAAAGACTTTACAACAGGTTGTACTCTTGAAGCTAAAGGTTTTTCGGAATTAAAAAAAGATTTTTCAAAATATAATGCCGAAATTGTTGGTATAAGCGCTGATACTCAAGATTCTCATGAAAGTTTCTGCAGCGAGAAATCCATAAACTATACTTTATTATCTGATCCTGACGGAATTATTAGTGATAAATATGGTTCATGGATTCCTCCATTCTCAGATAGAAATACTTTTTTGATTTCTCCAGATGGGAAAATTTCTTATAGGTGGATAAGTGTTTTACCTATAAATCACGCTAAAGAAGTTCTCAACGTTTTAAAGAAAAAAATATAAAACTTTGCACGAATTATCTTTTGGAACTTGGTTAATACATATCTCATCAGTAATAGAATGGATTGTTGCCATATTTGTCATAAACAAAATTTCTACATATAAAAAATATAATTTATTTTTTTGGTTAAGCCTCGCTATGGTCCCAAACTTAATAGGTGCTATGTGTGCGATCACTTGGCATATCTATGACAACCAAGAAAATCTTTACGGTCTAGTATCACTTCAAGGAATATTTACATTTATAGGAAATACAACATTAGCCATGGCAACAATAAAAATTTTTAGAGGAAAAGAGACTTATGAATGATTTATTCTTAAAATTTATAGAAAAATTAGGTTCAATCGATAACACATTTTTGTTCGCAGTATCAATAATTCCATATGCAATATTTTTGTTCTACTTATATAAAATTAAATCTTTTAATAATTTTGTAAAAACAGGATTTTCCTTAACGATTTTATTCGTATCGATAACTATATTGCTATCTATCTTCACATTAAATTACTACAATAAAACCCTTGTTGAAGTTGACTTCCTGCATGGTTTGGCAGAATCCTTCCTAACTCTAAGTGATTTTGTTATTTTGTTTGGATTTCTCAAGTTGTTAAATAGCCTAGAAGTAAACAACTCTTAAGACCTTTTACAATTTTGTGTTTTTTAGGTAAAAGTATTAGAGAATATATAAAAATAACGATTTTTTATGTTTACTACATTATTTGCAGCTGCAGATCCAGCAACTTTTTCTTGGTCTCCAAAGTGTGCCGTCGTAATGATTGCATGTAATGTTTTTGCTTATGCAATTGCTAGAGCAACTATAAGAAAACCTAATGAAGGTTTTGAAATACCTAATTCAAAATTCTATGGTGGTTTAAGTCACGCATCAGTTGTAGGTGCTAATTGCCTAGGTCATATTTTCGGGATTGGAGCAATCTTAGGATTAGCTTCACGTGGTGTTTTATAAAATTTATTTATTAAATTTTTAATTATCTAACTTAAATTTCTTAACAATCTTATCTGCCATCTGATCAGGCATAAGGCCTAATTTTTCTTTACTCTGGTCAGGTGAAGCATGATCAACTAAAACATCAGGTATACCTATTCTGTATACAGGAATGTTTATTTCATTATCGTTAAATAATTCAACTATTGCGGAACCAAATCCACCTATTAGGGATCCTTCTTCCATAGTTACCACTTTTTGTATCCTACTTGCTAAAGGCATAATAAGATTTTTATCTAGAGGTTTCACAAATCTTGCATTAACAATACATGCATTAATATTCATATTTTTTAGGATCGTTGCTGTTTCAATAGCTGAAGCCACCATTGATCCATAAGCAATAATTAAAATATCTTCTCCATCTTCAAGTATTTCCGCTTCTCCTATATTCAAAGGTTCCCAACCCTCATCCATTACAGCGACCCCTAATCCAGAACCTCTTGGTATCCTTATAGCTGTAGGTCCATTATGGTTAATTGAAGTTATTAACATTCTTTGTAATTCAGATTCATCTTTAGGGGCCATTAATACAAAATTAGGTATAGATCTCATATAACTGATATCGTATTGGCCTTGGTGAGTAGGACCGTCAGCGCCAACTATCCCAGCCCTATCAAGTACGAACGATACAGGTAAATTTTGGATACCAACATCATGTATTAATTGATCGAATGCACGTTGAAGAAAAGTACTATAAATAGCTACAACAGGTTTAAGACCATCGCAGGACATTCCCGCCGCAAGAGTAACTGCATGTTGTTCTGCTATTCCTACATCAATATATTGATCTGGAATATTTTTTTGCAATATATCTAAACCAGTACCTGTAGCCATTGCTGCTGTGATACCAACAACTTTGCTATCTTGTTCACATATTTTCAATAAGGTTTGACCAAATATTTTACTATAACTAACAGGTTTAGGTTTCTTAGATGGAATAGATTTCCCAGTTGTTAGATCAAATGCTGACTGTGCATGATATCCAACCTGATCAGCTTCAGCATAAGGATAACCCTTACCTTTTGTCGTGACAACATGAACAAGTACAGGTTTTTTAAGTTTGTGAGCAGCGTTAAAAGTATTAACTAAATTTGCAATATCATGTCCGTCAATTGGACCCATATATGTAAAGCCAAGTTCTTCAAAAACAGCTCCAACCTTAGGTACTGCTAGTCGTCTAACGCTCCCTTTAATATTTTTTAGTTCTTCTGGAATATCCTTTCCAATTAATGGAATATTTTTTACACTTTCCTGAACACTATCGGATAAAAATTGCAATTGTGGACTTACTCTTACTTTATTTAAGTAAGATGAAAGGGCTCCAACTGGAGGTGAAATAGACATATCATTATCGTTTAATACTACAACTAAAGGAGTATTTGGTAAGTGACCTGCATGATTTATAGCTTCTAATGCCATACCTCCAGTTAATGCTCCATCTCCAATAACAGCGACACATTTATAATTTTCACCTTTTCTATCCCTTGCTATTGCCATTCCTAAAGCAGCAGAAATAGAAGTACTTGCATGTCCAGCACCAAAATGATCAAATTTACTTTCACTTCTTTTGAGATATCCCGCTACTCCATTTTGTTGTCTAAGGGAATCAAATTGACTAAAACGTCCTGTTATTAATTTATGAGGATAACCTTGATGTCCTACATCCCAAACAACTTTATCGAAGTCAAGATCAAGAGTTTGATATAAAGCCAACGTAAGCTCAACAACACCTAATCCAGGGCCAAGATGTCCGCCACTAGTAGAAACTACTTGAAGATGTCTTTCTCTAATTTGGCAGGCAATTTCCTCTAATTGTGAAACTGTTAAGCCATGAAGTTGATTTGGATGACTTAACTCACTTAAAAGCATTTAACAAAAATTGGTATCTATATAATCTAAAACGTGGAGGTGCAAAATGAGTATTTTTTTTGAAATAGATCATGTAATGTTTTATTAGATTAATAATTAATGCTAAAAATATATATATGAATGATTATTTTGAAAAAATACTTCAAGCTGAAGTCTATGAAGTAGCAAAAAAAACACCGCTGGAGAAAGCACATAATTTAAGTAATACGCTTAATAATGAAGTTTTTCTAAAGAGAGAAGATCTTCAAGATGTATTTTCATTCAAAATAAGAGGGGCATACAACAAGATGAGTAAGCTCAGTCAATCGCAGCTTACTCAGGGAGTAATTACTTCAAGTGCTGGCAATCATGCTCAAGGTGTTGCTCTAAGTGCTCTCAAATTAAATTGCCAAGCAACCATATTAATGCCAATTACAACACCTCTAGTAAAAGTAAATGCAGTAAAAAATTTAAAAGCAAAAGTTATATTATTTGGTGATAATTATGATGAAACTTACAAGGAGGCAATAAGGATTAGCCATGAAAGAAATTTATGTTTTATTCATCCTTTTGATGATCCAGATGTAATAGCAGGACAAGGAACTATAGCTATTGAACTAGAACAGCAATTAAAAAATAAACCTTATGCAATTTATATTGCTGTTGGTGGAGGTGGATTGATATCAGGAATTTCTTTATATGTTAAAAAAATATGGCCTGAAGTAAAAATAATTGGCGTTGAACCTGAAGACGCAGACGCTATGACAAAATCCTTGGAAGAACAAAAAATTGTTGAATTACCCTCTGTTGGACAATTTGCAGATGGAGTGGCAGTTAAAAAAATTGGTAAAAATACTTTTGATATTGGGAGAAAATATATAGATAAGATGATTAGAGTTAATACTGACGAAATATGTGCTGCTATAAAAGATGTTTTTGAGGATACTAGATCAATTTTAGAGCCTGCAGGTGCCTTATCAATAGCAGGAATGAAAAAAGATATTTTAAATTCGAATTATTCAAATAGAAAAATGGTTGCAATTGCATGTGGTGCAAATATGAATTTTGAGAGGCTTAGATTTGTAGCAGAAAGAGCAGAACTTGGGGAGTGCAAAGAAGTAATGATGGCTGTTGAAATACCTGAGCGTGCTGGAAGTCTAATTGATTTTTGTAAGTTACTTGATAATAGAAATTTAACTGAATTTAGCTATAGGATGTCGAATTCTAAGAATGCACAGATCTTTGTAGGAGTTCAAGTTTATGGGTTAAATGATAAAAAAAATCTATTAAATGTGTTTAGAAATTCCGAGTACTCATTTATTGACATAAGTGATGATGAATTATCTAAAAATCATCTCAGACATATGGTAGGTGGAAGATTACCAAAGAATTCTAAAGAGATGGATTATAGAAACTTTGTGGAGCTTTTATACAGATTTGAGTTTCCTGAAAGGCCTGGCGCATTAATAAACTTCTTGAACAATATGAAATCTAATTGGTCTATAAGCGTATTTCACTACAGGAATTATGGTGCTGATGTAGGGAAAATTGTTATTGGAGTTTTAATCGATAAAAATGAGATTTTAGAGTGGAACAAATTTGTAAGAATTCTAGGCTATAAATTCTGGGATGAAACTCAAAACGATACATATAAGTTATTCCTTGGTGCATCAGATTAAATATAAGGTAAATTAGGAAAGATTTCGGTAATTAAAATCAATCAATCTGATCTAAATACCACGCCAATATCTGATATAGATCTAGTTACTAAAGTTGAAGCTGTTCTATATTTAAAAGGCAGACCAATAACAAAAAAGGATCTTTCAGAAATTACTAATTCTGATATAAACTCAATAAGTGATGCAATTAAAGAGCTAAAAAAAAAATACTCTAACCCTAACTCAGCTATTGAATTAAATGCAGTTAATAGCAGTTTTTCTCTCGAACTAAAATCTAGTCTAAATGAATTCGTCGATGATTTACTTCCTTCTGATTTGAAAACATCCGAATTAAGAACATTGGCAACTATTGCGATCAAAAAAAAGATCCTACAATCAGATCTTATACTTCTTCGAGGATCAGGAGCTTATGATCATATTAAAGAATTATTAGATAAGAAGTTTATTATCAAAAGGAAGCAAAAAGATGGTAGGTCATATTGGATATCATTATCTGAAAAGTTTTATCAAACTTTTGCTGTCAGTAATGAATATCTCTCAAATATAGGAAGCCACATTAATAAGCAGCAACTATAAGTAAATGTTAGAATATTTAAAATTACATTAAGATAATGTTATCTGAGATTTTTGCAGTTCTAGGTCAAACTTTATCAATCTATTCATTCATATTAATAATAAGAATTTTACTTACTTGGTTTCCTGGTATTGATTGGAGTAACGGTGTTTTATCTGCATTAACTTCTATCACAGATCCTTACTTAAACATTTTTAGAGGTATTATCCCCCCAATAGGTGGTTTTGATATTTCTTCTTTATTAGCTTTTTTACTTTTAAATGTTATTCAAAACTTAATTACAAATCTCCAGTATGCAAGCTTAGGATATAGCTAAACTTATCTATCATCTCCTGAACCTATTATCTTTCCTTTAGCAGCTCTTAATTTTAATTTTTCGAGATTTTGTAATGCAACATCTTCTAAATTAAAATCTAATTCTGTACAAAGATTTGATATGTACCACAATACATCTCCTAACTCTTTTTTAATACCTATTTTTGATTCGTTATCAAATATTCCACTTTTATCTCTTATAACTTTTTTTACTTTTTCTGCTACCTCACCACCCTCTCCAACTAAACCAAGAGTGGGGTAAATAATATTTGAGCCTAAATTTGGATATTGGGCTGTTTCCCTAGCTTTTTTCTGATAAGTTTTAAAATCCATGAAATAAATAACTAACTTTGGATATGGTAAATTTATTTATATCTAGCAATATTATCTATATATGTCGAATATTGATTTAAAAAGAAGAACAAAAATAGTAGCAACTATTGGTCCTGCAACTCAATCTGAAAAGATAATTACAGATTTAATTAAAGCTGGAGTAACAACATTCAGATTAAATTTCTCACATGGTGATCATAATGATCATGCTGAGAGAATAAAAACTATAAGAGAAGTATCAAAAAAATTAGATATAGATATTGGAATACTACAAGATCTTCAGGGCCCAAAAATAAGATTAGGGCGCTTTAAAGATGGTCCAGTCAAAGTTAAAAAAGGTGATAAATTTAAACTTACATCGAATGAAGTCGTTTGTACAAATACTATTGCAAATGTTACCTACGACAAACTTTCTCAAGAAGTTAGTGAAGGAAAAAGAATATTATTAGATGATGGCAAAATAGAAATGATTGTAGAAAAAGTTGACATAAAAGCTAATCTTTTAGAGTGCCTCGTAACTGTAGGGGGGGTTCTTTCAAATAATAAAGGTGTTAATTTCCCAGATGTTCAATTATCAGTAAAAGCATTAACAGAGAAAGATAAAGAGGATCTGAAATTCGGCTTATCTGTAGGTGTTGATTGGATAGCCCTAAGTTTCGTAAGAAATCCATCCGACATAAACGAAATAAAAGATTTAATAAACAAAAATGGTCATTCAACACCAGTAGTCGCAAAAATAGAAAAATTTGAAGCAATTGATCAAATTGATACTGTATTACCCTTATGTGATGGGGTTATGGTTGCAAGAGGCGATTTGGGAGTAGAAATGCCTGCTGAAGAGGTTCCCCTATTACAAAAGCAATTAATAAGAAAAGCCAATTCATTAGGTATTCCAATAATTACAGCGACTCAAATGCTTGACTCAATGGCCTCGAATCCAAGACCAACTAGGGCAGAAGTTAGTGATGTTGCCAATGCAATTCTAGATGGAACAGATGCAGTAATGCTTTCAAACGAAACTGCAGTTGGCGATTATCCTGTAGAGGCAGTAGAAACTATGGCAACCATAGCAAGAAGAATTGAAAGGGATTATCCACTTAAAGCTATTGAAAGCCATTTACCAAGTACGATCCCAAATGCTATTAGTGCAGCAGTTAGTAATATAGCTAGACAACTTGATGCTGGAGCTATAATTCCTTTAACGAAATCAGGCTCTACCGCTCGAAATGTAAGTAAGTTCAGACCACCAACACCAATATTGGCAACAACTACAGAGAGGACTGTTGCGAGAAGATTGCAACTTGTTTGGGGAGTTACTCCAATAGTAGTTAAAAATGATGAAAGAACAGCAAAAACTTTTAGTTTAGCTATGCAAATTGCTCAAGAGATGGGGATCCTAAATCAAGGAGATTTAGTAGTTCAAACAGCAGGAACACTAACCGGCATTAGCGGCTCTACAGATTTAATAAAAGTCGGTTTAGTAAGAAAAATTCTATCAAGAGGAATTTCAATAGGAGAAATAGGTGTTACAGGTAAAGCAAGAATAATAAAAAATAAACTTGATATGTCATTAATTTGCCCAGGAGAAATACTATTTGTTCCAAAGGAACTAATGAAAAATATTCCAATGAGTAAAAAAATTGCCGGTATTGTAACGAACCAAAATGTAAATGAAGTTTATGCTTTATTTAACAAGAATAATAAAAAGATATCCACAATTTGTAATTTAGAAAATATGGATAATCATCAAATTAATAATGGTGACCTTATTACCCTCCAGCTTAATGAAGGTGTTATTTACAAGGGACAAATTGAAGATGATGATGCGATAGATAAATATAAATATGTCTAGGAATATCTCTATAAAAGAAGCCCTAGGCATGGCCACAAAAACATTAGTTTCGAACAAATTGAGAAGTTCGTTAACAATGCTGGGGATAATTATAGGAAATGCTTCAGTTATTACACTTGTTGGACTTGGTAGAGGTGCTCAAACATTAGCAAAAAACCAATTAAGTAATTTAGGTGCCAATGTTTTATTCATTGTTCCCGGAAATAATGACACAAGAAGAAGAGGTATTTCATTTCCTAAAAACCTAGTTTTAGAAGATGCAGTAGCAATAAGCAATCAAGTACCAACAGTTAAAAAAGTAGCTCCTCAAATCTCTGCTAACGAAATAGTGCAATCAAATTCTAAAAGTTTAAATATATCAATTGCTGGAGTTACTCCTGAATTTCTTGAAGTAAGAAGCTTTGAAGTAAATAAGGGAAGATTTTTATCAAAAAGTGATGTTAATAGTGCAAGAAGTTATGTTGTAATAGGTCCTGATCTTAAAGACGAATTTTTCAAAGATAAATCTTCATCACTTGGGGAAAAAATCAGAATTAAAGACCACACTTATGAAATTATCGGAATATTAAAACCAAAAGGTGCTGTATTTGGAAGTAATCAAGACAAAAATGCTTATATTCCATTAACCACAATGGTCAATAGGATTACAGGGAAGGACCCGACATATGGAGTAAGTTTAAGCTTCATTAGTGTTGAAGCAATAAATAAAAATGCAACTAGTGCCGCTAAATTTCAGATTACTAACTTATTAAGGCAAAGACATAAAATAATCAGAGATGATGATTTTGCGGTTAGATCACAGGAAGATGCATTGAATATAGTAACAAACATAACAAGTGGATTAACGTTTTTATTGGCTGGCATTGGAGCAGTATCTTTAGTGGTTGGAGGAATAGGAATCATGAATATTATGCTCGTTTCTGTAAGCGAAAGGACTGAAGAGATTGGTCTTAGAAAAGCAATAGGAGCTAAACAGTCAGATATATTAATTCAATTTTTAATTGAGGCATTGATTTTATCTACAATTGGAGGATTAATAGGAACAACAACAGGATTATCAGGTGTTTTTCTTTTGTCTTTGATAACTCCACTTCCAGCATCAGTAGGAATTACAACAACTATTTCCACCATGATCATTTCAGGATCAATCGGTTTAATCTTTGGTGTTTTACCTGCAAAAAGAGCTTCTAAACTAGATCCTATTGTTGCCTTGAGAAGTTTATAAATAAAATTTATAATAATGCTCAAAATTTATAAATTAATTGAGATACTGGTGAGTCTTCAATCACTAGTAATATCAACAATGCTTCCTGTTTATATCCCACTACCATATGTCGATGAATCTAATAATAATTTTGAGATGCTTATCACATGGCAAATTCCAACTGTAATTTTACTAACACTTATATTTCATAAAAAAGTAGTTTTCAGAGCATTTTCTATATATCTAATTTTAGGATTATTTATAGCCCCAGTCTTTCATCAAGGAGGCTCAATAGGTTATTTACTCACTCCTAATTTTGGTTATTTATTGGGTTTATATCCATTAATCATAATAATTGATAATTTAAATACAAGAAATAAAATTTATGTTGGCAACTTTTTAAAAAATGGATTTATAGCAATATGTGCTATGCATGTGACTGGAATATTTTACAACCTATTACAAGTCATATTTTACAGTCAATTTAATATATTTTTATACAATTTAGGGAAATACTCTGTAGGTAAAATTGGATATCATTTTTTAACGCTTCTCCCATTATTAATACTTATTAAACCTATTAAAAGTTTAAAACTAAGCAAATAATGATTACTAAATTACAATCAAAATTATATTTCTTATCCTTAAGTATTTTTATTATTCTAATAGATCAATTTACGAAATATTTAATGTTTTATAATTATAAAACATTTATAAATAAAGATTTTCTTTTATTTAGATTAGACTTTGTAAAAAATTACGGAGCAGCATTTAACATATTTAGTGGTAATAGAATATTTTTATCTTTTATAAGTATTATTTTTTCAATATTACTTATATATTTAATATTAAGGAAAAATACTCTAAACCAATTTGATCTTATTGCTTATAGCTTTATTCTAGGTGGAACTATAGGTAATGGAATAGATAGAATTACGAAAGGATTTGTAATTGATTTTATAAATTTAAATATTATAAATTTTCCGGTATTTAATATTGCTGATATATCTATTAATGTTGGGTTTATTTTTTTACTTTATAGAATTTTTAAAAACAAACAATGATATGAATTACTTGAAGTTAAAATATATAAAATATATTATTTATATTTTATTTCTATATATTTTATTATCGATATTAATAAGAGCAGTAAATATTTATACAATTTTATTTTTAATAATAATTTTGTATATCTTTTACAATATTGATAAAAAACTTTTTAAAAAAATAGTTTATAAAGTTATTTACAAAAATAAAAAAAATATGCTTTCATTCAAAAGTACATATGGTGCCGCCAAGATAAGTTTGGAAGGGGTCGAGAAAATTAATGAAAAAATTAAAGATAAAGTAAAAGTTGAATTGTTAAATTACCAAAAAAATAAACTAGAAGCCCAATTAAAAACAGGAGACTATAACGTTACTCTTTTTGGAGCAGGTTCCTCTGGGAAAACATCTATAGCAAGATCTTTATTGAAAAATATTGTCGGACAAACATCAGCAAAAATAGGTACGACAAAGCAAATTAATAGCTATAAAATTCGCATACCAATCTTAAAAAGAAACATTAATATTGTGGATACCCCTGGTTTATTCGAACCATCTAAATTAGGAGAAAAAAGAGAAAAAGCAACAATTATACAAGCATCAAATTCTGATTTAGTTCTTTTTGTCTTAGATCAAGACATAAATAAATACGAAAACTATTTAATTAAAGAATTATTGAAAATAGGAAAAAAAATAATAGTAGTTCTTAATAAATGCGATTTGAGGTCTAGAGATGAAAATAACCTCATCAAAGAAAATATAATTTCTATAACTTCTGCTAAAAAAAATAGAATTTCGGTTGTTCAAACAATTGCGGTACCTCAACAATCTCCCTATATAAAATCAGATACTTTAAATTTAGTCCCAGAGGTAGATAAATTATTTAGAGAAATAATTGAAACGCTCGATAATAGTGGTGAAGAATTATTGGCGGATAATATTCTTTTTCGCTCAAATAAGTTAGGTACTAAAAGTAAAAATTTAGTTCAAGAACAAAGATATTTGATGTCAAATAAAGTGATTAATAAATATATGTGGATAACAGGAGGAGTAATACTAGTTAATCCACTACCAGCTGTTGATTTCCTAACTACTACCTCCGTAAACCTGCAAATGATAATGGAATTATCAAAAATATATGAAATAAAGCTTACAAAAAAAGATGCAAAAGATTTGGCGACATCACTGCTAAGCGCATTGGCTCAACAAGGAATATTAAAGGGGGGTCTCGCCATTATTTCTCATGCTTTAGCTACAAGCTTGACTAAAATAATATTATCTAAATCTATACAATCAGTTACCGCAGGCTGGTTAATAAGAATAGTAGGACTAAGTTTGATTGAATATTTTAAAAATGGGCAAGACTGGGGAGATGGAGGAATTCAAGAAGTAGTAGATAAGATTTATAGAATAAGTAAGAGAGAGGAAATTTTAAACAACTTCGTAAAAGAAGCTATTTCCAAAATTGAAATAAAGAAGTATTTTAAATCAAATAAAAGTTTGCCTCCATTTACTAAGTAAAATTGGATAATTGATCATTAAGATAAGTTCTGAAATCAAAGATAGTTATTAAGAGTAAGTAAGCAATACAAATAGCTATAGATATAAACCCTGTTACTATTGCAATAATTTTTGGTCTACCCATATTCATTAGTTAAGCGTCTAAAAGTCTCAAAAGTTCTTCAATATGAAATTCCTTTGTATTGTAATTTCCCATGACAACCCGTAAAAAATATTTACCTTTAAATTTTGGTCTAGAGAGCATAAAATTATTGTTAATTAGTTCATTAACTTTAGTTTGAGTCCATGCATCAGAATCTTTTGGCTCAAGTTTCTTTGGTAAGAATGATACAATATGAAGAGGGCCTGAATATATATCAAATTTATTTTTACTAATATTTTTTATAAAAAAATCTTTTCTTTTAATTGATGAATTTAATATATTTTCTATTCCATTCAGACCTAAAAAACGTAAGCCAAGCCATAGTTTTATAACCTCTGCAGGTCTAGAACCTTGAATGCCTATTTCCCCTCTATTTATTATATCTTCTTTAGATGATAGGTAAGGAAGTCCAGTAGAAAATGTTTTTTCTAAAGTACTCATTTCTGAAACTAATAACAAAGATGATGTCTTTGTAATGCCAATTATTTTTTGAGGATTTATTGTTATGGAATTAGCCTGATTAATATTATTTAAACCTTCTATTGGAATAGAAGTTATGGCAAAAATGCCTCCAATGGAGCCATCGATATGAAGCCATATATTTCTTTCTTTACATATTTCACTTATATCTTTAATAGGATCTATCGCTCCTCTTACAGTTGTGCCTAGAGTGGCAACAATAGCGAATATTTTTTTTTTATCAATAATACATTTATCTATAGTATTTCTAAGATTTTGGATATCAATACTACCGTTATTATCAGTTTTAATCCTTATAAGATTTGCTTCATCAAGTCCCATTATTCTTATACATTTAGTAAAGGAGGAATGGGCATCTTCACTAACAAGTAATACAGAATTAGGATCTGAACCTAATCCAGAATTATGTCTAGCCGCAATAAGTGCATTCAAATTACTTAGAGTACCTCCGCTAGCTGCTATGCCTCCTGAAGAATCATTAAACCCTATTTTCTTTGCAAACCATTTGCATAATGATTCCTCAAGCAAAGTAATACTTGGAGACAACTCATAAGCAAGAAGATTATTATTTAAACCAGCAGCAATTAAATCTCCTAAAATAGAAAAAATCAAAGGAGGGGGATCCAGATGAGCTAAAGAGCCGGGATGAACTGGATTAAAAGAATTATTTAGAAGTGATTGAATATCAGAAAACAAATCTTCTGAAGAATTACCATCCTCATCAGGCATTAAGCACTTGAAATTTTCATCAAATGGTAATGGACCATATTTATCGGCTTTAGAGAACCAGTCACAAAGAATTTGAGTTGTTTTATTTAGGAGAGTAATTAAATTATCGTTAGTCCCTAAATACGAAGGGAAGTATATATCTTTTTTATTAATTAAATCTTCAGTCATCAGATAAGATATCTATTAATAAGTTTATTCTTAATATTGGTAAATGAGGTATATTTTTGAAAATGTAAATAGTAATTATGATGAACAGAAAGGAATAAATATTTCAAAATACTCAAGATGGATGAACTCTATTTTAAGAAGATCAGAAGAAATTGGAAAAGTTGAGTTACCAATCTGTTCAATAATTTTAGATGAGAGAGGAAGATGTATTGGAAGAGGGGTTAACAGGAGAAATATAAATAATGATCCATTAGGTCATGCTGAAATTATGGCACTAAAGCAGGCATCTCTAATAAAAAATGATTGGAGATTTAATGAATGTATTATCATTACAAATTTAGAACCATGTACCATGTGTGCATCGGCACTTATTCAAGCAAGGATGGGTAAAGTTGTTTTTGGTGCCTACGATAAGAAAAGAGGTGGGTTGGGCGGCTCAATTGACTTATCAAAGCATGAAAGTTCTCATCACAAAATGGAAATCGTTGGAGGTATTTTAGAAGACAAATGCAGTAAAATTTTAAAATTATGGTTTAAAAAGTTGAGGACTCAAAAATAGCGTATTTTTTTAACTCAGTATCAAATAGGTTTAATAATCTGTCTACATTCTCCTCACTTGAGTTAAAGCCCATTAATCCTATGCGCCATACCTTACCAGACAATTCTCCAAGTCCATTTCCTATTTCTATACCAAAGTTTCTTAAAAGATGATTTCTAAAACCATCTCCATCAACTGCAGGCGGAATCTTAACTGTTGTAAGAGTTGGCAATCGATAATCCTCTGATACATGTAATTCCATTCCAAGACTTTCTAAACCTTTCCATAGTTTTTTTGCATTAGTAATATGCCTATACCAAACATTCTCTAAACCTTCATTTGCAATTAATCGTAGACCTTCTCGAATAGCAAAATTCATATTTACAGGGGCAGTATGATGGTAAACACGATCAGAACCCCAATATTTATTTAAAAGAGATAAATCTAAATACCAGTTAGGAACTTTTGTTTTTCTTGAACTTAGTTTATCTTCAGCTCTCCTATTCATTGTAAAAGGACTTAGTCCAGGCGGACAACTTAATCCTTTCTGGCTACAACTATACGCTAAATCTATTTTCCATTCATCTATTAATAGTTCTAGAGCTCCAAGAGAAGTAACTGCATCAACTAAAAACAAGCAGTTATTTTTTCTACATACATCACCAATTCCATCAAGAGGTTGTAAAACCCCACTAGATGTTTCAGCGTGAACAATTGCAAATATAGCTGGTTTTTTAGTCTCTATTTCATACTTAATTTCTTCATAAGAAAAGGATTCACCCCAAGGTTTTTCCATAACAGATACATCTGCTTTATATCTAGTTGCCATATCGACAAGTCTGTTTCCAAAATATCCTTTTTTAGCGATAAGAATTTTTTCTCCTACCTCTATAAAATTAGCTATTGAAGCTTCCATAGCTGCACTGCCAGTACCACTCATTGGAAGAGTCATTCGATTATTACATTGCCAGGTATATCTTAGAAGTTGTTGAACGTCAGACATCAATGAAATATATGCTTCATCTAAGTGACCAATTGGATTTAAGGAAAGAGCATTTAGAACTTCTGGATGTGCGTTTGAAGGACCAGGACCTAATAAAAGTCTAGAAGGAACATAAGTCTTTGAGAAATGAGATAAATTCTCTTTATTTAAAGCCGGAATAAGTTTTGCTTCTGTCAAAGCATTACATTCAATTACCTTTAAATTAAACTAATATCGTCACTTAAGCGATATTTATTTAAAGAAATTAATTCAATTTAAATAATTAAGTAAATAATTATTAAAGTTATGACTTGAAACACTGAAAGAAGACGGCTAGTGTTGAAAAAAGTGATGGTTGATACATAATAAGAATCATCAAGTTATTAATTTCATAGAAGGTATCTCAATAGTTATGTCTAAGTCTCCACAAGATGTTTTAAGTCAAATTAAAGATGAAGGAATTGAACTCATCGATTTAAAATTCACAGACATCCATGGTAAATGGCAACATTTAACTCTTACATCAGACATGATAGAAGAGGATTCATTTACAGAAGGTCTAGCATTTGATGGTTCATCGATAAGAGGTTGGAAGGCAATTAATGCCTCGGATATGTCAATGGTGCCCGATGCAAGTACAGCTTGGATAGATCCTTTTTATAAACATAAAACTCTAAGTATGATTTGCTCTATTCAAGAGCCTAGAATCGGAGAGCCTTATGATAGGTGTCCAAGAGCCTTAGCCCAAAAGGCATTAAAATATTTAGATTCAACTGGTATAGCTGATACTGCATTTTTTGGACCAGAACCAGAATTCTTTTTATTCGATGATGTTAGATATGACTCTAAAGAAGGAGGTTGTTTTTATAATGTAGATACTATTGAAGCACCATGGAATACAGGGAGAATTGAGGAAGGGGGAAACTTAGGATACAAGATTCAATATAAAGAAGGATATTTTCCAGTAGCTCCTAATGATACTGCGCAAGATATTAGATCTGAGATGCTTCTTCTTATGGGTGAATTAGGTATTCCCACAGAGAAACATCACCATGAAGTTGCTGGTGCTGGCCAACACGAGCTAGGAATGAAATTTGATTCGCTAATAAATGCTGCTGATAACGTTATGACTTATAAATACGTCGTCAGAAATGTTGCAAAAAAATATGGAAAAACTGCAACATTTATGCCCAAGCCTGTTTTTAACGATAACGGAACCGGAATGCATGTTCACCAAAGTTTATGGAAGAATGGACAGCCACTATTTTTTGGTGAAGGAGCATATGCAAATTTATCCCAAACAGCAAGATGGTACATCGGAGGTATACTTAAGCATGCCCCTTCATTCCTCGCATTTACTAACCCAACTACAAATAGTTATAAGCGATTGGTTCCAGGATTCGAAGCGCCTGTAAATCTAGTTTATTCTGAGGGTAATAGATCAGCTGCAGTAAGAATCCCTCTAACAGGTCCAAGCCCTAAAGCTAAAAGGTTAGAATTCAGATCAGGTGACGCACTTGCAAATCCATACTTAGCATTTTCTGTAATGATGCTTGCCGGTATTGATGGAATTAAAAATCAAATTGATCCAGGTGATGGAGTAGATGTAGATTTATTTGAACTTCCAGCTGATGAACTTGCGAAAATTGATACAGTACCTTCATCTCTAAATGATTCACTTAATGCGTTAAAAGCAGATAAGGATTATCTATTAGCTGGTGGCGTATTTACAGAAGATTTTATTGATAACTTTATCGATATAAAATACGAAGAAGTTCAACAACTAAGACAAAGACCTCATCCACATGAATTCTTTATGTATTACGATGCATAATTAAAAGAAATAATTATTTTAAATTAATCAATTTGAGAAATATCACAAAATATTCTCAAATTGGTTTTTTTTTTGTTGGAATATAAATATATAAATTAAAAAATGGCCAGGGAATCTATTTCAAAAATTGCATATAAAACGCTACAACAAAGCAAAAGCATTGCAGGTTTTGCACACAAGCAGATAAGTTCAAGATTAATGAATTTTATTCTTCCCGATTCGAAACTTGAAAATTTTGATTTAGATAAGGATCTTCTAATACAAATCCAAAATTCAATGGATACTTTAAGAGAAGAAGATTGGAATGATGCAGAAAAAAATATATATCCAAAAAAATTATTGTTTGACGAGCCATGGCTTAGATATCTAACTCAATACCCCAAAATTTGGCTCGATATGCCCAATACATGGGATAGACGCAGAAAACAAAACTTTGACGACCTACCAACATCAATTGATAAAGATAATTATCCTCAATATTACTTGAGAAATTTTCATCATCAAACAGATGGTTATTTATCAGACTTCTCAGCGAGCATTTATGACCTACAAGTAGAGATACTTTTCAACGGAAGTGCTGACTCAATGAGGAGAAGAATTATTAAGCCAATAAAAGAAGGACTTCAAATTTTTAGCGATAGAAAAAAAAGTTCTATAAAAATACTTGATGTAGCTACAGGATCTGGAAGAACATTAAAACAATTAAGAGCCGCATTTCCTAAAGAAAAAATTACAGGAATTGATTTATCTGATTCATACTTAAAAGAGGCTAGTAGATATATTTCAGACTTAGATGGAGATTTAATTCAATTGATAAAAGGTAATGCAGAAGACTTACCTTTTGAAAATAATAGTTTTCAATGCATTTCATGTGTTTACTTATTTCATGAATTACCTAGAACAATTAGAGCTAAAGTATTAAATGAATTTTTTAGAGTTCTTGAACCTGGGGGGATATTAGTATTAGCTGATTCAATTCAAATTAGTGATTCGCCTGACTTTACATCCGTAATGGAAAACTTCTATAAATCTTTTCATGAGCCTTTTTATTGTGATTACATAAAAGAGGATATAGATTCTAAAATAGAGGAAGTAGGGTTTAAAGATGTAAAATCCAATTCCTTTTTTATGACCAAAGTATGGTCTGCTGTAAAGTAAATAAAAAATTCTATGACCTATTGGGATAAAGATACTATTCATCTTGTTCAAAGTCTTAATGACAAATTAAAGATTGATCATTCTAAATGGCATAAAGATAAAGGAAATAAATATAAACGATCTGCAGAACTAATTTCGGCGGGATTATGCCATTTAATTATTTCTTGTAATGAAGACGAAACTATTGAATATATAGAAGAAAGTATTAAATGGTTAAAAGAAATTAACACAGATAAACCTTGCCCTAGTAAAAATCACCTTTTTAAAGCCAACTGAAGCCTATTTCCTTTACTACTCCATCTAATATCATCAAAACATTCATTAATAATGTAAAGTCCACGGCCATTTACACTACTTATTTTTTTTGGTAATTTGTAGTCTCTTTTTTTTATTTCTAAACCATTACCTTGATCTTGAATTTGCCAAACACACCAATTAGGCGTAATTATTCTTCTTACTCTAATATTTTTTTTTGGATCTAATTTATTTCCATGTTTTACTGCATTAACTAGAGCTTCATGTAAACCAAGTTTTATAAGATAGCTTGATTGAGAATATTTAATAGGTTCTAATAGTTGATCTACAAATTCATTTAACTGTAATGATGATTCGAATTCGTAGTTTGACCAGTTGATCTTTGGTCTTTTAAAAAATTTTTTTAAAATATTTTTGCCCCGAAATAAGGACATAATAATATTTTGAAACTGTCTTAATTTTAACTTATTAAATACCTCATTTAAAGAATATTATTATGTCTCTCTGCAATAGCTGGATGTCGTAAGATGGAGTCCATAAGTCTTACTCCTCTTAGTTGATTTATTAAAGGCATATGTCCATCAGGAGCATCCAATGACCAGCAAAAAGATCCAGGATATCTAGTCCATAAGCCATCTTTTTTCCAACCTATTTTCGGCCACATCAATTCATATTTTTTTCCTACTGATTTTAATATCTTTGCCTGAATTGAGAATCCAAATCTACCATTAGAATAAATATTCCATAATCGATCCATTGTTTCTAAATCTTTACCTGACATATTCTTAACTTCACTGTAGAAAACATATCCACGTTTTTCAGCTAATTTTCCAGCTAATTTTCGTAAATAGGAACTTGTTAATCTATCTGCCTCTTCAAATTTTTGCTCAACCAACATCAATTGCAAACCATCATAATTAATATCAATATCTGAATATGTATTATACCAATTATTGAATTTGGAGTTTTCAAAGAATTCAGGCTTAAATTTTTTTAAAACTTGCAATATCCATCCAGCAACCCAGTCGTCTCCATCAGTATCAAAGATATCAAACAGTGAAGGACCAAGATTAAAAATATTTTCGACTTCAGATTCTATTTGAGTTAATGAATTTATTCTTTTCCTTTGATTGGAATCTACAAATTTTTTTATAAGATCTAAGGTAGCATTATTAAAGTTATCTTGTTCTTTGTTATTCATTTTAAAAAATCAATCAAAAAATAAAAACTATCCATGTATTTCAAAAGAAAAGAACTAGAGAAATTTAGAAGTTTTAAAGGACCACTTATAGATGTTAGGAGCCCGAGTGAATATTATAAAGGACACCTGCCTAATTCTATTAACATTCCACTATTTGATAATGATGAGAGATCCATAATTGGAAAGATTTATAAAGAAGAAGGAAGAAAAAAAGCAGTCATAAAGGGATTAAATTTTTTTGAAAAAAAAATGGAATTACTTCTTGATAATTTATTCATGAATATTGAGTCTCATAAAACTATTGCTAATAAAAATAATGAATTTTTTATCAGAATATATTGCTCTAGAGGAGGAATGCGTTCACAAAGCATTGCTTGGCTACTAGAAAAATATAAATTAAATCCAATAACACTTAAGGGGGGATACAAAATATATAGAAGATGGGTATTAGATAGTTTCTCAAAAAATTTGAATATAGTAGTTATTGGAGGAAAAACAGGAACAGGGAAGACAAAATTATTATCATTACTAGAGAAATATAAATATCAAACTATTGATCTTGAGGGATTTGCTTGTCATAGAGGAAGTACATTTGGAGGTTTAGGAATGAAGGAACAACCTTCGAATGAACAATTTGAAAACAAAATTGCAGAAAAATTAAATTCCTTTAAAAATTCTAATAATATTTTTGTAGAAGCTGAAAGTGCAAATATAGGCAAATGCAAAATACCCCATGAATTCTTCAATCAGATGAAAAATTCAAGGAGAATAGAAATTATAAGGAGCGAATTTAACAGGTTAGATGAGTTGATAGATACATATAGTCTTTTTAAGAAAGAGGAACTCCAAGAATCTGTATTAAGGATAAAAAAAAGATTAGGACCACAAAGAACAAAAATAGCTCTCGAATCAATTAGTAATGAGAGATGGGACTTAGTTTGCAAATCAGTTCTAGATTATTACGATAAATGTTATGAATATGAAAAGATTGGTAAAACAAATATAAAGACATTAGATTTAACCGACAAAAAATATGATGAAAGTATTCTAGACTTAGTAAATAATGTTTTATAAATAACTACAAACGAATTAGAAAAATATTTCCTAAGATAATAAATTATTGTAATAACATTATGACAGCTGATAAAAATGCAAAAATACAATTTTATGAAGGAACTGATGAACCTGTAGTGCCTGAAATAAGACTCACTAGGAGCAAGGATGGCACCACCGGCCAAGCTTTATTTTTGTTCGAAAAACCTCAGGCATTATCTTCAATTACGGATGGTGAAATCACAGGTATGCGTATGATTGACTCTGAAGGTGAAATATTAACTAGGGAAGTTAAAGTAAAGTTTGTTGATGGAGAACCAATATTTTTAGAAGCAGTATACATTTGGAAGAACACATCTGACTTTGATAGATTTATGAGATTTGCAAATAGTTATGCCAAATCAAATGGATTAGGATATTCTGAGAAGAAGTAGAATATTTTTAAAAATTGAGTAGTTCTTCATATTTCAAGTTAGTAGTAATTTTAATCACATCGCTAATAGTTTGGACTCTAAGAGATTTTCTCTTATTAATAATTTGTTCCTTAGTAATTTCAAATATTGTATGTAATTTATGTAATCAAATACAAAAGGGTTTAAAAATTCCCCGACCGCTTTCATTGTTTCTTGTCTTAACAGTTATATCAGTAATAGTATTTACTATTTTTATTCTTGTATTGCCTCCGTTCATAAAAGAATTCAATGAAATACTAATTGATATTCCAAATGGTTTATCAAAAATAAATATTTTGATTAATACTAATCTAAATAAATTTAATCTTTTATTATATGGTGAACAATCTGAAAATGTTATAGACATTTTCAGTCTTATAAATAATGTAGTAACTATTCCAGATGCCTCAACTATTGCAGTAGCTATTCAAGAAAGTTTTAAAAATTTAATAAATATAGCGGGGAATCTTGGTTCAGGTCTTTTGAAATTAATATTCGTATTAGCCGTGAGTTTAATGATTTCTATTGAACCAAAACAATATAAAGAAAACATACTTCTATTAATTCCAAAAATCTACCGTAACAAATTTAGAAATATTCTGGAAAAATGCAATACCGCATTAGCAAATTGGACCTTTTCTATGGTTATAAGTTCACTATCAGTAGGTCTATTATCATTAATAGTTCTATCTATATTAGACGTTAAATATGTTGTCTCAAATGCTTTAATAGCAATGGTTCTCAACATTATTCCAAATATAGGTCCAGTAATTAGTGGGATATTTCCAATCTCAATTGCACTACTAGATAATTTTTGGAAACCACTGGCCGTTTTAGGAGCATATGTAATAATTCAAAATATTGAAAGTTATATAATAATGCCATCGATTATGAAGAAAAAAGCAAACTTACTTCCTGGTTTAACATTAATATCACAATTTGGATTTACCTTCATTTTTGGTCCATTAGGCTTAATACTTTCTCTTCCATTAGCTGTAGTAATTCAGGTTTTAATCAAAGAATCATTTAAAGATATTTAAAAACTATTTTATTTTTTTATATAAGTATGGATAAGAAAAAAGTATAAAGAAAGCTAAGGGATGTTTACCAATAGCAAAATATAGTGAATTAAAAGTAAAATGGTCAAATAAAATTCTTAGCTCAGTAGAAAGATCTATTAGAACTAAAGAAAATAAAATTATCAAATAGTAATTCAATTTCATAAAATTAGAAGCCTAAACTCAGTCTTTAAGCAACAAAGATGGAGCCAATAAAATACTTGAATAACTTCCAACTATAATTCCTAATGATAAGGCTAAGGAAAACCAAAATAGCGAGTAAGATCCAAACAAAATTATGCTTAATAAAGGGATTAGAGTTGTAATACTGGTAAACGTTGTTCTCCTAAATGATTCGTTTACTGATAATTGAATAGTTTCGTTATAGCCTTCTTTCTTTGATTTTAAATTTTCACGAATTCTATCAAAAATAACAACAGTATCATTTACAGAATAACCAGCAATAGTAAGCAAGGAAACAGCAAATAAACTATTAACCTCGACAGATAATATAATTCCCAACCAAGAGAATATACCGAAAACAATTAATAAATCATGGAATAAAGCTACTAATGCAAATAATGCATATTTTTTATCAAATCTAATAGTTATATATAAAGAAATTGCAAATAAAGAAACTAACAATGAAGTAACACAATTAGTAAGTAATCTTTTCCCAAGCTTTGGACCTATTAATCTTGAATCCTTACTCTCATAATTTAGAGGTCCAATAATATTATCAAGATTACTTATAAGATTATTAGATTCTTCGATACTCAAATAAGGTGTCCTTATTGAAATCAATTTATTATTATTTTGGAATTGTAATTTAATATTATTTAATAAGTTTTTATCGTTAGAGTTCTCTCTTAAATTTTCTAAAACTGAATCAGGAGAAAAATTAGAACAATCCTCATTACAAATTCTCTCTATTCTTAGTTCATTTCCCCCAACAAAATCCAACCCTAAATTTATAGGTTTCTTATAAGAAGTATTAAAAGTAGAATATAGAATTCCTAAAAGACTGAACAAAATAAGCACAGTTGAAAAACCAATTATCTTTCTTTTATTTTTTATTAGTTCAAGATTGAATTTCATGGGAAAATTAGAAATAAAAAATTTATTATGAAAAATTATTCCTGGGTAGATAGAGATTTTTTTGTCTAAAAGATTGATATGTTGTAAAAAATCTCAAGATAGTTTTAGAACAATTTAATGAGGTAAACAAGCTTATTAAGACTCCAATACCTAATGTTGCTGCAAAACCTTTAACAAAATTTGTTCCTAATAAAAACAATACAAAACAACTTAGAAGAGTTGTAATATGGCCATCAACTATAGATGAATTAGCTCTTTGAAAACCGCTATCAATAGATCTTGTAAGAGTATTACCATCATATAATTCTTCTCTAATTCTCTCAAATATTAGAATGTTTGCATCAACAGCCATACCAATGCTAAGTATAAGACCAGATATTCCAGGTAAAGTTAAAGTAACAGGAATTAAAGAATATAGAGCTAAGTTAAAAAAACCATAAAGTACTAGAGAAAGAACTGAAACAAAACCTAGAATCCTATAATTAAAAATCATAAAAATACCAACAAAAATTAACCCGCTAATAGCTGCATAGAGACTTTTTAAAATATTTTTGGATCCCAACAGAGCCCCTATTGTGTTGGTTTCTACTATTTCAATTGGCAATGGCAATGAGCCTCCTTTAAGTTGAACTTCTAATTCTCTAGCATTTTCAGCACTAAAATTTCCGCTTATTGTTGCTGATCCCCCTGTAATCCCAGTACTAGCAAACTGATTACCAACACTGGCTTCACTTATTGATTCACCATCTAAAATGATAGCCAATAGTTGATTAGTACCAGCAATTGACTTTGTAATTTCTGCAAACTTTTCACCTCCTGAATTACTGAAAGTTAATAAAACTTCCCAATTACTACTTGTTTGTTCTTGTCTCCTTCCTGCGTTAATAAGATCCTTACCAGATAAATCTGTTTTAATAAATAAATTTGTAATTTCTTTTTCAACATATTTTTTAATTTCAATTAACTTCCCATATAAATCATTACTAGTAGATGAGTAATTCAATTCTTGCTCTATATCTTTAAGATCACCTTGAATAATTTTTAAGAAATTATCATCATTTTGACTTTTTTCTGCAAAGGAATATTGTTCAATTAATTCTTTAATACTCAATCTCTGCAGTTGAAGGGTTTTTAAATCTGTAGATGTTCCCTCTTTTTGGGTTCTAAATTCTAATAAAGCAGTCTTACCTAATACCCTTGAAGCAACTAATGGATTTTGTTCACCTGGTAATTCTAAAATCAATTGATCTCCACCGAGGGTTTGCAAATTAGACTCAGAAACTCCTAAATTATTAACGCGCTTATCTATAATCGAATTAACCGCCTCAAGTTCATCCCTTGTTACCTTACCTTCTTCTTTAATAATTTGTAGTGTAAGTTGAGAACCCCCTTGTAAATCCAATCCCAACTGTAAGGGATAATTTATTAATAGATAAACAGATAAAGTAAGTAGAAATATAATAAAAAAAAGCCAACCTTGCCTTCTTTTCATTGTCTATATACTCCCACTAATTAAATCTTCAACTTTTTCAACTATTTGATGTGGTTGGATTATTGTCAAATTCTCAAGATTTCCATTATAAGGAGTTGGAATATCCTGACTAGATAATCTAATTGGTCTGGCATCAAGATCATCAAAACACTCCTCTGTTATCAAGGCAATTAATTCTGCGCCAATACCTCCAGTCTTCATACATTCTTCAACAATAACTACTTTATTTGTTTTTCTTATTGATTTTGAGATGGTTTCCATATCAAATGGTTTTAAACTTATTAAATCTATTAACTCAACATCTATTCCTTTTTTTTCTAATTCTTCAACAGCTTTAAGGGAATGATGTCTCATTCTTGAATAAGTCAATAAGGTAATATCTTTCCCTTCTTTTACTACGTCAGCCTGATCTAAAGCGCAAGTATAATCACCCTCAGGTAATTCTTCAGACAAATTATATAGAAGAACATGTTCGAAAAATAGAACCGGATTATCATCTCTTATAGCTGCTTTCATTAAACCTTTAGCATTTGTGGGTGTACTACATGCAACAATCTTTATGCCAGGAACTGCATGAAAATATGCTTCAAGTCTTTGACTGTGCTCAGCACCAAGCTGACGACCAACTCCTCCAGGTCCTCGAACCACTGCTGGTATTTTATAATTCCCGCCACTTGTATATCTAAGCATACCCATATTATTTGATATCTGATTAAAAGCTAAAAGCAAAAAACCCATATTCATTCCTTCTACTATTGGTCTTAAGCCAGTCATTGCTGCACCCACAGCCATACCAGTAAAACTATTCTCTGCAATTGGAGTATCTAAGACTCTTAACTCTCCATATTTTTCATATAAATCCTTAGTTACCTTATAAGATCCTCCATATTGACCAACATCTTCCCCCATAACGCAAACATTTACATCGTTTGCCATTTCTTCATCAATTGCCTCTTTCAAAGCATTGAATAATAATGTTCCAGCCACAATTAATTACCTAATTAATCACATATATAATCCTACCACTTTGAATAATTCAACCTCCCTCAGCGAAGGTTATGAGTAGTAATATTGATAAAATCATTCCAGGTGACAGCAAAAGGACTAAAAGGCCTAAGTCATGTAAAGACATTAAAAGAAAGTATTTTTCTTAATAATATTGGCAATTCAATTTTTCTTCAGAAAAAAACTGCGAATAAATACAATAAAAAGTCCTATACCTATAAAAGCAAAAGAGAAAGTTAGCAAAAATGATAATCCAATTATTAAGGTATTAATACTAGAAGAAATATTTTGGACTATTTCAGAAGAATTAGATGGTTTATGTAGTGAAAAATAAATTGCAATTTTATTACTTAAAAAATAAAAAAATATAAATAATAAAAAACTTGTTAATGATCCTACAATAAAATTTAAAGGTCCTTTTTCGGGAATGTTTTTTTCAACATTCTCATTACTATTATCAGCCACAATAAAATTTCGCATAAAAAAATTTAAATGAATGTTATTCCTTTCTCAAGGAAAGTGCAAACCCATGAATCGTAACCTTTATTTCTAAATAATTTATGATTTGCAGTTAATTCTTTTTTTGCAATATCTATATCTTTAAAGAGTGCAAAGCATGTAGGTCCTGATCCACTCATTGAAAATGTGAGACAATTTTCTAATTTAGAAAGTAAATATAATGCCTGCTTTACAGAATCATTTTCATTTTCAACAACTAACTGCAAATCATTTTTGATAGATAAATGTTGATTATTAAAATTTAAGTTATTTAAACCATTATCTCTTAAATTTTTTCTTATGTTCTCAATCATTTCTCTATCAGTAAGATATTGATCACAAAATCTATTACTATATTTTTTATAAGTTTCAGCTGTAGATACTGATACATTTCGATTTTTTAAAAGAATTACTCCATATTCAAAGTTTGAATCTAATTTCTCCAAAATTTCTCCTCTTCCAAAACATAATTGAATACCACCATTTATAAAAAAGGGAATATCAGATCCTAAAGTTGATGCTAATGAACATAATGTTTCTTGATCTAAGTTCAAATGCCATAACCTATTAAGGCCAATTAATGTTGCTGCTGCATTACTTGATCCACCAGCTAATCCTGCGCCAATTGGAATATTTTTTCTTAAGAATATATTCGCACCGTAATCTTTATTTGATTTTTTCCTTAATAGATTTGCCGATTTAACAATTAAGTTATCATCAGATAAGCTTAAATCATTACAATCAGACTCAAGTTTAATTAAACCTTCATTATTAATTTCAAATTCTAAGTAATCAGATAGATCGATATTTTGCATAATCATTGCTAACTCATGAAATCCATCCTCTCTTTTACCGATAACTTCAAGGTGCAAATTTATTTTGGCAGGAGATTTTATATTGATTTTCGTTCTAGCTAAATCTTGCATATACTTAAATTTTTATTTTTTAATTTTAATACAATTTTCTGCAAGCTTAATCCATTGGTCAATTGAAATATCTTGTGGCCTTAAATTAAAACAAACTTTTGAAGATTCAGATAATTTATTTATTTCTTCCTTTGAAAGTATCGAATTAAGAGTATTTCTAAGCATTTTTCTTCTTGAGTTAAATGCAATTCGAAGAAGTTTATCTATATATTTTTCTAGACTAATATCTAACCTTAAATCATTTTTAATTGGTTCGAAAACTACTAAAGAAGAAAAAACTTTTGGAGGCGGACTAAATGATGAAGGCGACACATCACATATTCTTTTTATTTTTGATAATAGTTGCATTCTTATACTAAGCGCACCAGCATTGGGACTACCTTCTTTTGACAAAATCCTATCTACAACGTCTTTCTGCATCAAAAATATTATTTTTTCGTAATTATAGTTTCTTATAATGCCCAATCTACCTATGAAAATATCCAATATTGGGCCAGTTATATTGTAAGGAATATTTGCAATCACTTTTGTAATCTTCTTATTAATCGAATCTAAATTTACAGAAAGAATATCACCCTGCTGCAGTGAAAACTTATTATTATTATTGAATTTATCATTTAATAAATTTATTAAATCTCTATCTAATTCAATTGCATGTAATTTTTTAATTTCTGAATCTAACAACTTTGATGTTAAAGCTCCTTTACCAGGACCAATTTCTAAAATAAAGTCATTTTCATTAAGAACAGCAATTTCTTTAATTTTTTCTAATATTTTTTTATTTACCAACCAGTGTTGTCCAAATCTTTTTTTTTGATAATAGTTTTTAGAATTCATCTAAAAGATAAATAATATGTTTAAATTAAATATGAATTTATTTAATACTTTATATCATGAGCTTATCAAAAAAAAATTTAGATAAACTCAATAAATTTAAAAAAAAGAAAAATTTAAATAACGAAAGTAAAAATATAAATATAAATAATTACACAAATATAACTAATAATGATAATTTAACCACCAATCCAATTAATTCAAAAGATCCCAATAAAATTTTTTATTCGTTAATTGATAATTCAGAATCTTTAGAAGAGACTTCTAACATTAATAACTCACTTAGAGAAAGTGAGATTAATCAAATTAATATGAATTCTAAAAAAAATAATTTATCCAATAAATTAACAACCGAAGAGGAACTATATGATGAATTTAATTATCTTCTTGATGAATAATTAGTTTTAATATTTACTTATGCTTCAGAGTAATAGATTAGCAATTTATGCTATCGGCAAAATAAAGAAACTTTGGATTAGAGATGGAATTAATCAATACAAAAAAAGAATGCCTGAACTTGTCATTAATGAGTTAAAGACTTTTAATTTTAATAATCTTAAATCCAATAACAATATTATTATCTGCCTAAGTGAAGAAGGGAAACAGTTTAATTCAGTTGAACTATGTTCCTTACTCTTGAATTTTAAAAATAAAAAAATTAATTTCTTAATCGGTGATACTGATGGATTTAGTTCAGATATAAAAGAAAAATCAGATCTTGTACTAAGCCTATCTCCTTTAACTTTTCCTCATGAATTAGCTAGATTAATCCTAATCGAGCAAATCTATAGAGCTATTTCTATATCTAACAACTCCTCTTATCATCGTTCTTAAAAAGATTAGATTCAATCTAAAATTAATCTATAAAAGTTTAATAACTAACTATTTTTTGATTTTTTGCTATATAGTACATATATACTATTAACTTAACCTTGGATTCTTTTGATTCAACTACTAAAAAATTTAAAATCCCCTTATTAACTGATTCGGTATCAGCAGGGTTTCCTTCTCCTGCAGATGACTATACAGAAGAAAATATTGATTTAAACGAACATTTAATATCTAATCCGTTTAGCACTTTTTTTCTTAGAGTTAAAGGTGACTCAATGATAAATGCAGGAATTAAAGATAAAGATTTAATAATAGTAGACAAGAGCTTAACAGCCAGGCCAGGGAATATTATCATTGCAATGATAGACGGAGAATTTACAATAAAAAGATTATCTATAAAAAATAATGAATTATATCTAAAAGCAGAAAATCATAATTATCCTGATTTTAGATTTAAAAACCATATTGATGTACAGATATGGGGAGTTGTTATTTATTCAATACATAGCTATTTATGAAAATTTCAAATATTGATGCAATAGCTCTTATAGATGCTAATAATTTTTACGCGTCATGTGAACAAAATATTAATCCTCATTTAAGAAATAAACCAGTAGTAATTTTATCTAATAATGACGGATGTATCATTGCAAGAAGCCCTGAAGCGCGAGCTTTAAAAATTAAAATGGGAACTCCGTATTTTAAGGTCAAAGAAAGACTAAATGAATTAGATGTAGCAGTCTTAAGCTCAAACTACTCACTTTATGGGGATATGAGCAGAAGACTAATGAATTTACTGAAAAATTACTGTGAACAGATAGAAATTTATTCTATTGACGAAGCATTCGTCTTGATTTCTAGACCTAATGATGAAAATCTATATCCTTGGGCAAGAAGCATAAGATCATTAATATATCAGAACCTAGGGATTACCATAACAGTAGGAATAGGAGAAAATAAAGTGAGAGCAAAAATTGCTAATAAACTAGCTAAAAATATTGATTATTCAGCTGGAATATTTGATTTAGCTAGAACCGAAAATGAGAATAATTGTTTGAAAAGAATTAGTATAGATAAGATATGGGGAGTCGGGAAACAAACCTCTAATTGGTTGCAAAGTAAAGGTATTAAAAATGCGAGAGAACTAAGAGATATGGAACAAAATGAAATCATTAAAAAATTAGGCATCGTAGGAAAAAGACTGCAATTAGAACTGAAAGGCCATAGATGCCTGCCCATAGAAAAAAACAAGAAATCAAAAAAAGAAATTCAGGTGAGCAGGAGTTTCGGCACGCCTATCACAAAATTAGAAGACTTAACTCAAGCACTGGCAACTCACGCAATAAAAGCCTCTGAAAAAATGAGAAGTCAGAATTTGCAATCATCTGATATTAGAGTATTTGCTAGGACCAGTAAATATTCAAGTCAAAATTATCAAAGAAGTGCTCATAGAAAGCTTACAAATGCAACAGATGACACAAATAAAATCTTAAAAATAGTAGTTGAATTATCTGAAGAAGTTTATAATCCCGAATATAAATTCTCAAAAGCTGGTGTTTTAATGCAGGATTTAACTAATAGCGAATATTTACAGCAATCAGTTATCAATTACAAATCTCAGAAAGACTTAAAAAAATCAGCAAATCTTATGAGAACGATTGATTTATTAAATAAAAGATTTAATAACAATGCAATTACATGGGCCATTACAAAAAATCCACAAAGTTGGAAGATGAATAAGAATTTCTTAAGTCGCTCATCTACAACTGATATAGAACAAATCCCAACTATAGTGAAGTAAACAAAATAGAATGGAATTTATATTATTTTTGAGCAAATTAGATAAAGAGATTCTTAACTTATTAATTAAAGCAAACTACATAATTGAAGAAAATAAAATTGAATGTCTATTAAACAAAGAAATAAAAGGGCTACATAATTTTAAAGAAAATAAAATAATAATATGTACTGAAAACGCAAAAAGGAAAACAAATTATAGAAATAAGAATCAACAACCAAATAAAGATAACTTCAAAACAGAAAGGGCGATAAGAAAAGCATTAAGACACGAAGCAACTCATGCGATACAAAAATGTAATGAAAATAGAACAATAGAGGATATAAAAAAATTAGAAAGCAAATTGCATCAAAGTAAAAAAAGAGCATTAGAGTTCTCTAGTTCAAATTTTTCTGGGACTTATGCGAAAGAAGTAGAAGCTTATGTTCTTGAAGATAAACCCAAAAAAGTTAAAAACTTGATTAAAAAATACTGCCTATAAATTAAAAATTTTTATATTAACTAGCGATGAAATTGCCACAACGTTGTTTATCTAAAAAATTAATATGTTGCCTTTCTAAGTAATATAATTCCTGAAATTTGATCGCATCTGAGTTTAAATCCTTAAAAAGATCATCTATCTCTTTATTTGTATTTAAAGAACCTGAAGAAGGATTATCAATTAAAATAGATATACAATTTTCTAAAGTTTTTAATCTTTGAGATCGCCAAGATTCGATTAAGTGTCTACATCTTTTAAGAGAATTATATTTCTCAAGAAGTGATAATGTTCCTAGTAAATTGTCTTTAGGATTACTCAGCAATGTTAAAAACAACTCATTTGGATTAATAAAAATATTAATTTTATTTGATGATTCAGAATTATTGAGAGCTAAGTAATCAGGCAGAAGTGAAATTAAGTTAATAGAAGAAAAATCTTTTTGAAGATTTTGACTATTTGATTGTTTTAAATCATTTAAGTAGTTTAAACCTAAATTATTTTGTTCAATTTTTGAAATAGCTTCCCATAAACTTTGAATATAAAGAGTATTAAAAACATTAATTTCTCTTTTGAGACATTCATCACGAATAAATAGCCTGAGATCTGGACAATGTAAATAATAAAAAATTATTTCCGATTCATTTTTCTCACGTCGGGAAATTTCATTTGGTTGTTCAAATTTTTTTGATCTACCATGCCAACGAAACCCCTTTACTTGATTTCTTAAATCTTGTTCAAACTGTATTGCTAACCTAGCTTGTCCCTTACTTAATTTCTCGGAAACTTTTTGTAGATAATGAGTTCTGGTTGATGATTGAGGTAATTTACTCAACAATTTAACCAATGACGAAATAACACTCTGGAAAATTTCAGACTTAGTTAAATCTTTATCTTTAAAGATCTGATCAATCTCCCAATCAATCCAAAAGGATGAATTATCAATTAAATTAAAATAATCTTCAGGAGTATGGCTATTTAAATATTCGTCAGGATCTTTAAAATCACTTAGTTGAAGTATCTTAAGATTAATTTGATCATGAATGGATAGACTCTCGACTTCTTTAATTACTCTTTTTGTAGCTAATATACCTGCATTATCAGAATCAAAATTCAAAATTATATTTTTATTATCTGTACATCTACATAGTTGAGAAATTTGATACTTATTTAATGCGGTACCGAGAGAAGCCACAGAATTAGTAATACCCTTTGAATGAAGAGAAATAACATCAAAGTAGCCTTCAACAATAATAGCTTTATCTCTTTTCCTAATATTGCTAGAAGCTTTTTCGAATGCAAACAACATTTTGCCCTTTTCAAATATCTCTGATTCAGGAGAATTAAGGTATTTAGGTTCCTGACCATCTAGAGATCTTCCTCCAAAAGCAACTACTCTTCCCTGCATATCATGTATTGGAACAATTAATCTATTTCTAAAACGATCGTAAATCTTATCAGAATTATCTTTAGAAATTGCAAGGCCTGAAGCTAATATTAAATTGATAGGAAATTTTTCTACCTTGGATAGATAGTTAAATAAATCATTCCATGAATTTGGAGCAAAACCTAATTCAAAGTTATCAATAATCTTGTTACTCAAGTTTCTCTTTGATGTTAAATATTTCATAGCTTCAAAACCAAGAGAATTATTTAATTGAGACTTAAACCAATTTTTAGTGACTCTTAATATTTTATAAAGCTCTTCCTTTCTAGATAATTGTTTTTTATAAGCCTCTACTTGGGGACCCTCGAGATTTTCAACATTAATATTATTTTTTTTAGCGAGAGAAAGTACAACATCTGAAAAATTTGCACGAGTAAATTCCATTAAAAATTTAATAGAGTTACCACCAGCACCACAAGAAAAACAATAATAGAATTGTTTACTAGGTGATACTGTCATAGATGGCTTAGTATCATCATGAAAAGGACAAATCCCAACAAATTCCTTGCCTTTCTTCTTAAGAACAATATGTTCAGATATAACATCAACAATATCTGCTTTTTCCTTAACCTCTTGAATAGTTCTTGGGTGTATAGAATGAACCATTGAGATTATTATCGAAAAATAAATAATGATTTATTTGTTATAGGTCAAAATCAAATAAGAATCTACTTAATTTCACAATAAAATTATTTTTTAAATGATAAATATCGAAGAATTAGAAAAAAGACTTAATTCATTAAAAAAGTATAATTTGGTATTTGCCTCATTCTTCTTCAGTTTGATGACTTTGTGCGTAAAAAATATTGATAAAAGGATACCTATTTATGAATTAGTTTTATTCAGATCATTGTTAAGTTTAATAATTACATTATTAATAATTAATATAAAAAATATAAATCCTTGGGGAAAAAATAAACCATTACTAATTTTAAGAGGCTTTTTAGGAACTTTAGCTTTAGTTTGTATTTTTTATGCGATAAGAAATATGCCTCTCAGTATATCTACAGTCATTCAGTACACATACCCTATTTTTATATCTATATTCGCTGGCATATTTATAAAAGAAAAAATAACGCGTAATATAATTTTTGCTTTAATTATTGCCTGGATTGGAATATTAGTAATATTGAATCCAAGCCAATTATCAAATATAAACGTTGAAATTGATATTATTTCGATTTTGGTAGCATTTCTTGGAGCAATCTGCACCGCATTAGCTTACGTTACAGTTAAGAAGCTTTCATTTAGTGAAGATATTTATGTAATTATTGAATATTTTCCACTTGTTTCTTTTATTACTCTATTACCAATTGTATTAATCAATTGGGTTACCCCAAATTGGAGTGAATTAGTTTGGATATTAGGAATTGGCTTATTTACTCAATTTGGTCAGACTTTCTTAACTATAGGATTAAAAAATTTACCTGCTTCTGAAGCATCAATAATTAATTATTTACAAGTTTTATTTGGTTCAATTTGGGGGGTTTTGTTTTTTAGTGAAATAATAAACATAAATTTTTTATTAGGCGCCTCACTAGTTTTATTAGGAACTATTATATCTACTACCAAAATAATCAAAAGGACATAGAATATTATTAGATTAAAAATGATGATGAAATTTAACTATTTAGCTTTATTATTTTGTTTTTCTCCTATTGCTCAAGTTAATGCAACAACCCCAAAATCAGTAACTTGTACAAGAACTGAATATAGAGAAGAGTACATTCCTGGAACGAAATCAAACCCAGGCTACGTAAAAAGTTATGAGGTAGACGTTGTAATACCTTGTGGAGGTCAAAACAAAGCTGAAAAAATAGATGATAATGACTGTAGTGAAGGTTCTGTTATAGGGGGTCTTCTTGGTGCTGGAATTGCATTATCCTCATCTAGAGGTAAAGACAGGTTTTGGGCCGTACCAGCGGGAGGTACTGCAGGAGCCCTAATTGGATGTCAGGTGGATGGTGGTTAATTGATTAGTTGGATAAATGGAGATTTAGTTGATTTATGGCAAACTAATCAAAAATTTTTTGTTTTAATAAATTGTCAAGGATTAGGATACGAAATACAAATACTAGAATCCTTTTTTCTCAAATTAAAAACAAATCAGATATCTACTAAAAACCTCACTCTTTGGATAAAACATATTAAAAAAGAAGATTCAGATTTATTATTTGGCTTTACATCACAGGATCAAAAGAATTTTTTTATTAAAATCTTAAGTATTCGAGGTGTTGGATCTCAAATTGGTATTGGGTTATTAAACAAATTTTCAATTAGTGAAGTTATAAATGCAATAAAAACACAAGACAAAAAATTAATTTGTTCCGTACCTGGTATAGGACATAAAATGAGTGATCGGTTAATCTTAGAATTAAAAAGTAAATTTAAAAGCGAAATATTATCTGAAGAAGAAAAAAGCAAAGATGAATTTAAGATTAAGGATCCTGAGATAAATAAAATGATAGAAGACCTTCAGTTAACCCTTCAATCATTAAGTTACAAAAAAAATGAAATAAATACTATTTTGCCAATTATTATTAAAGAAATAGATCTCCTAGGTAAAAAAGAAAATAATTTATCATTTGAAAAACTATTGAAATTAGCTATGCATTATCTAGATGAGGATAGTAGTAATATAGCTAGATGACGTAGTATCATAGATTAAAAGAAATAAATTTTATGTCATTAGATACAGCTGAAAAACAGAAGCTGATTGAAAATCATCAAGTACATCCAACTGATACAGGTTCAGTTGAAGTACAAGTAGCAATGCTTTCTAAAAGAATATCGAAATTAAGTGACCATCTTCAAGGAAACATTCATGATTTCGCTTCAAGGCAAGGATTATTAAAAATGATTGGTAAAAGGAAAAGATTACTGTCTTACATAAAAGACAAAAACGTACAAAAATATCAAGAACTAGTAAAGAAAATTGGAATCAGAGGATGATCTCAATTAATGAAAAAAAAGCAATCAAAAAAAAAGACACAAAATAAAAAGAAAAAAAACTATTCTGAAACAACTGCTTTCGCTAATCTAGAAAAAACATCTATTCCTGTAACCAAGCCAAAGCGATCATCAAGTGGCATCCCAAAATATGTTGCTGACAGAATGGCAAGAAGAATATTCTTTACAGCTGGAATACCGACAATATTAGGAATGTCTGTTTTTGTTATTAGCTACATTATAGTTACAAGAAATATTGCTGAAATACCTCCTTCCTCAACAATTGCAATTTCAGCATTGTTTTTCTTGTTAGGTTTAGCAGGATTGAGTTTTGGCATATTATCAGCTAGTTGGGATAAAGAGCCGGGTTCATTTTTTGGTATTGAAAATATTCCAATGAACATCCAACGAGCAAAAGCAGCTTTCAAACCAGCAACTCAAAATTTCGAGGATAAAAGTTAATCTAAGAAACTAAAGATTTCAAATTAACTTGGAATGATTTATCTTCTAATAATTTGCATGCTCCTTGAATATCTCCAATGCAGAATTGTTCACCAAATTTAACGTAGGTAACACTATTTTTATTTCTTACTGCCGCTAAAACAGGAATCTTAATTCCACATTTGCCTTTATCTGGTTTAAATTTAATTAAACAGTCTCTCAAAGTATTTTGTACTCTTACATCTGATGCTTGAGAACTTTCAAGATTAATAATAAGCAATTTAAGATTATCTATTTCTCTACAATCATCAATTATTAATTGGGTCCTATCACTTTTTTTATCTATTGTTCCCCAAACCAATAATCGAGTATCAGTCAATAGAAATTCTGATAATCTGACATAAGTTTTTGGAAAAACTATTGCTTCGCAACCCCCGGAAAGATCTTCTAACTGAACCATAGCCATCCTATCTCCTTTTCTCGTTGTAATTTGCTTCAAATCAGGGATCATTCCTACTAAAGAGACTTTGGTTCTATCTTTTGTTTCTTCTAACTGCGAAATACTTATAGGTGATATAAGTTTTGCTGGCTTAGTTAAATGCTTTAGAGGATGATCAGATAAATAAAAGCCCAACAACTGCTTTTCCAACTTTAACTTCTCAATAAGTGAATAATCATCAACCTTAGCTAATTGAGAATCTGAAAAAACAATATTAGAAAATTCTTCTCTAGAGTCAAATAGATTTCCTTGACCAGATAATCTATCACGATTTCTTGAAGAGGCCCATTCAATAACATGTTCGAGATCTGACAATAACTGAGCTCTATTATTATCATTTGAAAACTCATCTAGTGCTCCACAATGAATTAGAGATTCAATACTTCTTTTATTAAGAACATTAGAGGGCAAACGGTCACACAAATCAGATAATGACTTAAAAATTCCAAAACTATTGCGGTTCTCAATTATATTTCTTATTGCAGAATCACCTAAATTCTTAATTGCAGATAGCCCGAATAAAATCTGATTATTCTTAATTGTAAAATCAACTCCAGAGAAATTAATGCTTGGTGAAATAACTTCTATACCCATGGAATAACAATTAGAAATATATCTTTGCATCTTGTCGCTAGAGCCAGAATTTACGCTTAAGAGAGCTGCCATATATGCAACAGGAAAATGGGCTTTTAAAAATGCAGTTTGATAAGTTACAGCACCATAAGCAGTTGAGTGGCTTTTGTTAAAACAATATTCTGCAAATAAAACCATTTGGTCAAAAAGATCATTTGCTAATTTTTCATTTACACCTTTCTTCATTGAACCGTCTACAAAAATATTCCTATGCTTCACCATCTCAGATACTTTCTTTTTACCCATTGCTCTACGAAGTAAATCAGCATCACCTAAAGAATAACCAGCTAAGTCTTGAGCAATTTTCATGATTTGTTCTTGGTAAACCATAATTCCATAGGTTTCAGTGAGAATTGACTTAATAAAAGGATGAGGGAAATCAACCTTTTCATTACCGTTTTTTCGATTTATGAACTTAGGTATAAGGCCCGCATCAAGAGGACCAGGTCTATAAAGGGCCAGAATGGAAGAAATATCCTCTAGAGAATTTGGTTTGAAATCCTTTACGACCTGTTTCATACCAGAAGAT